>KE354479.1 GCA_000415505.1 Streptomyces afghaniensis 772
TCACGCCCCTGCTGTCGGCGACCGTGCCGGACGCGGTCGAGCTCGCCGACGAGGAGGTTACCGAGCTGCTCGGTGCGGGCGCCCGGGCGCTGGCTGCGGCCGGAGTGGACGTGCACTGGCCGAAGGGGCTGACCCGGGAGCTCACCACACGCGCGGAGGTGGGGCCTTCCGACGACGAGCCGGAGCCCGGTCAGGTCTTCCCGGCCATGCCGTCGTTCCTGTCCGCCGACGCGCTGCTCGCCTTCGACTGGTCGTTCGCGCTGGGCGACCGGCGGCTGAGCCGCGAAGAGCTGGACCGGCTCGCCGAGGCCAAGCGCCCCGTGGTGCGGCTGCGCGACCAGTGGGTCCTGGTCGACCCTCAGGAGGTCCGCCTGGCCCGCTCCCGGCAGGACCACAAGGTGACGCCGGTGGACGCGCTGGGCGCGGCGCTGACGGGCTGGGCCGAGGTGGACGGCCGCCGGGTCGAGGTGCGGCCCACCGGATGGCTGGCGGCCCTGCGGGAGCGGCTCGCGGACCCCGAGGCGCAGCAGCCCGTGGAGCAGCCGGCTGCCCTCGCCGCCACCCTGCGGGACTACCAGCGGCGGGGCCTGAACTGGCTCGCCGGGATGACCTCGCTGGGCCTCGGCTGCTGCCTCGCCGACGACATGGGGCTCGGCAAGACGATCACACTCATCGCCCTGCACCTGCACCGGCAGACCGACGCCCGGTCCGCCGGGCCCACCCTGGTGGTCTGCCCGACGTCCCTGATGGGCAACTGGCAACGGGAGATCGAGCGGTTCGCCCCCGGCACACCCGTGCGGCGCTTCCACGGCGCGCGGCGCGGCCTCGACGGCCTGGCCGACGGGGAGTTCGTGCTCACCACGTACGGCACGATGCGCCTGGACGCCCCCCGGCTCGCCGGAGTGCCGTGGGGCATGCTCGTGGCGGACGAGGCCCAGCACGTGAAGAACCCGCACTCCTCGACCGCGCGGGCCCTGCGTTCGATCGGCGCACGCGCGCGTGTGGCGCTCACCGGCACCCCGGTGGAGAACAACCTGTCGGAGCTGTGGGCGATCCTCGACTGGACGACTCCGGGGCTGCTGGGCCGGCTCGGCACCTTCCGCAGGCGGTACGCGGAGGCCGTCGAGGGCGGTCAGGACCCGGCCGCGGCCGACCGGCTGGCCCGGCTCGTACGGCCGTTCCTGCTCCGGCGCCGCAAGTCGGACCCGGGGATCGCCCCCGAGCTGCCGCCGAAGACGGAGACCGACCACGCCGTGTCGCTCACCCAGGAGCAGGCAGCCCTGTACGAGGCCGTGGTGCGCGAGGCGCTCGCGGAGATCGCCGGCGCGGACAGCATGGCGCGCCGCGGACTGATCGTGAAGCTGCTGACCGGACTCAAGCAGGTCTGCAACCACCCGGCGCAGTACCTCAAGGAGGAGCGGCCGGTGATCGCCGGACGCTCCGGGAAGCTGGAGCTGCTGGACGAACTGCTCGACACGATCCTCGCCGAGGAGGCGGGCGTACTGGTCTTCACGCAGTACGTGCAGATGGCCCGCCTCCTCGAACGGCACCTGGCCGCCCGCGGCACGCCCTCTCAGTTCCTGCACGGCGGGACGCCCGTCGCCCAGCGCGAGGCCATGGTGCGGCGCTTCCAGGACGGTGAAGTGCCCGTGTTCCTGCTGTCGTTGAAGGCGGCGGGCACCGGCCTGAACCTCACCCGGGCCGAGCACGTCGTGCACTACGACCGCTGGTGGAACCCGGCAGTGGAGGCCCAGGCGACCGACCGCGCCTACCGCATCGGCCAGACCCGGCCCGTGCAGGTGCACCGGATCGTCGCCGAGGGAACCATCGAGGACCGCATCGCCGAACTGCTGGCCCGTAAACGGGAGCTGGCCGACGCGGTCCTCGGCTCCGGCGAGGCCGCCCTCACGGAGCTGACGGACGCGGAACTGGCGGATCTGGTCGCACTACGAGGGGGTCTGCGATGACTCGGCACGACGGTGACAAGGAGCGCACGTTCGCCGCGCTGCCGCCCGCGCACGGGCGGGGCTTCGCACAGACCTGGTGGGGCCAGGCCTGGCTGAAGGCGCTGGAGGACACGGCACTTGACTCGGCGCAGCTGAGGACGGGTCGCCGGCTCGCCCGCGCGGGAGCGGTCGGCGCGGTGTCGGTGCGCCCCGGGCGGCTCACGGCCGTCGTCCAGGACCGTGACCGCACGGCACACCGGGCCGACGTCCTGCTGGCGGAGCTCTCGCCCGGACAGTGGGACCACTTCCTGGACATGGCCGTCGAGCGGGCCGGTCACGTGGCGGCGCTGCTGGACCGGGAGATGCCGCCGCACCTGGTCGAGGACGCGGCGGCCGCGGGCGTCGAACTGCTGCCGGGCCTGGGCGATCTGGAGCCGGAGTGCGGCTGCGGAGCCTGGGACCACTGCGGGCACACGGCGGCGCTCTGCTACCAGGTGGCACGCCTGCTGGACCAGGACCCCTTCGTCCTGCTTCTGATGCGGGACGCGACGAAGCCACCCTGCTGCACGCTCTCCAGTCGCGCAGCGGCGCCGCTGCAGCCACGGTGCGTTCCGGCCAGGAGGGCGTGGACGCGGCCGAGGCGTACGCGGCCGGTGACATCCTGCCTCCGCTGCCGCCCCTGCCCGCACTCCCCGATGAGCCGGGGGTGCCGCCGTCCCTGGACACCGAGACGCCGCCCGCCCCGGGCATCGACCCGGCCGCGCTGGAGTTCCTGGCCGCTCGGACCGCCGTACAGGCCCACCGCCTGCTCGCCGAGGCACTCCGGGACACGGCCGAACGGCACCCTTCCGACGCGGACCCGACCGTCTCGGAAGACGCCGTACGGCTGGCCGCGGGCGACCCCGGGCAGGAGGTGGCGGACCGTCTGGCCGACGGGTCGGGACGCGGCCGGGAGGGGCTCGCGGCGGCGGTCCGTGCCTGGCGGCACGGCGGTACGGCCGCGCTGGCCGTGCTCGACGAGGAGTGGAAGGCACAGGGCGGGACGCTCGCACGCGCGCGTGCCGCACTGGAGTCGGCCTGGGACACGGACGAGCGGCCGCAGCTGCGGGCGCGGGGCAACCGCTGGACGGTCGTCGGCGCACCGGTCCAGCTGCGCCTCGGCCGGGACGGCCGGTGGTGGCCGTACCACAAGGAGCGCGGCCGCTGGCTGCCCTCGGGAGGCGCCGCACAGGATCCGGCGACGGCACTGACGTCGGCGGAACTCGCCGCCGCAGACGCGGCTGCTCCGGGCTCAGGGCAGTAGCTCGCCGGTGTCCAGGGACGGCAGGAGCGATTCGAGGTCGCTGGGCAGACCGCTCGGCAGCCCGCTGGGAAAGCCCGACGGCAGCCGGGTCGGCAGGTTGCTGGGCAACTCGGTGGGCAGCTTTGTGGGCAACTTTGTGGGAATGCCGAAGGACGGGGCGGGGGTGGGGCTCGTGCTCTCGGCGGGCGGCTCCCGGTCCGCCGAGTCGTCGCTGCCCCTGGCCATCAGCACCACGACGGCCACGGCTGCGACGGCCACGAGCACGGCGAGCAGGACGAGCAGGGGATTCCGGCGCCGGGGAGGCCCTGGCGGATGAGGCGGTACGGGTGGCATGGCCATACCGACCAGAGTCGCCGCGCCCCGCTCGAGGCGGGAGGGGCGCACGGAAGTTGATACGGGCTCATGGCGTGGATCGCATGATTCCGGAGTATTGCGGACCCTTGGCCGGTCACACGCCCCGTGACCGGCCAAGGGATCCGCACACGCGCGTGCCGACACGGAGGCACGCGCGCGTGCGCTCAGCCGCGCGCCCCCAGCAGGTGGTCCATCGCCAGCTGGTCGAGACGCTCGAAGGCCATGCCGCGGGCGGCGGCCGCCTCCACGTCGAAGGCCTCGAAGGCCGACCGGTCGGCGAGCAGGGCCTGGAGGCCGTCCGCGGCGGTGGGCTGGGCCAGCTCGTCCAGGCGAGCCGCGCTCAGGGCCTCCTGGACCTCCGGGTCGGCGCGGAAGGCGGCGGCACGCTCCTTGAGGATGAGGTAGTTGCGCATGCAGCCGGCCGCCGAGGCCCACACCCCGTCGAGGTCCTCGGTCCGCGGCGGCTTGAAGTCGAAGTGCCGCGGGCCGGTGTAGCCGGCCGACTCCAGCAGGTCGACCAGCCAGAACGCGGCGCGCAGGTCACCGGCGCCGAAGCGCAGGTCCTGGTCGTACTTGATGCCGGACTGGCCGTTGAGGTCGATGTGGAAGAGCTTGCCCGCCCACAGTGCCTGCGCGATGCCGTGCGGGAAGTTCAGCCCGGCCATCTGCTCGTGTCCGACCTCGGGGTTGACGCCGTAGAGCTCCGGACGCTCCAGGCGCTCGATGAACGCCAGGGCGTGGCCGACCGTGGGCAGCAGGATGTCGCCGCGCGGCTCGTTCGGCTTGGGCTCGATGGCGAAGCGCAGGTCATAGCCCTGGGAGATGACGTACTCGCCGAGCAGGTCGAAAGCCTCCTTCATCCGGTCCAGGGCCGCGCGGACGTCCTTGGCGGCGCCCGACTCGGCACCTTCCCGGCCACCCCAGGCCACGTACACCTGGGCGCCGAGTTCGACGGCGAGGTCGATGTTGCGGATGGTCTTGCGCAGCGCGTAACGGCGCACGTCGCGGTCGTTGGCGGTGAAGGCGCCGTCCTTGAAGACCGGGTGCGTGAAGAGGTTGGTGGTGGCCATCGGGACCTTCATGCCCGTGGCGTCCAGCGCCTGCCGGAAGCGCTTGATGTGCGCCTCGCGCTCGGTGTCGCTCGAGCCGAACGGGATCAGGTCGTCGTCGTGGAAGGTGACGCCATGGGCGCCGAGCTCGGCCAGGCGCTGCACCGTCTCGACGGGGTCGAGGGCACGCCGCGTGGCGTCGCCGAAGGGATCCCGTCCCTGCCAGCCGACGGTCCACAAGCCGAAGGTGAACCTGTCCTCGGGGGTGGGCTGGTAGCTCATGCCGCGGCTCCTTGCTCGCTGAGGCTATTTCGTCATGCCGATTTACAAATTAGTATGCGAGCACCTTCCTGGGAAGAGACAAGGTGTCTCGGGACGAGAGCAGAGGGAGAAACCCGATGTCAGCAGCCGAGGGTCCGCTCGTCGTCGGCGTGGACTCGTCCACCCAGTCCACCAAGGCGCTGGTCGTCGACGCGTCGACCGGCCGGGTCGTCGCGAGCGGCCAGGCGCCGCACACGGTCTCCTCGGGGGCCGGGCGCGAGAGCGATCCGCGTCAGTGGTGGGACGCGTTGTGCGAGGCCCTGCGCCAGTGCGGCGACGCGGCGCACGAGGCCGCCGCGGTGTCGGTCGGCGGGCAGCAGCACGGTCTGGTCACCCTGGACGACCGGGGCGAGCCGGTGCGGCCCGCCCTGCTGTGGAACGACGTACGCTCGGCGCCGCAGGCACGCCGGCTGACGGAGGAACTGGGCGGCGCGAAGTTCTGGGCCGAGCGCACCGGAAGCGTGCCCGCCGCCTCCTTCACGGTCACCAAGTGGGCCTGGCTGGCCGAGCACGAGCCGGAGGCGGTCCGCGCCACGAAGGCCGTGCGCCTCCCCCACGACTACCTGACCGAGCGGCTCACGGGCCAGGGCACGACCGACCGCGGGGACGCCTCCGGGACGGGCTGGTGGGCGTCCGGGACGGAAGGCTACGACGAGGAGATCCTCGCGCACGTCGGGCTCGACCCGGCCCTGCTGCCCCGTGTGGTCCGGCCCGGCGAGGTGGCGGGCACGGTGCGCGACAGCCATGATCTGCCGTTCTCCAAGGGCACCCTGGTCGCGCCCGGCACCGGCGACAACGCCGCCGCGGCGCTGGGCCTCGGGGTGCGTCCGGGCGTGCCCGTGATGAGCCTCGGCACCTCGGGCACGGTGTACGCGGTGTCGCAGCGGCGGCCCGCCGACCCCAGCGGCACGGTGGCCGGTTTCGCCGACGCCCGCGGCGACTGGCTGCCGCTGGCCTGCACCCTGAACTGCACGCTCGCCGTCGACCGCGTGGCGACACTGCTGGGTCTGGACCGCGAGGCCGTCGAGCCCGGCACGGCCGTCACGCTGCTGCCCTTCCTGGACGGCGAACGCACCCCGAACCTGCCCAACGCCTCCGGCCTGCTGCACGGCCTGCGCCACGACACGACCGCCGGCCAGCTGCTCCAGGCCGCCTACGACGGTGCCGTGCACTCCCTGCTCGGCGCGCTCGACCTGGTCCTCGACGAGGACGCGGACCCCTCGGCGCCCCTGCTGCTGATCGGCGGCGGTGCCCGGGGCACGGCCTGGCAGCAGACCGTACGGCGGCTGTCGGGGCGTCCGGTGCAGGTGCCCGAGGCGAAGGAGCTGGTGGCGCTGGGCGCCGCCGCGCAGGCGGCCGGGGTGCTGACCGGGGAGGACCCTGCGGCGGTGGCCCGGCGCTGGAACACGGCGGCCGGGCCGGTGCTCGACGCCGTCGAGCGGGACGAGGAGACACTGGCCAGGATCGCCGGGGTACTCTCCGACGCGGCTCCGCTGCTGGAGCGGCCCACGGACACCCACTGAGGACTGGCGTCAGGCATGACCGCACCGCTGCACGAGGACCGTCCGGCCGGGCCGGGACGCGCCCTGCCGGACACCCAGCAGGGCATGCGCCGCCGCAACCTCGCCCGGGTCCTGCACGCCGTCCGTGCCGAGGGGCCGCTGTCGCGGGCCGCCGTCGCGTCGCGGATCGGCCTGACCCGGGCGGCCGTGTCGACCCTCGTCGACGAACTGATCCGCTCGGGGCTGCTGGAGGAGCTGGGGCCCGAACGGCCCGGCCGGGTGGGCCGCCCCGGCTCCGCGCTCGCGCTGAGCGGACGCGGCCCGGCGGGGATCGGTGCGGAGATCGGCGTCGACCATCTCGCGGTCTGTGCCGTGGACCTGCGCGGCACGACCCGGTCCCGGGCGATACGTCAGGGCCTGAACCGCGGCCGCTCCCCCGGGCCCGTGCTCGCCGAGCTCACCGAACTCATCCGCCGGGTCGTCGCCGAGGCGGAGGGCGAGGGGCTGTGGCCGGCCGGTCTCGCCGTGGCCGTGCCGGGTCTGGTGGCGCGCGACGCCCGGACCGTCGTACGCGCCCCGAACCTCGACTGGCACGACACGGACCTCGGCGACCTGCTGCCGGCGGACCTCCCGCTGACGGTGGACAACGAGGCCAACTTCGGCGCGCTCGCCGAACTCTGGCTGGGCGACGGCACGCCGCGCGACTTCCTGCACGTGTCGGCGGAGATCGGCATCGGCGCGGCGGTCGTGGTGGACGGCGGACTGCTGCGCGGAACCCGCGGTTTCGCGGGCGAGCTGGGGCACGTGCCGGTCCAGCCGGACGGCCCGGGGTGCGCGTGCGGCGGGCGCGGGTGCCTGGAGCAGTACGCCGGCGAGGAGGCGGTGCTGCGCGCGGCCGGTCTGGAGCCGGACGAGGACCGGGTCGGGCTGCTCGCGGGGCGCGCGGCGGAGGGCGACGAAGACGTACGCCGAGCCCTGCGCGACGCGGGCACCGCGCTCGGGGTGGCCCTGACCGGGGCGGTCAACCTCCTCGACCCGGAGAGCGTGGTGCTGGGCGGGGAGCTGTCCGGGCTGGCGCCGTGGCTGCTGCCGTCGTTGCGCGACGAGTTGGCGCGCCGCACGGCGGGTCCTGCCTGTCCCGTGTCCGTGTCCCGACTGGGGCCTCAGGGGCCGCTGCTGGGGGCCGCGCACTCGGTCGTGCGGGCGGTGCTGGACGATCCGGCCACCGTCGCCGAGCGGGCCTGAGACGGCCCCGGCCCACAGGCGAGGCCGATCCGCGCCGCCACCGGGACTGGAAGCGCTACCTGAGACCGGTCGACAACTCCGCCTGAGCCCAACGCACTTCCCCGCCCCC
This sequence comes from Streptomyces afghaniensis 772, assembly GCA_000415505.1. Classification (GTDB taxonomy): domain Bacteria; phylum Actinomycetota; class Actinomycetes; order Streptomycetales; family Streptomycetaceae; genus Streptomyces; species Streptomyces afghaniensis. The sequence continues at coordinate 7,830 of KE354479.1, forward strand.
GGCCCCCGGGCCGTCACCTCACGTCCCGGTTACAAAACGCTCAACCTCTGGTTGCGGCACGGTAAGCACGCGACGATAGGACCATGACCCTGGCCCAGCGCGCCCTGGAGCGTTTGCAGGCCTGGCCCGACCTGATGGCGGGCCCGGCGAGTTGCGGTACCGGACGGGCGCTCCGTTCCGTCCGTGACGAGATCGTCCACTTCCACTCGACGCGGGACGTGGATCTCCACCTCACCCGCCGGGCCGTCCAGCGTTTCCACTACGACCTCGCCGGTTCGAGCGCGATCCACCTGGTGCCCGGATCGTGCTGGGTGACGGTCCATCTCGACTGCGAGGCCGACATCGAACTGCTGCTGAGCCTGGTGAGCATCGCCCTCAAGGCCCATCAGACCCGGCCCGCCGGTGAGGAGCAGGGGCTCGCCGGGTGCAACTTCCACCGGGTCACGGTCCTTCCGCGCGACGCCGTAGCGGGCGGCTGAGCCTTGGCGACCCGACCGGAGGCCGTCAACGCCGAGGCGTGGCGCACGTACGGAGCACACCACCTGCGGCGGGGCACGGTGCTGCCCGAGGTGGCTCGGATCGACTGGGGGTTCGAGGGCGCCGGGCCGGAGATCGAGGTGCTCGGGGAGCTGACAGGACGGCGTGTGCTGGACCTCGGGTGCGGTCCGGCGCGGCACGCCGCCCATCTGGTCCGTGCTCACGGCGCGCTGGTGGACGCGGTCGACTCCTCGGCCGGGCAGTACGAACGGGCCCGCGCCCGCTACAGCTCCCTGCCCGGGCTGCGCCTGGTCCGGGCGGACGCGGTGGAGCATCTGCGCTCGGCAGAGCCGTACGACGTCATCTACTCGGTCAACGCCGTGCCGTACATCGACCCGCACCGGCTGCTGCCCGCCCTGGCCGCTGCGCTCAAGCCGGGCGGCAGGCTCTGCTTCACCGTGCTGCACACCAACTCGCACGGTGACGGACCGTCGGACGAGGTCGTCGCCCGGCCGGAGATCCTTCGGCTGGCCGGCGGCGGGGACGTCACCGTGCAGATGTGGGTCCTCGAACCGGAGCTGTGGACGGCCCTGCTCGCCGAGCACGGGCTGCGCGTCGAGCAGGTCGACGTCCTCGACGCGCCGCAGACCGGCAACCACGCGTCGTACCGGCTCTTCCGGGTGACACGGCCGGTCCGTGTCTCCTCCCGGCCGCGCACCGCCAAGCCGCCGGTGGCCCACGCCGCGCTCGGGGTCGGCGCCGTCCTGCACGGTCCTCGCGGACTGCTCCTGGGCCGGCACCGGCACGGGACGTGGGAGCTGCCCGGCGGGACGGTGGAGCCCGGGGAGTCGCTGCAGGAGGCGGTCGTGCGCGAACTGGGCGAGGAGACGGGGCTCGACGCCCGGCCGGAGGACGTCCGGCTGCTGGGGACGCTCCTCGACGACGCCGGTGGTGTCGTGCGGGTGACGGTGGCCGCCCGGGTCGCCGCCTGGCGGGGAGAGCCGTCGGACCAGCCCGGGGAGAGCGTGGGCCGCTGGCGCTGGTTCGCCCTGGACCGGCTGCCGGAGGAGCTGTTCGTGTGCAGCGCGCAGGCCCTCACCGCCTGGCGGCCGGGTCTGCCGATCGACCACGCGCCCGCTCACTTCACCCCGTACGACACCGGAACGGGCGACGGCTGAAGCACCCAGAGGGGTGCGTTTTTCAGCCGTTCCCGTGGAGTCGGCGCACAGCCGCCCTGCCGGCACCCGTGGTCTGGTGCACTGCCCCTGAGGATCCGGTCGGTTGACGAGGCATCAGGGGGCACGGTGACAGGTCGTCGCGGGCGACGGGGAGCAGGCAGAGCGGTACTGGCGTTTCTCACGGCGTTCGGCGCGCTGACCGGTGCGGCCCTGGCGGGGGCGGCTCCGGCCGCCGCCGTCCAGAAGGGCGTACGGGTCGCGCCGGGTGTCACGTACGAGCAGTTCGACATCGAGGCCGCCAAGGGGGTGACGCACGCGCACGTGCTGAGGGTCGACCTGGGCCATCCGCGGGTACGGGTCGATCTGCTGTATCCCGGGGCGGTGGCCTCGCGTGCGCAGGTCTCGCGGATGGCCGACACCCAGGGGGCCGTCGCCGGTGTCAACGGCGACTTCTTCAACATCACCGAGACGCAGCACCCGGGCGTGGAGGTGACCGGTGCGAGCGTGGGTCCGGCGATCGCGGCCGGTCGGACGCTCAAGGCGGCCGTGCCGGACGGTCAGCGTTTCGGCCCGGCGCTGCCGCCCGGCACCAACACCGAGGACGTGTTCGGCGTCGGTACCGACGGCGTGGCGCGGCTGGACCGGCTGGCCCTGGACGGCTCGGTCCGTACGGACGAGGGGCAGCTGCCGCTGGGCGGGCTCAACCAGTACGCGCTGCCGGTGGGTTCCGTCGGCGCGTTCACCTCCGACTGGGGCAGCGTCTCCCGCGTGCGCGCCACGTGCGGCACGGACACGGACCGGGCCGCGCCGTGCAGCACGGACACGTACGAGGTGACGGTCCGCGACGGCAAGGTCGTGTCGGCCGCCGACACACCCGGCAGCGGCCCCATCGCCGCGGGCACCACCGTGCTGGTCGGCCGGGAGGCGGGGGCCCAGCAGTTGCGGAAGCTGTCCGCCGGTGAAGCGGTCGAGGTCGAGCACCGTCTCGTGGCGGCCACGGACGGTGTCGCGTACCGCCTCGCCCTCGGCGGCTACCCGGTTCTCGCGGGCGGCCGGCCGCTGCCGGGTCTGGACGACACGACGTCGGCCGTTCGTACGGCCGTGGGGATCGCCGACGGCGGGCGGCGCATGCTGCTGCTCGCGCTGGACGGCGCCGCCGCCTACCGCAGCGGCCTGACGATCGCCGAAGTGGCCGACACCATGCGGAAGCTGGGCTCGGACGACGCCTTCAGCCTGGACGGCGGCGGGTCGTCGACGCTGGTCGCCCGGAAGACGGGCGCGAGCACCGTCTCGGTGCGCAACCACCCCAGCGGCGGTGCCGAGCGCGCCGTTCCGAACGGCATCGGCGTGTTCTCGGGGCCGTGACCTCAGGGCCGCAGGCTGCTGACGATGTCCGCCGTCGCCGTGAGGCCGCTGTGGATGGTGGGGGCGATGCTGGTGCTGGCCAGGTAGAAGCCGAGCAGCAGGCAGACCAGGGCATGGGAGAGCTTCAGCCCGCCGTTGCGCAGGAAGATCACCGCAAGGACCGAGAGCAGCAGCACCACAGAGATGGAAATGGCCATCGTCAACTCCTCCGCCACGCCGCCATGTCCGGTTCACGGCGTTCGGCCGTAAGTGTGGCGTAGCGGAGGGTTCATCCGGGCAGCTGACCTGTCCGCCGAACGTGTGATGTCCTACGCCGCCCGTCGGGCGTCCAGGAACGCTTCCAGTCCGGCGAGGTCGTCGGTGTTGAGGTAGTCGACGTCCGCGGCGAGCAGTTCGGCCCACAGCGCGTCCCGGGCGGGCCCGGCCAGGTCCGGGGTCGCCCAGAACCGTACCTTCTGCCCCCGCTCGTGCGCGGCCCGGACGATACCCCGCAGCTTCTCCCGCTCGGCGTCCGGGAACGCGCCCACGCCCTGCCACGTGAAGTTGAGCGTCCAGTTGTCACTGATCAGCGGGATGAAGGAGGCGGGCGCCTGGCTGCCGAGGTCGGCGAGCCGGCCGTCGTAGAAGGCTCGCCGGACGGTCTGGGCCTCCATCGGGGCGCGGGCCGCGCGGTCGCCGGAGACGACGGCGGTGACCGGGCCGGGGAGGACCCGGCCGTGGGCGTACGTCGTGAACAGGTGCCGGTAGCGCCTGAGGTGGCGGTCGAGTGCGAGGTACGTCGACGAGCCTTCCGTCTTGATGTCGACGAGGAGTTGCAGTGACCCGCGGTACCCCCGGTACACGCAGCCACGGTTGGCCCGCACGCGCGCGGCGAGCGGGTCGAGGTAGAGGGACTCCAGGGTGCGGGCCGGGTCGAGGTCCTCCGGATCGTGGGCGACGAGGAGCTGGTCGCCGACGAGGTGGATGTCGGCCTCGACACTGCCGAAGCGGTGGTCGAGGGCGTCGAACAGCGGGCGCGGGTGCTCGTAGTCGTTGTGGGCGTGGGCCCGCCACAACGGGCGGGGCCCGTGCCGCCGTTCACCGGCGAGGGCGTGGCCGGCGGGGAGGGCGACCGAGCCCGCGAGCGCGGCGCCGAGGGTGGTGAGGGCTCTGCGACGGGTGGTGAGGTCCATGCTCTGCCTCCCTGGGAGTGCCGTACGGGAACCCTGCGAGTATGGGGTTCGGGCAGGGCCAAGGAGCAGGGCCTTGCGGGGAGTTGGCCGGAGTGCCGTCGTGTGTTCACTTCACCGGGGCAGGGCACACGAAAAAGCCCGCCCTGGTGGGGCGGGCTTTTCACCGGCGTCGGCCGGATGTCTGTCAGGTCGGCTGGTCAGGGTGCTTGGAGGTCGACCAGTCCGGCCAGTGTCTCCCGGTGGGCGCCGGCCGTGCCGTAGGCGATCGAGTCGGCCTTGGCGCGCTTCAGGTACAGGTGCACCGGGTGCTCCCACGTCATGCCGATGCCGCCGTGCAGTTGCAGTGCCTCCTCGGCGGCGTGGACGGCCACGGGTGCCGCGTAGGCCTGGGCGACCGTGACGGCCACGTCGGTGTCCTCGCCGGTCGACAGGGCGTCGGCGGCGTTGCGGGCGGCCGCGCGGAGGTTGGCCACCTCCAGCCACAGCTGGGCCAGCCGGTGCTTGAGCGCCTGGAAGCCGCCGACGGGCCGGTTGAACTGCTTGCGGTCCTTGAGGTAGCGGACGGTCTCCGTCAGCGTCCAGTCGGCCAGGCCGAGCTGTTCGGAGGCGAGCAGCCCGGCGCCGGCGCGCAGGGCACGGCGCACGGCGGGCTCGGCATCGCCCAGCAGGCGGCCCGGCGCCCCGTCGAGCGTGACGGTCGCCAGCGGCCGGGTCAGGTCCAGGGAGATCTGCGGTGTGACGGTCGCGGCGGTGGCGTCGACCGCGTACAGGCCGCCGTCGTCGGCGGGCACCAGCAGCACGTCGGCGACGGCCGCGTCCGCGATGCCGGTCAGTTCGCCGCGCATCAGACCGTCCTCGTGCCGGACGACCTTGTAGGCGGCGCCCGGTGCGACGTCGAGGGCGACCGCGAGGGCTCCGATCGACGTCCCGGCCGCGAGCTCGCTGAGCAGGTCGTCGGTCCCACAGGCCAGCAGCGCCTCGGTGGCGACGACCGCGCTCGTGAGGTACGGGACGGGCGCGACCGCACGCCCAAGCTCCTCCAGCACCACGGCGGCCTCCCGGTGCGTGGCGCCCTGGCCGTCCAGCTCCTCCGGCACCAGCAGACCCGCGAGGCCCATGCCGTCGGTGAGGGCCTTCCACAGCGCCGGGTTGTGCGGGGCGCCCGACTCGATGCGGGCGATGACACCCGGGGCGTCGCAGTGGTCGGCGAGCAGGTCGCGGACGGCGGCGCGCAGCGCCTCTTCCTCTTCCGAGTACAACAGGTCGGTCATCGGGCGAGGTCCTTCCAGGCGACGTCCTTGTCGGTGCGCGGTTCGGCGGGCAGGCCGAGGACGCGCTCGGCGACGATGTTCAGCAGCACCTCGCTGGTCCCGCCCTCGATGCTGTTGCCCTTGGAGCGCAGGTAGCGGTATCCGGCCTCGCGGCCGGTGAAGTCGACCAGCTCCGGGCGGCGCATGGTCCAGTCGTCGTACAACAGGCCCTCGGCACCGAGGAGTTCCACCTCCAGGCCGCTGATCTCCTGGTTGAGGCGGGCGAAGGCGAGCTTCATGCCGGCGCCCTCGGGCCCGGGCTGGCCGGCCACGAGCTGCTGGCGCAGCCGCTCACTGGTGAGCCGGGCGGCCTCGGCCTCGACCCAGAGCTTCAGCAGGCGCTGGTGCAGGTCGTGGGTGCGCAGCTCGGGGCGTTCCCGCCAGGTCTTCGAGATCGGGCCGATCATGCCGCCCTCGCGGGGCAGCCGCATGCCGCCGATGGCGACGCGCTCGTTGTTCAGGGTGGTCTGCGCGACCCGCCAGCCGTCACCGACCTCGCCGAGGCGGCGGGAGTCCGGGATGCGGACGTCGGTGAGGAACACCTCGTTGAACTCGGCCTCGCCGGTGATCTGCCGCAGCGGCCGCACCTCGACGCCGGGGTCGGTCATGTCGCAGACGAAGTACGTGATGCCCCGGTGCTTGGGCACGTCCGGGTCGGTGCGGGCGATGAGGATCGCCCAGCGGGCCACATGGGCGCTGGACGTCCACACCTTCTGCCCGTTGACGACCCAGTCTCCCCCACTCTCGGCTTCGCTCGAGCGGGAGGTGCCCCCATCCTCCCGCACCGCTCGTGTACGCAGCGCGGCCAGGTCGGACCCGGCACCCGGCTCGCTGAACAGCTGGCACCAGACCTCCTCGCCCACCCAGAGGGGCCTGAGGAATCGCTGCTTCTGCTCTTC
>KE354480.1 GCA_000415505.1 Streptomyces afghaniensis 772
CGGGGGCCCCGAGGGCAGGTCGAGCTGGTGGGCCGGGCCGTCCGGCGGGACGACGAGGGGCAGCGGGTGCCCGGCCCGGGCCAGCGTGCAGCGCCGCGACACGGGGTCGTACACCGCGTACAGGCAGGTCGCGCCCACCTCCCCGGTGCCGGCGTCGACACCGGACTCCTGGGACAGCCGGACGACCAGGTCGTCGAGGTGGGTGAGCAGCTCGTCGGGGGCCAGGTCGATGTCGGCGAGGGTGCGGACGGCCGTGCGCAGCCGGCCCATGGTGGCCGAGGCCTGGATGCCGTGCCCGACGACGTCGCCGACGACCATCGCGATGCGCATCCCGGACAGCGGGATCACGTCGAACCAGTCGCCGCCCACGCCGGAGCGGGTGGCGGGCAGATAACGGGAGGCCGCCTCCACGGCGGCCGTGCGCGGCAGCGTGCGGGGCAGCAGGCTGCGTTGCAGCGTGAGCGTCGTCTCACGCTCGCGGGAGTAGCGGCGGGCGTTGTCGATGCAGACGGCGGCGCGTGCCGTGACCTCCTCGGCCAGCAGCACGTCGTCGTCGGTGAAGGGCTCGGGGCGCCGGAAACGGGTGAAGACCGCGACCCCGAGCGTCGAACCCCTGGCCTGGAGCGGCACGGACATCGTGGAGTGGATGCCGTACTCGCGTATCCGCCGGAACCGGACCGGGTCCCAGGCCAGCCACTTCTCGAGGTCGCCGTTGTCCGCTCCGGACGCAACGACCGCGCGCCCCGCGATGAGCGAGGCGGCCTGCGGGGAGTTCTCCGGATAGACGTCCACCTGCCCCGGTTTGGCGACGGCCTCGGGGCTGCCCGAGTTGACCGACTGGTGGGCGGCCCTGCGCAGGCTCACGGGTGGGGTCGGCGGGCCGGCGGACTCGCCGCCGTGCTCCTGTACGTCGAGCAGGTCGACGCTGACGAAGTCGGCGAGCGCCGGGACGCACACGTCCGCCAGCTCCTGGGCCGTACGGGTGACGTCGAGGGTGGTGCCGATGCGCACGCTCGCCTCGTTGACCAGCTGGAGCCGCTCCCGTGCCCGGTACTGGTCGCTGAAGTCGTGGGCCGTCACGCACACGCCGCGCACCCGGCCTCCGTCGTCGGTGAGCGGTGCGAGCCGGGCCAGCCAGGCGTGCGCACCCCGGCTCTCGCCGCTGGCCTTCATGTACGTCTGCATGTCCTGCCGCCGGCCGGTGCTCAGCACGCGGCGCAGATACTCCTCCAGCTCCGTGTTCTGCGGCCGGCTGCCGACGTCGGTGGGCCGCAGGCCCCGCAGCCGGTCGGCGGGCAGCCCGAGGAGGTCCGCCATGGCGTCGTTGACGCCGCGCAGCCGCAGCCGCTCGTCGAAGATCATCGTGGCGCAGGGCGACTGCGTGAGGGCCGCCCGCACCAGCGGGTCGTCCGGCAGCTCCGGGCCAGGGGCCTCCGGCGGGGACACGGCGAGCCACTCGGCGGTCTCGGGGCCGTCCGGCGGTCTGCGGTGGGCGAGCACCCACGCCGAGACCGTGTGCCCGTCACGGTGACGCAGCGTGAGCGTACCGTTCCAGCGGGCGTCCGCGGGCACGGGCGGCGGGGCCGCCCCGTCGGCCAGCAGCTCGACGGCCGGGCGGCCCAGGACTTCGGCGGCCGTGTGGCCCAGCAGACGGTGTGCGCCCTCGCTCCACTCGGTGAGCGTGCCGTCGGCGGCGATGACGGCACGGGCGGCCACGTCATCGTCGAACAGCTCGTCCGGGCTCATCGTCGCCACTCCATACGGACACTCACAGTGATCAGGGAGGTCGCTTGAGTTCCAGACTAGTGCGTGGGCGCCCGACGTGGTCCGGTAACCCCTGCGCCGCCCGGCCGCGCGCGGTCAAGGCGCAATTCCGGCCGATGTGACCCGTGAGGCAGAACGACGCTGCCGCACCCTTGACGGCCCTGTGTGACACCTCGACAGAATCTGTTTGTTCACGATCAGTTGTGAGTACTTCTGGGATTTAATGAGGGAGAGCCGCCATGTCGGTCACGCGCAGATCGGTCCTGCTCGCCTCCGCCGCCGCGCCCGCGGCCGGAACACTGCTGGGCGCCCCCGAGGCATGGGCCGCCGATGCGGCGCGCGGAGGGTCCGGCCGCCGCACCGTCGCACTGCGCGACGGCTGGCGCTTCGCGCTGGTCAACCCGGGCGGGATCACCGACCCTACCGGCGCCTATGCCGACGCCGCGCAGCCCGGCTACGACGACTCCCGGTGGCGCGAGGTCGCCGTCCCGCACGACTGGAGCATCGAGCAGACCCCCACGACCGACCACGGCACCACCAGCGGCACCGGCTTCCTGCCCGGCGGCCTCGGCTGGTACCGCCTCGCCTTCACCCTGCCGCCCGCGCTCGCCGGCAAGCGGATCTCGGTGGAGTTCGACGGCGTCTACATGGATTCCACCGTCCACTGCAACGGCAAGGAGGCCGGGCGCCACCCCTACGGCTACACCGGCTTCGCCCTCGACCTCACCGATCTGGTGCACACCGACGGCACCACCGAGAACGTGCTCGCCGTCAAGGTCCAGAACCGGCTCCCCAGCAGCCGCTGGTACTCGGGCAGCGGCATCTACCGCGAGGCCCGCCTGGTGATCACCGAGCCGGTGCACGTGGCCCGCTGGGGCACCCGTGTCACCACACCCGAGATCTCCGCCGAACGGGCCGTCGTACGGGTCGACACGTCGGTCGTCAACGCGTCGGGCGCGGGCGCCGACGTCGAGGTCGTGTCCCGGATCGTCGACCCGAAGGGCCGGACGGTCGCCCGTGCCTCCTCCACGGCCGCCGTCACCGGTGAGAAGACCGAGACCCACGAGCTCACCGTCCGGCGCCCCCTGCTCTGGGACATCGCGGCCCCGCACCGCTACACCCTGCACACCGAACTGCGCGTCGGCGGCAGAACCACCGACACCTACCGCACGCCCTTCGGCTTCCGCACCTTCCGCTTCGACCCGGACGAGGGCTTCTTCCTCAACGGCACCCACCACAAGCTCAAGGGCGTCGACCTCCACCACGACCTGGGCGCGCTCGGCGCCGCGGTCAGCATCGACGCCGTCCGCCGCCAGCTGGAGATCATGCGGTCCATGGGCGTCAACGCCCTGCGCACCTCCCACAACCCGCCCGCGCCCGAAGTGATCCAGGTCTGCGAGGAGCTGGGCGTCGTCATGCTGGTGGAGGCGTTCGACTGCTGGCGCACCGGGAAGAACCGGTACGACTACGGCCGGTTCTTCGACGAGTGGTGCGAGAAGGACGCCACCGAGATGGTGCTCGCGGCCCGCAACTCGCCCGCCGTGCTGATGTGGTCCATCGGCAACGAGGTCCCCGACTCCACCTCCACCGCCGGCCTCGCCATGGCCGACCGGATCATCGCCGCGATCAGGGCCGCCGACGACACCCGTCCGCTGGTCATCGGCTCCGACAAGTACCGCCGCCTCCCCGCCAAGGGCTCCGCGGCCGACCTGATGCTGGCCAAGCTGGACGGCCTCGGCCTCAACTACAACACCGCCAAGTCGGTGGACCAGCTGCACGCGGCCTACCCGCACCTCTTCCTCTTCGAGTCCGAGTCCTCCTCGGAGACCTCGACGCGGGGCGAGTACCAGGAGCCCGAACACCTCAACACCGGCGAGAACTACACCCCCGGACGGCGCGGCACCTCCTCCTACGACAACAACCTCGCCTCCTGGACCATGAGCGGCGAGTACGGCCACAAGAAGGACCGGGACCGCAAGTGGTTCGCCGGGCAGTTCCTGTGGTCGGGCATCGACTACATCGGCGAGCCCACGCCGTACGACGTCTTCCCGGTCAAGGCGTCCTTTTTCGGCGCGGTCGACACCGCGGGCTTCCCGAAGGACATGTACTACCTGTTCCAAAGCCAGTGGACCAGCGAGCCGATGGTCCATCTGCTGCCGATGACCTGGAACCACGCCGAGGGCGACACGGTCGAGGTCTGGGCGTACGCCAACGTCGACACCGTCGAGCTGTTCCTCAACGGAAAGTCCCTGGGCGTACGGCGGTTCGACACCAAGAAGACCGTCGACGGCCGCACGTACCTGGAGACGACCGAGGCGACCGGCGACGACAAGACCTTCACCGACGGCCCCTACCCCGGCAGCTACACCAGCCCGAACGGCAGCGCCGGCAAGCTCCACCTGACCTGGAAGGTGCCCTACCGGCCGGGCGAGCTGAAGGCCGTCGCGCGGCGGGACGGCAAGGTGGTCGCCACCGACGTGCTGCGCACCGCCGGCGCCCCGCACGCGATACGCCTGACACCGGACCGCGACTCCGTCGCTGCCGACGGGCGTTCGCTGGTCTTCGTGACCGCCGAAGTGGTCGACCGGCGTGGAGTGGTGGTGCCGGACGCGGAGCACCTGCTCTCCTTCGAGGTGGCGAACGGCTCCCTCGCCGGGCTCGACAACGGCCGCCAGGAGAGCGCCGAGCGCTACCAGGCGAGCACCCGCACCGCCTTCCACGGCAAGGCCCTCGCCATCGTCCGCTCCGGCACGAAGACGGGCGCGGTGAAGGTGACCGCCCGCGCCGACGGCCTGCGCGCCGGCACCGTGACCGTACGCGCCACCCGGGCAGCGGACCGGGCAAAGACAGCCCCGCCCGCTTTCGCGCCGGAGCACCCGGCGCCCGTCGACTACCCGCACGCGGACGCCAGTTACTCCGGCCGCCCGGACACCCTGCCCGCCGCCATGCTCGACGGCGACCCGGCCACCGGCTGGTCCAACGGCTTCTTCAAGCAGGCCACGGCCCTGCTGCCCGCCTTCGACGGCGCGCGCACCGAGGACTGGGTCACGGTCGACCACGGACGCACCCGCGGCTTCGACCGGGTGGACGTCTCCTTCACCGTGGACGCCACGCACAGCCTGCCCGCGGCGATCGAGGTGGCGGTGTGGGACGGCCGGACGTGGCGGGCCGTGGGGGACACGGCGATCGACTGGGCCACCGCCTCCGACACCCCGACCGTGATCACCTTCAAGGCAGTCCGGGGGTCCCGGATCCGGCTCACGATGACGAGCCGCCACCCCGACGAGGCCCGGGGCGCCCTGCGCATCAGCCGGCTGGAGACCCCGGCCGCCTGAGACCCCTTGCCACGACGGTCCGGACGGGCGGCGAACAGCCAGTCCCGTCCGGACCGTTGACGGCATGTCACATCAGCAACAACCATGGCGGGCATCCACATCTGGGAGCGCTCCCACGCATCGAGCGCCACCCGCACCTCTCCAGAGGAGCCCGGACGTGAAACGACGCAGAACCGCCCTGTTGTCCCTGACGGCCCTGCTGGCGACCGCGCTCACCGCGCTGCCCTCCGCACCGGCCGGGGCCGAAGAGGCCGAGCAGGTCAGGAACGGCACCTTCGACACCACCACGGACCCCTGGTGGGCCACCAGCAACGTCACCGCGGGGCTGTCCGACGGCCGGCTCTGCGCCGACGTCCCCGGCGGCACCACCAACCGCTGGGACGCCGCCGTCGGGCAGAACGACATCACCCTCGTGAAGGGGGAGTCGTACCGCTTCTCCTTCAGCGCGACCGGCACACCCGCCGGGCACGTCGTGCGGGCGATCGTGGGCCTTTCGGTGTCGCCCTACGACACCTACCACGAGGTGACACCGCAGCTCAGCGTCTCCGGCGACACCTACTCCTACACCTTCACCTCGCCCGTCGACACCACCCAGGGCCAGGTCGGCTTCCAGCTCGGCGGCAGTGCGGATCCCTGGCGCTTCTGCATGGACGACGTCTCCCTGCTCGGCGGGGTGACGCCGGAGCCGTACGAGCCCGACACCGGGCCCCGGGTCCGCGTCAACCAGGTCGCCTACCTGCCCGCCGGGCCGAAGAACGCCACCCTCGTCACCGACGCCACGGCGAAACTGCCCTGGGAGCTGAGGACCTCCGGCGGGAAGACGGTCGCCCGGGGCACGACCGTGCCGCGCGGCGTCGACGCCTCCTCCGGGCAGAACGTCCACTCGATCGACTTCGGCGCGTACCGCAAGAAGGGCACGGGCCTCACGCTCGTGGCCGACGGCGAGACCAGCCGCCCCTTCGACATCGACGCGAGCGCCTACGAGCGGCTCCGGCTGGACTCGGCGAAGTACTACTACCCCCAGCGCAGCGGCATCGCGATACGAGAGGACCTGCGGCCCGGCTACGGCCGCCCGGCCGGGCACGTGGGCGTGGCGCCCAACAAGGGCGACACGGCCGTCCCCTGCCAGCCCGGCGTCTGCGACTACACCCTGGACGTCAGCGGCGGCTGGTACGACGCCGGCGACCACGGCAAGTACGTCGTCAACGGCGGCATCTCCACCTGGGAGGTGCTGAGCACCCACGAACGCGCGCTGCACGCCCGCACCGGCGACCCCGCCAAGCTCGGCGACGGCACGCTCGACATCCCCGAGAGCGGCAACAAGGTCCCCGACATCCTCGACGAGGCCCGCTGGGAACTGGAGTTCCTGCTCAGGATGCAGGTGCCCGACGGCAAGCCGCTGGCCGGCATGGCCCACCACAAGATGCACGACGAGCAGTGGACCGGACTGCCGCTGCTGCCCGGTGACGACCCGCAGAAGCGCGAACTGCACCCGCCGTCCACCGCGGCCACCCTGAACCTCGTGGCCACGGCCGCACAGGCGGCCCGCCTCTACCGGTCCCACGACAAGGCGTTCGCCGACAGGGCGCTGGCGGCCGCCCGCAAGGCCTGGTCGGCGGCGCTCGCCCACCCCGACCGCTACGCCTCCGAGAGCGACGGCGTCGGCGGCGGCGCCTACGCCGACAGCGACGTCACCGACGACTTCTACTGGGCGGCGGCCGAGCTGTACCTCACCACGGGCGAGAAGCCGTTCCAGGAGTACGTCCTGAAGTCGCCGGTCCACACGGCCGACATCTTCGGGCCCATCGGCTTCGACTGGGCCCGCACGGGCGCGGCGGGACGGCTCGATCTCGCCACGGTGCCGAACAAGCTGCCCGGCCGTGACGAGGTCCGCGAGTCCGTCGTCAAGGCCGCCGACCGCTACCTGGCCACGCTGAAGGCACAGCCCTACGGCATGCCGTACGCCCCGGAGGGCAATAAATACGACTGGGGCTCCAGCCACCAGGTCCTCAACAACGCCGTCGTCCTCGCCACCGCGTACGACATCACCGGCGCCTCGAAGTACCGCGACGGCGCGCTCCAGAGCGTGGACTACATCCTGGGCCGCAACGCGCTGAACATCTCCTACGTCACCGGCTACGGCGAGGTCAGCGCCCAGAACCAGCACAGCCGCTGGTACGCTCGCCAGCTCGACCCGAACCTGCCGAACCCGCCGAAGGGCACCCTGGCGGGCGGGCCGAACTCGAGCATCCAGGACCCCTACGCACAGAGCAAACTCCAGGGCTGCGTCGGCCAGTTCTGCTACATCGACGACATCCAGTCCTGGTCGACCAACGAGCACACGATCAACTGGAACGCCGCCCTGACCCGCATGGCCGCCTTCGTGGCGGACCAGGGATGACGAGGGGGTGACCCTGCCGCGTGCCGGGGGAGTCCACCGACAGGACGGCCCCGGCACGTGCGCGTAGCCTGGTGTCATGCCAGCGGTGCGGGTCGACGGCATCGAGGTCGCGTACGACCGGGTGGGCCAGGGCCCGCCCCTCGTGCTCGCGCACGGCGCCACGACGGACGCCCGCTTGTTCCGTCCGCAGACCGAGGACCTGGCCGACGAGTTCACCGTCGTCGCCTGGGACGAACCGGGTGCCGGCCGCTCCGCCGACGTACCGCCGTCCTTCACACTGGCCGGCTACGCCCGCTGTCTGGCGGCCGTCATCGAGGACGTGGACCTCGGTCCGGCGCACGTCCTCGGCCTGTCGTGGGGCGGGACCGTGGTGCTGGAGCTCTACCGGCACCACGCCGAGCTCGTCCGGACGCTGCTCCTCGTGGACACCTACGCGGGCTGGAAGGGCTCGCTTCCCCCGGCGGAGGTGCGGTCGCGGGTCGAGGGGGCGGAGCGGTTGCTCGCGGTGCCGGCCGAGGAGTTCGCGCCGACCGTTCCCGGCCTGTTCGCCGGGCGGCCACCGGCCGAAGCCGTCCGCCTGCTGTCCGTGATGTCCGCCGAGACCCGGCCCCGGAGCATGCGGACGCAGCTCACCGTCATGGCCGAGGCCGACCAGCGCGACCTGCTGCCCGGGATCACGGTGCCGACCCTGCTGCTGTGGGGCGAACTCGACGCACGCTCGCCGGTGGACCTCGTCGCCCGTCCCCTCCTGGAGGCGATCCCGGAGGCCACCCTGGTCGTGCTGCCCGGCACCGGGCACCTCAGCAACATCGAGGCCCCGGAGCCGTTCAACCGGACTGTTCGGGAGTTCTGTCGGGCTCATTCCTGAGCACGAGTTCCGGGGGCCGCTCGTGGGCGGTCAGAGTGTGCAGCCGGGCCCGGTCGAGCGGCTCGTGCACCTCGACGTACTCGCCGTGCGGCAGCCGCTTGATCACGCCGGTCTCCCGGCCGTGCAGCACCAGCTCCCGGTCGCGGAGCTGCAGCCCCAGGCAGATCCGGCGGGTGACGACGAAGACGGCCGCCGGGAGGGCGAACATCGCGATCCGCACCGCCCAGGTCACCGTGTTGATCGACAGGTGGAGGCGGGTCGCCACGATGTCGTTGCCGCCGCCCGCCAGCAGCACCAGGTAGAGGCTGATCCAGGCCGCCCCGATCCCCGTGCGGACCGGCCGGTTGCGCGGCCGGTCCAGCAGATGGTGCTCGTGCCTCGCGCCCGTGAACCTCGCCTCCAGGAACGGGTACACGCCGATGAAGAGCAGCAGCAGCGGGAACACCACGATCGGGATGAACACGCCCAGCACCAGCGTGTGGCCCCACAGCGTGATCTCCCAGCCGGGCATGATCCGCACCAGTCCCTCGGCGAAGCCGAGGTACCAGTCGGGCTGGGCACCCGTCGACACCTGGTCGGCGCGGTAGGGGCCGTACGACCAGACGGGGTTGATCGTCGCCACCGCCGCCATCAGCGCGAGCACCCCGAACACCAGGAAGAAGAAGCCGCCCGCCTTCGCGAGGTACACCGGCATGAAGGGCGCGCCCACGACATTGCGTTCGGTGCGCCCGGGGCCGGCGAACTGGGTGTGCTTGTGGTAGACGACCAGCAGTACGTGGACCACGATCAGCGCCGCCATCACCCCGGGGATCAGCAGGACGTGCAGCGAGTAGAAGCGGGCCACGATGTCGTCGCCGGGGAACTCGCCGCCGAACAGGAACATCGCCAGGTACGTCCCCACGATCGGCACCGACAGCAGCGCGCCGTGCACGAACCTCAGGCCCGTGCCCGACAGCAGGTCGTCCGGCAGCGAGTAGCCGAACAGGCCCTCGAACAGGCCGAGGAAGAGCAGCAGCCAGCCGAACAGCCAGTTGACCTCCCGCGGCTTGCGGAACGAGCCGGTGAAGAAGTGCCGCATCATGTGCGTCAGCATCCCGGCGACGAAGACCAGCGCCGCCCAGTGGTGGAGCTGCCGGATCAGCAGACCGCCGCGCACGTCGAAGCTGATGTCCAGCGTGGACGCGTACGCCTCGGACATGCGCACGCCGTTCAGCGGCGTGTAACTCCCCTGGTAGGTCACCTCGTTCATCGACGGATGGAAGAACAGCGTCAGGTACACGCCGGTGAGGACCAGCACGACGAAGCTGTACAGGCAGATCTCGCCGAGGAGGAAGGACCAGTGGTCGGGGAACACCTTGCGCAGGTACTTCCGGCCGAGCGTGTGGGTCCCGAGCCGGCCGTCGAACCAGTCGGCGATGCGCTCGCCCCTCCCGGGCCGCCCGGCTGCGCTCACGCCGCCTCCTTGGGCAGGTGGGCGAGCTTGTCCGGGTTGGCGACGACGTAGATCCCGCACACCCGGTCGCCCTCCGGGGTGAGGTCCAGGACCAGGACGGCGTACGGCGCGTCGCCGTCGAACAGCACCGCCGCGTCGTCGCCGTTGACGCGCCGGTAGCGGAACACGGGGTTGCTCGGGCCGCCCCGCCCGGAAGTGAGCAGGCGGGCCACCTTGTCCCGGCCGTGCACCGGGCGCAGACTCGCCGGCCTGCGCTTGCCGCCGGCGTCCGTCCACGCCGTGACGTCCGGCGCGAGGACCTCCATCAGCTCGGCGATGTCCCCGCCGAGCGCCGCCCGCACGAACCGCTCGGTCGCCTCCCGCCGCACCCGCGGATGCGCCTCGTACCGGGGCCGCCGCGCATTGACATGCTCCCGGGCCCGGTGTGCCAACTGCCGTACGGCGGCGGGGGAGCGGTCGATGATCCCGGCTATCTCGGCGTGCGGATAGCCGAACACCTCGCCCAGGACGAACACGGCCCGCTCCAACGGGGTCAGCGACTCCAGGACCACCAGCATCGCCAGCGACACCGACTCCGAGCGCAGGGCCGGGCCGTCGGCGGTGTCGGCGCCCTCGTCGGCGACCAGGGGCTCGGGCAGCCACGAGCCCACGTACGTCTCCTGCCTGCGGCTGATCACGGCACGGCGCCGCAGCGCGTGGTTGACCGCCACCCGGACGAGATAGGCCCGGGGGTTGTCGACGCCGGCCAGGGGAGCGCCCCCGCCGCGGGCCGTCCAGGACAGCCATGTCTCCTGCAGGACGTCCTCGGTGTCGGCGACGCTGCCCAGCATGTTGTAGACGACGCCGAACAGCAGCTCGCGGTGGTCGACGAACACCCCGGTCGCCTCGTCGAGCGGGGCTGCGGTGCCGGGTACGGGGATCTCGGTCATGCGTGGTCCTCCCAGAGACGCGCTCACTACTGCGAGCCGGGCAGAGCGCCGGAATGTGACATCACGCGGTGCGATGTGATGCAGATCTCAGCGGACGGCCAGGGGTGCACCCCCTTCGGTACCGTCGGCCCACCCCTCTGACCTGGTGATATTTACGAGTCAGTACCCGAGCGGTACCGTGAAGGCATGCCAGCTCTCAACGTGGAGTTCAGCGACCGCGAGCTTGAGGACCTGCGGCAGATCGCCAAGGAGCGCGGTACGTCCATGAAGGCGCTCGTGCGGGAGGCGGCCGCCGCCGACATAGCCCGCCACCGGGCGCTGCAGGAGGGCGCGGAGGCCTTCCGCAGGTTCTTCGCGACCCACGCCGACGAGTTCGCCGCCGCCTTCCCGGACGACGAACCGCCCGCCAAGGGCGAGGGGCGGGCTGCCTGACCGATGGCACCCGTCCTCCATATCGACGTGCCCTGGCTGCTCCAGCGCCACGAAGAGGTCCTGCCGGACCAGCCCACCATCAATGACTTCTCCGCGTTGGTGGCCGCAGTCGCCCGGCACCGTGTCGACCCGCCACGCCTCGGCGTGAACTCAGACCCGGCCTGGCGAGCCGCCGCGCTGCTGCACACCATCACCCTGCTTCGGCCGCTGCCCTCGGCCAACGCACGCTTCGCATGTGCGACGGCCGTGGCGTACATGTTCGTCAGCGGCGTCGGCATCGACCCGCCCTACGGTGCCCTCGTCGACCTCGCCCGCGATCTGATGTCCGGCGCGACCGACGTCTACGGCGCGGCGGACCGGCTGCGGTCATGGCAGATCTGAAATGTCGAAAACCGGTGCGATCGGCGCGCGTCCGTTCCTATTTCTGACTTTCTGTCAATGGGCTTGATTTGCACCGGCGCCTTGTTGGTCGTGTGGGGGTTGTGCAAGAGTGAAACACACGTGCGGGGGGAATGGCCGGGTGTCGCACGCGCTTTGCAGACCGGGTCCGATTCGCCGTCGGTGAATTCGCACCTCCCGCGCCGCGCCAAAAAGGTACGCACCAACCGGGCTCCTTTTTCGGCGTCAGGACTTCTGTGTGCCACATGCGCGTGGGAAGGAACCATCTCAGTGCCCACCCCCCACCCCCTCGTCCCCCGTATCCCCCGCCCGGCGGGGATCCCGGGGAATCCGATGAATCTCTCGCCGCCCCGCTGAGAGGCAGCCCGGAAGGCGGGGTCGCCGCCCATTCCGTCGCGCTGCTGATGGCCCGGCACTGGCAGCCGGTGTACGAGTACGCGGTCATCTGTCTCGCCTCGTCGGCGCAGGTCGCCGAGATGGTGACGGGGACCGCCTTCCACCGGACCCTGAACCGCCTCGCCTTCGGCGAGTCGGCCGTCGCGCTGCGCCCGGCGCTTCTGGTGACCGTGCGCGACACGGTCCGGGAGTGGTCCGGCGACGATCGAATATCCGCCGTACTGCCGGCGTTGCAGAAACCGGCCGGAGGGCGCGGGCTGCGCGCGGCGACGTCCATGACGCCCGAAAATCGCGTCCTCGCGGAGCGGGCATTTCAGGCACTTCCCGCAGCCGCGCGCTGTTTGCTCTGGCACGTCGAGGTCGAGGCCGATCCTTTAAGCGTCCCGGCCGGTCTGCTGGGCATGGATACCGACATCGCGTCGGCCGCACTCGAACAAGCGCGTGACACATTCCGTGAGGGTTGTGTACATGCCCATCGTGAACTCGCACCGACCCAGGATTGCCGCTTCTACAACCGCCTCCTCGATGTGCCGATCCGCCGGGGTGGCGCTCTGCTGCCCGACGTCCAGGAGCATCTGGCGGAGTGCCGCTACTGCCGCAACGCGGCCGAACAACTGAGCCATTTCGAGGGCGGGCTGGGCCCGTTGATCGCCGAAGCGGTGCTCGGCTGGGGCGTCCGCCGCTACCTCGACTCGCGCCCGGGCCGGTCCTCGCAGGGCACGCGGGGCGGACGCGCGGGCCGGCGCGGCGGAGGGCGCGGTGACGGGCGGCTCGGGGCCGGACGCCACCGCCTGCTGTCCCGGATCCCCGCGCAGGTCCGCCGGGTGCAGGGCGTGCGCATCCCGGACGCGCTGCGCTCCTCACGGGCGCTGCTCTCGGGTGTCGGCGCGGTGTCGGCCGGGGTGCTGGCCACCGTGCTCATCATCAGCGCGTCGTCCTACGACGGCGGCCAGGCCGACCCGGCCGGCTCCAACAGCGCCGCCGGCGGCAACGGCGCCGGGTCCGCGACCCCGCCCGACACGGCCGGGCTTCCCACGGCACCGGGCGTGACACGGCTGCGCAACGCCTCCGCCGACCTGTGCCTCGACGTCCGGGACCTGCCGAAGGAGGGCTCGGGGACGAAGCTGGCGGAGTGCTCGACGGCGTGGACCCAGCAGTGGACGTACGAGAACGACGGGCTGCTGCGCAGCGTCGCCGATCCCGGCCTGTGCCTGGACTCCCACAAGGACGCCGGCGTCGTCGTCCTCGGCACCTGCGCCGAGGAGGACGCCGAGCGGGCCGACGACGTGCGCTACGACCTCACCGTGCAAGGGCAGTTGCTGCCCCGCTGGGACGAGCAGCTCGCCCTCGCCTCCACCACCGGCGATCCCGGAGCCGACGTCGTCGTCAAGGTCCGCGACCGCTCCGACGAACAGCGCTGGCAGGCCGAGCCCGTGCCGACGACGGCGGGTTCCCTGTCGATCGAGGAGCAGGAGGGGCCGACGGCCCGGCAGGTGACCGCGCTCCGCGGCCGGACGATGTGACCACCGGCCCGGGGGCCTGAGCGGGGCTGCGCGGCGCACGGGTCGCGCAGCCCGCTTGTCAGGCCGCGTCCTCGATGAGGTCGGCCGGACCGATCGTGCCCGGCGTGGCGTGGCCCGACAGGGCGAGGGTGAGGTCGAGTTCGGCCAGCAGACAGCGGATGACGTGTTCGACGCCCGGCCGGCCGTCGAGGCCCAGACCGTAGACGTACGGGCGGCCCACGAGCACGGTGCGGGCGCCGAGGGCGAGCGCTTTGAAGATGTCGTCGCCGGTGCGGATGCCGCTGTCGAACAGGACGGTGAGCCGGTCGCCGACGGCCTGCGCGACGCGGGGCAGCGCGTCGGCCGCCGCGACGGACCCGGACACCTGGCGCCCGCCGTGGTTGGAGACGACGACGCCGTCCATGCCCGCCTCCGCGGCCTGCCGGGCGTCGTCCGGGTGCAGCACGCCCTTGAGGACGATCGGGCCGTCCCAGTTCTCCCGCAGGAACGCCAGGTCCGGCCAGGTCTTCGCCGGGTCGGCGAACATCCCGACGAAGTGCATCACGGCCGCGTTCGGATCCTCGTGCACCGGCTTGGCCAGACCCGCCTGGAAGGCCGGGTCCGAGAAGTAGTTGGCCGTGCCGACGCCGTGCAGGAACGGCAGATACGCCTGGTCGAGATCGCGCGGCCGCCACGCCAGCAGCGGCGTGTCCAGGGTGACCACCAGGACGCTGAACCCGGCCGCCTTCGCCCGGTTCAGGAAACTGCGGGCCACTTCCGGGTCCCTGGGCCAGTACAGCTGGAACCACCGCTCGGCGTCGCCCATCGCCTCGGCGACCTGCTCCATGGGCGTGCTCGACGCGGACGACAGGATGAACGGCACGCCCTGCGCGGCGGCGGCCCGGGCCGCGGCGGACTCGGCGTCCGGGTGCATGATCGACAGCACACCGACCGGGGCCAGCGCCAGCGGGGCCGGCAGGGCACGGCCCAGCACCTCGACCGACAGGTCCCGTTCGTGCACGTCCCGCAGCATGCGCGGCACGATCCGACGACGCTCCAGGGCCGCCCGGTTGGCGCGGGCCGTGCTGCCGTTGCCCGCGCTGCCGGCCACATAGCCGACCGGGCCGGGCCCGAGCCGCTGCTCGGTCAGCTCCTCCAGCCGGGTCAGATCGGTGGGCAGCCGCGGTACGGCACCCGTCATCCCGTTCAGATAGATCTCGTACTGGAAGTCCGCCCAGTGCTTGCCCACCGTACGCAGCCGCCTCTCGTCGTCTCCTCGCTGAGACCGTGCTCCACGGGCGACGATACCGAGCGGTATGCGCGACGGCGGATCAGGGGCGGACCGCCGCGTCCAGGAGGCGGGCCAGTTCGCGCGGCTGCGAGAACATCGGCCAGTGGCCGGTGTCCAGCTCCACCAGCTCCCAGCTGTCGCTCTTGAGCAGCTCGGCCACCGCCGGCATCGGCTCGTCCCCGTCGAGGAGGCACTTCACATACGTCGCCGGGAGCTCGGCCAACGGACGGGTGAGCACGGCCGGTTCGGTGAGTGCGGCGCCCGGATGCGGGGAACCGTCGACGATCCGGGCGATCTGCTCGTCCGTCAGCCCCTGCCCCGCGTACTCCGGCGCGCCGAGCGGCGGCCAGAACCCGTCGTGCTCTGCGATCGACTGCCGAACGTGCTCGCTCGGCCAGCCCGACAGGAACGACTCCCCGTCCACGGGCACGTTCGCGTCCACGAACACCACGCGCCGCAGCCGGTCCCCGATCCGCTCGGCGGCCTGCCCCACCGGTATGCCCGCGTAGCTGTGCCCCACGAGGACGACGTCACGCAGGGCGAGGCGCTCCACCTCGCCGACGATGTCCCGCACGTGCGTCTGCTGCCCGGCCGCCACACCCTGCTTCTCGGCGAGGCCCGACAGCGTCAGCGGATGGACGTCATGCCCGGCGCCGCGCAGCTCCGTGGCCACCTCGTCCCACGCCCACGCCCCGAGCCATGTCCCTGCCACCAGTACGAAGTTGGTCATGCCGGCAACCTAGCCGAAGGGTCTGACAACGCCCCCTCGGCGCCGGGCCCGGTGATCGGCGGCACCGGCGCCTCGACGGTCCTGGCCAGCCGTGCGCCCTCGGGCCCGTACACCGCCCGGGGTTCGGGGAACAGCCACAGCAACGTCAGGAACAGCACCGCCGCCACGACCAGCGACACGGGCAGTCCGATGTCGACGCCGTTCGCGAGGTCGCCGAGCGGCCCGACGAACTGCCCGGGCATGTTGGTGAAGAGCACGCCGGTCAGCGCCGAGATCCACCAGGCGGTCATGCCCCGCCAGTTCCAGCCGTGCGCGAACCAGTAACGGCCGCCGCGCTGGCGGCGGTTGAAGACCTGGAGCGCCTCCGGGTCGTACCAGCCGCGCCGGGTCCAGTAGCCCAGCATCATCACGACCATCCACGGCGTGGTGCAGGTGATGATCACTGTGGCGAAGGTGGAGATGGACCGGACGAGGTCGAGCCCGAACCGGCCGGCGAAGATGAACCCGGTCGACAACGTGCCGACCAGCAATGTCGCCTGGACCCGGGACAGCCTCGGGAACACCGACGAGAAGTCGAGCCCGGTCCCGTACAGCGCCGTCGTGCCCGTCGCCATGCCGCCGATCAGCGCGAGCAGGCAGACCGGCAGGAAGAACCAGCCCGGCGAGATCGCGAGCAGGCCGCCCACGAAGTCGGGGGCCGCCGGATCGACGTACTGCGGCGCCTTGTCCGCGATGATGCTCGCCGTCGTCAGGCCGAACAGGAACGGCAGCAGTGTCGCGAGCTGCGACAGGAACGCGGCCCCCATCACTTTCCGGCGCGAGGTGCTCGCCGGGATGTAGCGCGACCAGTCGCCGAGGAACGCCCCGAACGACACCGGGTTCGACAGCACGATCAGCGCCGCCCCGATGAACGACGGCCAGAACAGGGCCGTCGTCGCCGCGTCCGCCGAGTCGGTGAAGACGCCCGCGTACGAGGGGTCGAAGTCACCCGCGAACGCCACGGCGCCGAGCAGGAACAGCGCGCTCGCCGAAATCACCGCGATCTTGTTGACGAACAGCATGAACCGGAAGCCGTAGACGCACACCGCGAGGACCAGCACCGCGAACGCCGCGTACGCGACGGCGTAGGACAGGTCGCTCCGGTCGAGGCCGAACAGCCGGTGGGCGCCGCCGACCAGGGCGTCGCCGGAGCTCCACACCGAGATGGAGAAGAACGCGACGGCCGTCAGCAGGGAGAGGAACGAGCCGACCACGCGGCCGTGCACGCCCAGGTGCGCCGACGACGACACGGCGTTGTTGGTGCCGTTGACCGGGCCGAACACCGCCATCGGGCACAGGATCAGCGCGCCCGCGACGACGCCGAGGAGCGTGGCCGCGAGGCCCTGCCGGAAGGAGAGGCCGAACAGGATCGGGAAGGCGCCGAGGACGCAGGTGGAAAAGGTGTTGGCGCCGCCGAAGGCGAGCCGGAACAGGTCCAGCGGGGTGGCGGTGCGCTCGGCGTCGGGGATGCGGTCGACACCGTGGGTCTCGACCTCCGTCAGGGACGGGGGAGACGCGGCGGGGGAGGGGAGGTCGGCGCCCGGGGGACGTTCGGCCGGCGAGGACAAGAGGGCTCCAGCGGGGACGGGGCGGTGGAGCGCGGGATGGCGCGGCGGCAAGCGGACGGCCGCTCGCCGGCGCGAGGGTGTGCGACGGCGTGCGGATCCCGTCCTCTGGGGTGCTGCCGACGGTAGGGCGCCGCGGGCGGGCGACACCAGAGGACGGTTCATCCATTCTCGGTGCTGTGAGTGGACCAATCCTCCACTCTGTGGTCACTCCTCGTCATCCGTGTGCTCAGCGTGATCCGCTTGATCCGGCTCGGCGTCCGGTCCCTGGGCCCGGACCCGCTGCACGTGTTCCAGGGAGTCGCGCAACTCCGCGAGCCAGTCGTCGGTGTGGCGCTGGACCAGGCGCACGCACCAGGCCAGCGCGTCACTGCGGCTGCGGGCGACGCCGCCGGCGATCAGGGTGTCGAGGACCTGGCGCTCCGGCTGGCGCAGCCGCGTCATGACGGGTGCGGCCACGTGCGTGAAGAGCGTCCGCCGCCCGCCGCACTCCACACCCCAGGACACCTTCCGGCGGAACCGGTGCTCGGCCTCCCGGGCCACGGCCATCCGGTCCTCACGCGTGCGTTCCCGGAAATCCTGCACCCGGCTCTCCAGGGCCGCCTCCCGCTCGGCGGCCGGGGCGTCCTCGGCCAGCCGCGGTTCGGGGATGCGGCCGATGACGGTGATCTCCTCGCGGTCGACCGTGACCTCGGTCAGTTCCTCGAAGAGGTCGTCCGGAAGGCGGCCGGCGAACCAGCCGCGCAGTTTCTCTCGCTGCTCTGTCGTAATCATG
>KE354481.1 GCA_000415505.1 Streptomyces afghaniensis 772
CGTTGAACGTCATCGACAAGTCCGGGCTGCCGCCGGCGAGGAAGCAGGGCCCGCTGTCGCGACCGATGGTCGCCGGCCCGGACGACACGATTCATCCGACGCGACTCCGGCACAGGGGTCGATGCCGCGCCGTACGGCTGCTGCACACAGGTCAGCGAGGGCCGCCGTCGAGCACGGTCACTTCATCGGCACCCGGCGGCCGGACACCCTGAAGCCGAAGGACGCCTGGCTCGACACCGAGCACACCGCCGCGTTCGAACGAACGTCACGACCGGCGAGATTCCCGAGCGCATCGAGGCGCTGGCCCTCGCACACTCACCTGTGCCAGCGCCGGGCCGTCGCCGACCGGCGAACCCGCCCCCGCCAGATCGCCGACACGCCGTCGCCGGCCTACGTCCCCGCCGTGGGGAGTGCCGCGTGCACGAGGCGAGGACTGCGGCGACGACAATCCCTGCTTCCCGGACGCGCACATCGCGCTCGCGGAGGCCGTCAGCATCACCACCGACCTTCGGTCACGTCCGCTCCTTGCCGCATCGACCCCACCCGGGTCCGAGCGGTCGGGCGGATGGTCTCCCGTGGTTCGCCGCCGGGGGTGAGGAGCTCCACTCCCACCAGGACCGCATCTCCTGCGCCGAACTCGACCGGGCCGTCAGCCCCGCCGACTGATCCCACCGACGTCACGCCACCGCCCCGACGGGGCAGTGCCACTCAGCGAATGGAACCACGCACATGACTGCGAAAAGCACGCTCCGTCGTCCTCGGGCCGCGGTCGGCCTCGCCCTCGCAGGGGCCCTCGCGCTCTCCGGCTGTGCCAGCAACGCGGCGACGGCGCCCAAGGCGACCGCCCAGCCGAGCGGCGGCAGCGGCTCGGGCCTCAAGGAGCCCGATGTCAACGGCGACGGCAAGGTCGTCATCGGAGTCCTCAGCCCCGGCGACATCAACGACCACGGCTACTACCAGAGCTTCGTCGACTCGGCGGACGCCTTCGCCAAGGAGAAGGGCTGGACAGTCATCAAGCGTGGCAGCGTGCCCCCGAACGACGCGCTCAACGCGGCACGCGCGCTGTGTCAGCAGCACGTCGACATGGTCGCGCTCGCCGCGAGTGAGCTCAAGACCGCCGTACCCGCCTCCCAGGACCCGGTCTGCGCCAAGACCGCCTGGTACATGCCGGGGCAGGCGGGTTCCGCCCCGATCCCGCGGGTTCTGATGTCCACCGACGACCCCAACCAAAGCATGTTCGCCGCCGGCTACGCCGCAGGCCTGAAGATGAAGGCAGCCGGCTACACCAAGGCTGGGTTCATCACCGGCACCAAGGCCGACTTCAGTGTCGCCGCCGCCAATGCCTTCCTGGCCGGGATCCGGGAGGTCGTCCCGAAGGCCAAGCTGACGAGCACCTACACCGGCGACTTCAACGACTCGGCGAAGGCCAAGGAAGCCACTCAGGCACAGATCAGCCAGGGCGCCAAGGTCATCTACCCCTATCTCGGCGGCGCGACCGACGCGTCGGCGAAGCTCGCGAACGCCAACGGCGTGCTCACCCTCACCCCCGGCACCGACCGGTGTGACTCGGCCAGCCCGAAGTTCGACTTCTCGGTGATCTTCGACCCGGGTGACTACTTCCGCGCCGCGCTGGAGGAGTTCGCCAAGGACAACCTGAAGATGGGCACGACGCGCGTGTGGCAGCTGGGCGTCGACCCCTACCCGACCGTCAAGATCTGCGACCCCAAGGGGGACGAGAGCAAGCAGCTGGCGCAGTTCCTGAACAAGATCGGCAGCAAGAAGATCGACACCGCGGCCGAGGTCAAGCGCCTCGGCTGACTGCCGACACCGACGAGGAAGATCAGCAATGACACCGACAGCCTCAGCGGTTCCGTTTCTCGAGCTGCGCGGCATCACAAAGTCCTACGGATCGGTCACGGCCTGCGACGCCGTGGACCTCAGGGTCGACGCCGGCGAGATCCACGGACTCCTTGGGGAGAACGGGGCGGGCAAGTCCAGCCTCATGAAGGTCCTGCTCGGGCTGGTCCGGCGTGACGCCGGCAGCGTCCTGGTGCGCGGCGAGGAGGTCGCGCTGGACAGCCCGCAGGAAGCGGCCGAACTGGGCATCGGCATGGTGCACCAGCACTTCAGCCTCATCAACGGGCTGACCGTGTGGGAGAACGTGGCGCTCGGCGATACCGGCAAGGTGAACAAGCACGCCATCTGCGCCGGCATCGCCGAGGTCTCCGCGCGGTACGGGCTGCCGATCGACCCTGAGGCACGCGTCGACGCGCTCTCGGCCGGCGAGCGGCAGCGGGTCGAGGTGGTCAAGTGCCTGCGGCGCGACCCTCAGATCCTGATCCTGGACGAGCCCACCTCGGTGCTGACCCAGGCCGAGTCGGAGGAGTTGTTCGCCGTGCTCGGCCGCGTGGTGCAGGAGGAGGGGCGCGCTGTCATCCTCATCAGCCACAAGCTCGCCGAGATCGCCCAGGCCACGGACCGGGTGACGGTCCTGCGCAAGGGCCGTGTCGCCTTCCGGGCGGTCACCTCCGAGACCACTCCACAGCTCCTCGCCCAGCAGATGGTGGGCCGTGAGGTGTCGCTGGGCGAGGAGGGCGCGGCCCTCGGCCTGCTGCCGGTGCAGAAGGCACGCACCGGCGGGAGCGGGGCCCAGGATGGGCAGCAGCCCGTCTGCGCCTCGCCGGCCTCAGCGTCGAGCAACGTGGCGTCAGGGTTCTCGAAGGAGTCGATCTGACCGTGGGCGCGGGTGAGATCGTCGCCCTCTACGGCGTCGAGGGCAACGGCCAGGCGACGCTCGGCGATGTCCTCGCCGGCCTGGTCGCGCCGAACGCCGGCACCGTCGAGGTCGCCGGGAGCAGGGTCGACGTGCCCCGGCCCGGCGCGCTCGCCCGGGCCGGTCTCGGCATCGTGCCCGAGGACCGGCACCAAAGCGGCGTCGTCCTCGACATGAGCGTCGCCGAGAACCTGACGATGAAGTCGCTCGACAAGGTCAGCGGCCGGTTCCTGCTGCGGCGGGGCGTGATGCTCGCCGAGGCCCGTCGCCTCGCGGACGAGTTCAACATCATCACACCGTCGCTGGACGCGCCGGTGCGCAGCCTGTCCGGCGGCAACCAACAGCGGGTCGTGCTCGCCCGGGAACTGTCCGGTGACACCCGCGTCCTGGTGGCCGCGCAGCCCACTCACGGGCTGGACGTCGGTGCCATCGAGGACATGTATGCCCGGCTGCGCAAGGCGGCCGCCGAAGGCGTCGGGGTGCTGCTCATCTCCACCGAATTCGAGGAAGTCATGGCCCTTGCGACCCGGATCGCGGTGATCTCCTCCGGGCGGATCACCGGAGTACTCTCCGCCTCGGAGGCGACATCCGAGCGGCTCGGCATGCTGGTCGGCGGTGAGGCCGCATGAGTGCCGCCTCACTGATGAAGCCGGAAGACCTCGCCCGGCGCTTCCTCGCCCGGCTCCGACCAGGCCGCGATGGTGGGGTGACAGTCGGCCTCACCGTCGCATTCGTCGCCGTCGCCCTGGGCGCGTCCGCGCTGCTGCTCATGCTGACCGGTGCCTCGCCGAGCGCCTCCCTGTCCGCGATATGGACCGGGTCGGTGGCCAACGCCACCGGATGGACGATGACGCTGCTCAACATGGCGCCGCTGCTGCTGGTCGCGGTCGGCGCGTGCATCTGCTCGTCCGCCGGCACGTTCAACATCGGCCAGGAGGGGCAGGTGCTCATCGGCGGCCTGGCCGGAGCCTGGGTCGGGCTGCGGCTGGCCATGCCCGGCCCCATGCTGATCGTCGTGGTGCTGATCGCCGCTGCGGTCGGCGGTGGCGCCTGGGCCGCGCTCAGCGCTCTGATGCTCCGCTTCCGCGGCGTCAACGTTCCGGTGAGCACCCTGCTGATGACGTTCCTCGCCATCCAGCTCGTCACGTTCGCGGTCAGCACACCCTGGGGCCTGCAGGAGAGTGTGCAGGGCTCCTCGGGCATCGCCGACGCCCAGTCCAACCCCCTGCCGGCGAACGCCCAGCTCGCGAGCTTCGGGCAGTACCCTTCGCTCCAGCTGAACACGGGCCTGTTCATCGCGCTCGTCGCCGCGGTCGGCGTCGCCCTCGTCCTGACCCGCAGTCGGTGGGGTTTCAGGGTCCGCATGGTCGGACTGAACCCGCTGACGGCCAAGCATGCCGGTGTCCGGGTGGGTGCGCTCGGCGGATTCACCCTGGCGCTGTCGGGCGCCTTCGCAGGGCTGGCGGGAGGGCTGCTGCTGGCCAGCCCGGTCAGTACCAACCGGCTGCAGGCCGGGCTCTCGGACAACGTCGGCTGGGACGGCCTGCTCGTCGCGCTCGTCGCGCGCAACCGGCCCATGGCCGCGATCCCGGTGTCGTTCGTGTTCGCCGTGCTGCGTGCGGGCGGCGATTTCCTCTCGGCCACCGGCGTGCCGTCGTATCTCGTCGACATCGTCAAGGCGTTGCTCGTCCTCGCCTTCGTCGCACCGCCCGTTCTCGTCGACCTCTTCCACGGGCGTCGCGGTGCCACCCCGCGGGCGGCGCCCGTCGTTTCCGTTGTCCCGGCCAAGACGGAGGCAGCCGCGTGAGCGTTCTGGACAGCACCACGACCATTCTCGCGAGCGGCGTCCGGCTGACCGTGCCGTTGGCCTTCGCCGCCTGCGGTGAGTACCTGGCCGAGCGCGCCGGCGCGATGAACATCTCCGTCGAGGCGATGATGCTCAGCGCCGCCTTCACCTCGGTCGCCACCGCCAGCGCGACCGGCAGTGCCACCGTCGGCCTCATGGCCGGCGTCATGACCGGCCTCGTCGTCGGTTTCGTGCACGGCAACCTCTCCCACCGGGCCCAGATCAACACCTTCGTCGTCGGCCTCGTGCTGAACGCGCTGGTGCTCGGGCTGACGAGCTACCTGATCACGACCGAGCAGTTCGCCTCGCACCAAGTCGGGGTGCTGTCGATCCCGCTGCTCGAGGACATCCCGCTCATCGGCAAGCCGCTGTTCTCCGAACGCTGGCCCGCCTACCTTCTGATTCTGCTGGTGCCGCTGACCTGGTGGTTGGTGGAGCGCAGCCGCTGGGGCCTGGAACTCCGGGCGGTGGGGGAGAACCCGCAGGCCGCCGACGTCACGGGCATCAAGGTGAACGTGCGCCGCCGGCAAGCCCTGCTGTGGTGCGGCGCGCTGGCCGGCCTCGGCGGCGCGTACCTCGCGGTCGGCGAGGTCGGATCGTTCAACCAGAACATGACCGCTGGACGCGGCTACATCGTCATCGCCGCGGTGATCTTCGGGGCCTGGCGCCTCGGCCGGACCATGCTCGGCTGCCTGGTGTTCGGCCTCTCCGACGCGATGCGCCTGGCGCTCCCCGCGCTCGGTGTCACCCTCAACGCCCAGCTGCTCGTAGCGGCTCCGTATCTGCTCGCGCTCCTCGCCATGCTGCTGTTCACCACCCAGCACCGAGAACCCGCGGCGCTCGGCCGCCCCTTCGAGCGCGGGTCCACCTGACGGCAGCGTCCGAAGAAGGCCCCCTCGGCCGAAACAAGCACGGCCATCCAGACCGACAGCGTCCGGATGGGAACACCACTCGGCGCATGCCGGTCCCGCGAAGGGCCGGCATGCGCTGTGGCACAGCGGTGTCAGCGGCGGCGGAGCGCCGCGGTCTCCAGCGCCGGAGGAGTATGGCCGATGTCGCGTGGGTTGAGCACGCTGCCCGGCGCGACGAGTTCGTCGATCCGGTCCAGCGCCTCGGCCGACAGCGGCCGGTCCACCGCGGTGAGCTGCGTCAGGAGCTGGTCATGGGTGCGCGGGCCCATGAGGGCTGAGGTGACGCCGGGATGGGCGAGCACGAATCGCAGCGCCAGCTCGACGAGTGTGCAGCCCTCGTCGGCGGCCAGGCGCACGAGTTCCTCGACGACCGCCAGCTTGCGCTCGCGTATCCGCTCGTCGGCGTAGTCGAAGTGGTCACCGTGGGTCCGCGCGCGCGAGTCTCCCGCCGGTTCGGAGCCGGCCCGGTACTTGCCCGTCAGCCAGCCGCCGCTCAGCGGGCTCCACACCATGACCCCCAAACCGTGCCGCTGCGCGGTGGGCAGGGCGGCGGCCTCCGCGTGCCGGGCCAGGATCGAATACGACAGCTGCTCCACGGTGAACCGCTCGCGGCCGGCACGCCGTGCCGCCCACTGTGCCTCCACGATCTCCTCTGCCGGGAAGCTCGAGGTCCCGATCGCCCGCACCTTGCCCGCCCGCACCAGGTCGCTCAGCGCACCGAGCGTCTCCTCGATGCCGGTCCGGGGATCGGGACGGTGGACGAGATACACATCGAGGTGGTCCGTCCGCAGCCGTCGCAGGCTGTCCTCCACGGCACGCGTGATCCAGAGCCGGGAGTTGCCGCGCCGGTTTCGGTCGAGCGGCCTTCCGGGCATCAGGTTGTGGACTTTCGATACGAGTACGACGTCGTCGCGGCGTCCTTTCAGCGCGCGGCCGAGGATCTCCTCGGACTCGCCGAAGGCGTACACGTCAGCCGTGTCGACGAAGTTGACCCCCGCGTCCAGCGCCGTCGACACGATGCGGTGGCACTCCGTCTCGTCGGTGTTGCCCCAGGCCCCGAACATCATCGATCCGAGGCAGAGCTCACTCACCTCGATGCCCGTCCCACCCAGAATCCGGTAGCGCACGTCTTCTCCTCGTCCTCCCCGGCGACATCTGTCGCCGTCATGCCGCAGGCTTCCACCGCGGCGGGCGCGGAACCGATGTCGCGCGGGGTCAGTGTTCTCGGCGTACGTGTTGTGTCCGCAGCACATCGACCTCCGGGCGCGCGCGGACCTAGGCTCGAGGAAAACCGCACCACTCACTGGAGGTACCGTGGCCACCGGTCTCACCTCGGCCCGCTGGACTCACGTCGCGCTGCCGACCGGCGATCTCGACAAGGCGATCGAGTTCTATACCTCGCTGACTCCCCTGGTCGTCGTCGAGCGTTTCAAGGACGCCGACGGCGAAAGCGTCTGGCTCTCCAACGACAAGCAGGCCGAGACGCCCTTCGTGCTCGTCCTGGTGTCGTTCAACAAGGACAAGGGCACCCAGCAGGGCCTGCTGCACCCGTTCGCGCACATCGGCATCGAGGTGCCGGAGCGCGGGGACGTCGACGCGCTCGCGGACAGGGCCCGCGAACTGGGCTGCCTGCACTGGGAGCCCCGGCAGATGCCCGACCCCATCGGCTACATCTGTGCTCTGAAGGACCCCGATGGCAACGTCATCGAGATCTCCCACGACCAGCGTGTCTTCGACACGGTCCGGGAGAAGTGGGGTTCGTCCTGAACGAAACCCGCGCCGCGGTCGAGGCGTACCTGGCGGCGCTGAACGCACATGACGCCGACGCCGTGGCCGCCCGCGTGGCAGAGGACTTCGTCAACGAACACACCTCGTCGACGGGGCAGAGCCGCAGGGGCCGCGCCGCGTACCGCGCCGCGCTGACCGGGTTCCTCGAGAACTTCGTGGACCTGCACTACGCGCCCGAGCGCTTTCTCGTCGACGGCGAGTCGGCCGCGGTGCCGTACGTCATGACGTTCCGCATGCGCTCTGCGGGCGACCGCCCCGTGCGCATCCGAGGGGTCTTCGTGTTCACCGTCGCCGGCGGTCTCATCACGCGCCGAACGGACTACTGGGACAGCGGCGAGGTGCAGCGGCAGCTCGCGTGACGTCCCGGCCGACAGGCCCGGAATCGGCGCCCTGACCCGGCAGTCTGCCTCTGTGACACCCCGCCCGCTCTTCTGCGGACGGGGTGTCAGGCCTTCCCCGACGGGCGGGGCCCAGGGAGTGCCCTCGACCGTAGGCAGCCGTGTCAGAGGTACGGCTTGGGAGTGGACGCCGCCGAAGTGAGGCTGACCGGCGTCAGCAGCTCGTCCGGATCTCCCGTGACAGAGACTTGGTCCATGCCGCGCCGCCGGTCGCGGAGCCGCCCCACCGACCGGTTGATGCCGGTCGGCAGGGCGGCGGGTCCTTGCGTGAGGTCTTCGACGGGGCCGGGGCGGCCGAGGGGGCGAG
Source organism: Streptomyces afghaniensis 772 (assembly GCA_000415505.1). Lineage (GTDB taxonomy): Bacteria > Actinomycetota > Actinomycetes > Streptomycetales > Streptomycetaceae > Streptomyces > Streptomyces afghaniensis. The sequence continues at coordinate 8,024 of KE354481.1, forward strand.
GTCGTCCAGGTGGTCATGACGTCCGGCCTGCTCCGGTGCGGCCGGCTACAGCGGGTTCAGCGTGTGGAACCGGCGTCCTTGATAGGTGAGCGGCTCCCCTCCGCCGACCACCACACCGGCCACCTCGATCAGGATGATCGTGTGGTCGCCGGCGGTGAGGCGCTGGTGCACGACGCCCTCGAGCGACACGGTGGCGCCGTCGAGCAGAGGTGGACCGAGCTCACCCGGACTGAAGTGCGCCGCAGCGAACCTGTCGGCGCCGACCGTCGCGAACGCCTGCGCCACCGCGTGCTGGTCGGCCGCGAGGACGTTGACGGCGACCGACTCGGCCTGGCTGAAGGCCGGGTGGACGTCTGCGGTGTCGGCCAGGCAGACCGAAATCAGCGGCGGGTCCATCGACACGCTGGTCACCGAGTTGGCGGTGAAGCCGTACCGCTGCCCGGCCACTTCGGTGGTGACTACACAGACAGATGTGACCATCGAGGACAGTCCGTCGCGGTACGCCTGCGGGTCGTGGTGAGGGGCCGGCCGGCGCGTGACGGCCCGATCCCTGGAGGGGTGGCATGTCAGACCACCGCCATCTCGTCGGCGATCCGGGACGGTCGTCGTGTCGCGGGATCGGGCAGGGAGGTCGGCCCGGAGGCCAACGGGGAGAAAGCAGATCTCATCATGTCTTGCCTTTGTTGAGGGATGCCCCGACGCTAGGATGGGCCGTCTCGTATGTCAACACGCCATCTCGCATTATTCGCAGCGGATGAGGCCCGGGGGTGTCGAAGACCTCGCTCCACCGCCCGCTACTGCGGCACTCCCTCGGACGCGTGCGCACCGGGCAGTGGGGCGGGCTGCGGTCCGCTGCGGGAGCGCAGCCACCAGTCGCGCATGCCCCACAGGACGAGCGCGCCATAGATGACGTAGACGAAGCCGGAGAAGGCGTAACCATTGGCGAAGGCCAGCGGGACGCCGACCAGGTCGACCAGCAGCCAGGCGATCCAGAACTCGACCATGCCGCGCGCCTGGGCGTACATCGCGACGACCGTGCCGACGAAGACGTAGGCGTCCGGCCAGGGGTCCCAGGACAGAGTCGGGTAGGCCTTGAACAGGAGGGCCACAGCGACCGTGCAGACGGTGACCGCGCCGACCATCGCCGCACGCTCGCGCCAGGTGGCGAACCGCGGGGCGATCTGGCCGCTTCCGGATCGGCCCTTGTCGCGGTTCCAGCGCCACCAGCCGTACAGGGCCACGGTCATGACGACGGCCTGCTTGCCGGCGCTGCCGGTCAGGTTGCCGAAGAAGGCAGCGAAGAGGATGAGGCCGGACAGGAACTGCACCGGCCAGGTCCACAGGGAGCGGCGCCAGCCGAGGGCGAGGGCGGCCAGGCCGAGGATGTTGCCGATCATGTCCGACCACAGAATGTGCTGGCCGAACAGGACGAACGCCTCGGAGTTCAGTCCGTTCACCGGGCGACCGGACCGGTTTCAGGCGAGTGAAGCGCGAACCTGCCGTCCGGCAGGTCGTCGGGTATCGAGTTTCGGGAGCGATTCATGCGCCACAGCTTCAGGCCCCTATTCCCATATTGTCTAGACTTGACCTCGTAGGACCTGAATGGGCGACCCGGGGGGTGTGACTAGGCCTGGGGCGCGTCCGGCAGGCCGGTGGTGCCGTGGGGGCCTACTTCCTCAGGCCTGTCGCCGCGCAGTCGGCCGCGAGTGCGGGCGTGCATATGTCCGACGCTTTGTACATGCCGTCCCTGATGACCGTGTCCTTGATGTTGCCCTTCGTCAGGGCGACAACGGGCACGAGATGTGCGGGGATGCCCTTGCGGTGGGGGCTGTCGACCTTGTCACGTGTGAGGGCGGCGAACTGTATGTCTCTGCCCTGGGCCCTCGCCACGGCCATCTCCGCGGCGAGTTCGGCCTCCTGTGGGTACGGCTTGTACACGCTCATGTACTGCTCACCTGTGACGATCCGCCGCACCGCCGAGAGCTCGGCGTCCTGTCCGGTGATGGGTGGCAGGTCGGTTACGCCTGCGGCCTTCAGCGCCTCGATGATGCCGCCCGCCAGACCGTCGTTGGCGGCGTAGACGGCCTTGATGTCGTTCTTGCCGATTTCGTTGATCGCCTCGGTCATGTTCTTCTCAGCGGTCTGCGGCTTCCAGTCCTTGGTGTCGAACGACTTGGCGATCGTCACCTTGCCGTCGAGCGCGAGGAGCGCGCCCGCCTTGAACTGCTGGGCGTTCGGATCGATGGGCGAACCGTTCATCATGACGATCTTGTCGGAGATGCCGGCGTCCGCACCGAGGGCCTGCAGCAGGGAACGGCCCTGCACCTCGCCGACGAGCTCGTTGTCGAAGGTGATGTACGCGTCGATCGGGCCCTCGGCCAGCCGGTCGTAGGCGATGACAGGAATACCGGCCTCCTTGGCCTTCCTCACCCCGCCGGCGATGGCGTGCGCGTCGACGGGATCCAGCAGGATCACGTCGACCTGTGCGTTGATCATCTGCTGCAGTTGTCGTGCCTGCTCGTCCGCGTCCGCATCGGCGTTGGCGTACTCGACCCGGCCCTGGCCGCGGGTGAGGGACGCGACCTTGGCCTTGATGACGGGGTGGTGGAACTGCTCGTACTGGGGGTTCGACTTTTCGGGCAGGAGCAGCCCTACGGTGATGTCGTCGCCCTTGGTCGGGCTCGCGTCGCCACTGCGCCCCGTCGCGTTGAGCCCACCGCAGCCGACGAGTGAGACAGAGAGCGCTGTGGTGGCTGCGGACATGGCGATACGGCGCATCGGGAGCTCACTTCAGGCGCGATCCGGACGTGGGTGCCGCATTGCGGCCCACCTGACTGAAAAGCCGACACGGAGACGCCCCGGTATCGAGCGGGGCTACTCTACGAGATGAGAGACGGCATCTCGCAATATGTCCACCCGAGGTCGCGGTCGGGCTGCGCCGATCTCGCACCTGACCACCCGCCAATTCTTGCCTGGAGGGGGCGTCGGCCTACTCGCATCTCGCCTACCCGTATCGCTTGACACGATGCCATCTCGCATTGAAAGATGCCCGCCATGCGAGTAGTGACGACGGACGCCGGCCTGGGCCGGATCGAGGACGGGGCTGTCGCCCTGCTGAACACTGCTTTTCCGCACGTCGGCGCGGTCATCGAACAGGAGGGTTCGCTGCGGTGCCTGGCGTCGTGCGCGGTGCGCCGACGCATCCCGCTCGAAGAGGCCACGCTCGTGGCGCCCCTGGGCCGCCCCCGCGCGGTCTGGGGCGTCGGGCTCAACTACGTGTCGAAGGCAGCCCGCACCGGCCGCGGACTGCCCGAGCAGCCGATCCTCTACCTGGCCGCGTCGTCCGGCGTGTCGGCACCCGGCGCGCGGGTGGTGATCCCGCAGTCCGCGACCGAACCCGACTACGAGGGCGAGATCGCGGTGGTCGTCGGGCGCCGGCTGTACCGGGCGACCGAGTCCGAGGTATGGCCCGCGATCGCCGGTGTCACCGCGGCCAACGACATGACGGCACGCGACATCATGCGCGCCACAGGCACTCCCGCCCTCGCCAAGAGCCACCCGGGCTTCACGCCGCTCGGCCCGTCGGTCCGCACTCCCGAGGATTTCACCGACCGTGACGCGATCCGCGTACGGACCCGGGTCAACGGTGAGCTCGTGCAGGACGACACGAGCGACGGGATGATCTTCCCGGTTCCCGATCTGCTCAGCAGGCTGTCGTGGTTCACCGTGCTTGAACCCGGCGACATCGTCCTCACCGGAACCCCGGCCGGCACCGGCCAGGACCGCGCGTGCTTCCTCGCCGACGGCGACGAGGTACGCGTCGAGGTGGACGGCGTGCTGCCCCTCGTCACCCGCATCGTGCGTCCCACGGACGCCTCACAGCACGACCACCGGCTGACCGAACCGGCCAGCTGACCGTTCCCCACCCTCCCCCCTGGAGCACACCTCGATGTCCATCTCCTCCCTGTCGTCGTACGACCTCGTCCTGGCCGGCGGCACCGTCATCGACCCGGCGTCGGACACCCATGCCCGGCTCGACGTGGCGGTCACCGGTGACCGCATCGCCGCCATCGGGGAGGGCCTGTCAGCGAACGCGGCCCGCACGATCGACGTCACCGGCTCCACCGTGCTGCCGGGCCTCGTCGAGGGCCACACCCACATCTTCCAGTACGTCTCCGCCGTCGGAGCCCCCGCCGAGGAGGCCCACCTGCGTCGAGGCGTGGTCGCCGCGGCGGATGCCGGGACGGCCGGCGCCTCGACGTTCGCGGCCTTCCGCAAGCTGGTGGTCGAGGCCAACCCACTGCGCATTGTCAACTTCCTCAACGTCTCGGTGCTCGGCCTGATCGACTTCAGGTTCGGCGAGCTGCTGAACCCCGACACCCTGGTCCCCGAGGACGCACTCGCGACTGCCGAGGCCCACCCCGACATCGTCCGTGGCTTCAAGATCCGCCTCTCCGAGGACGTCGTCGGCGAGAACTGGGAGTCGCTGCTGAAGAAGTCCGTGGCACTGGCCGAACAGGCCGGCCTGCCGCTGATGCTGCACATCGGCGAGACCTCGGAGCCGCTCCCCGTCGTCCTGGACCACCTGCGCCCCGGCGACATCGTGGCGCACTGCTACACCGGCAAGCCGTACGGCATCCTCGACGGCGACCACGTCCAGCCCGCCGTCACCGCGGCCCGTGAGCGCGGCGTCCTGTTCGACTCCGCCCACGGCAAGAGCAATCTCAGCTTCGAGGTGGCACGCCGGGCGATCGCCGACGGATTCCTGCCCGACGTCCTCAGCTCCGACACCAGCGCCCGTAACTGGCGCGGCCCGGTGTTCGACCTGCTCACCAGCATCTCCAAGCTGGTCGCGCTGGGCGCGCCGCTTGAGGAGTGCGTCCGGCGGGCCACCGTGGCGCCGGCCCAGTTGCTCGGGCTCGACGACGAGGGCTACGGGCGCCTGGAGGTCGGTGAGCGGGCCGACGTCACGGTCGTCGACTGGACCGACGAGGTCACCCTGCCCGACGCCGCCGGCAACACGATCGTCGCGCCGCGTCTGGAGCCGACCGTGGTGCTGCACGGCGGCAAGGAGGTCGACATCGTGCCGTGGCGGGGCCTGAAGTCGGCGTGACACGCCCGCACGTCCCAGGAGGACTCCATGAGTGTCGGTGACGTCCATCTGCTGCGGCGCCGGCTGCGCAGGGCCCTGACGGCGGGGCGACCCGCCGTCGGCACGTTCGTCAAACTGGCCTCGCCCGACGTGGTGGAACTCGCCGCGGCGGCCGGGTTCGCGTTCGTGGTCGTCGACCTCGAACACTCCACCCTCACCGAGCGAGACGCCGTCGACCTGGTGCGCCACGCCGACGTGTGCGGGCTCCCGGCTCTGGTCCGCGTGCCCAAGGTGGACGCCGCCGCGGTCAACCGGCTCCTGGAGGCCGGGGCGGCGGGAATCCAGCTCTCCATGCTCACCCGCCTCGCCCAGTCCGAGGCACTCCTGGCGGCGACCCGGTTCGCTCCGACCGGCAGCCGGTCCGTGAGCCTGGCCAACAGAGCCGCCCGGTTCGGTGCGACCCCACTGGCCGGTTTCCTGCGTGCCGAGCAGGACGACCCGCCGGTGCTGGTCGGCCAGATCGAGACGGCGCGGACGGATCCGCTGCCGGAACTGGTCGCGGCCCTCGACGTGTGCTTCGTCGGCAGCACCGACCTCGCGGTCGACCTCGGCCTGCCGGCGGACCCGGCGGTGCTGGGCGCCGCGGTGGACCGGGTGAGGGGCGCCGCCCGCTCCGCCGGGGTGGCGTTCGGCGGCTGGGCGCCGAACCGGAACGCCGCGTCGGACCTGGGACTCGGTGACGCCGACTACCTGGTCGTCGGATCGGATCTGCAGATGTTGGCGGCCGGCCTGCGGGCGGCCGTCGGAGAGGAGAACCAGTGAGCACACGCAACGCGGCCCTGTTCCACACCGTCGTCAACTGGCACGAGATGCCGGTGACCCAGGTACGTCCGGGGGTCCGCCGTCGGGTCTACGCGACGGACGAGGTGATGATCTGCCATCACGAGCTCGACATCGGCATGACCCTGAACCCGCACCGGCACGAGGACTTCGACCAGCTGGTCCATATCGCCGAGGGGCGTGCGAACTACTACGTGGACGGGGTCGCACACGATATGCGTGCCGGTTCCTTCCTGCTGGTTCCCCGCGGCAGCGAGCACTACGTGGAGCCGACAGAGGCCCCGTGCGTGAACATCGACTTCTTCGTCCCGCCGCGGGCCGACCTGCTTCCCTGAGCGGCGGATCTCGTGCGAGAACGAAAGAGGGCCCACCGCATCGGCGGTGGGCCCTCCCGTCTCGCCGCAGCCGGGTCAGCCGCCGTTGGGCGCGTCTTCGGAGGTGCCCAGCCGCTGCGACAACGCCCGGGCGGTCTCCAGCAGCGCCTGGGCCATCGGCGACGTGACGTCGTCGGAAACGGTCGCCGTCGTGCCGACGATCGCCAGCGTTCCGCTGATCGTGTCGCCCTCGAAAATGGGCGCCGCGACCGTGCGGACACCGTTGACGGTGGGGGAGTTGACCGACAGGCCGTGCTTCCGGATGGCTTCGAGCTCCTCGTTCAGCTCGGATTTGCGGACCGAGCGCGGCAGCGTCGGCACCTGCTCCGGGGGCAGGAACGCGAGGAAGACGCGTCCCTGGGCCGAGGACGTGAGGTTCAGGCGCGAGCCGACGCGGACGCTGATGCGCACCATGTGGTCGGTGTTGTCCACCGAGCGCACCACGGTCGCCGACTCGCCGTCCCAGACCGACAACACGATGGTCTCGTCGATGCGCCTGACGAGTTCCTCCATGTACGGCTCGGCGGCGGCGACGATCGGCAGGCCGGCCCGCGCCGCCGTGGCGAGCGTGAGCACCTGGGGCCCGAGGGAGTACAGCGAGGTGCGCTCGTCGTACCGCAGCAGGTTCGCCGCCCGCAGTGCCTTCGTGTAGCGGTGCGCGGTCGCCTTGCTCGCCCCGAGGCGCGCGGTGATCTCGTTGAGGCTCATGTGCGGTTTTCCGACCGTGAACGAGCCGAGGATCAGCGCCGCACGCTGCACCGTCTGGATCGTCGGCGCTGTCCTGTCCGGACCGTCCTGCTCGCCGGTGCCGCCCTGCGCCTTCGTGGCCATGGAATTCTCGCTCCTGTCCGTGCCCGGTCAATGGTGGGACGTCAAATGAAACGCCGTCTTGTATGAAGCAATGGTAAGGGTCGGGTCATGGTGGGTGAAAGAGCGCTGGGACGCGCATCCCCGTGAGCCGTGGTGGTGAACGGGAGCCTGACGCTTCGCCGTCGTCGGGCTCCCGTTCACCACGCCGCTCAGCGCGGCACCTCACGCGTCCGAGGAGTGCCCCGGTGTGATCGAGCGTGCTGGATCGAGCAGGGCGGCGATGTGGTTGACGGCCAGGGCCGCCTCACCGAAGCCGATGGAGATGAGGCTGACCTTGCCGTCGTGGTCGGCGATGTCGCCGGCCGCGAAGACGCGCTCCCGGTTCGTGCGCATCGTGCGGTCGACGAGGATGCGCCGACGTCGCAGCTCGAGTCCCCACCGTTCGATCGGGCCGAGATCGGCGATGAAACCGAGCGCGGCGACGACGGACTGGGCGGGCAGGATGATCCGGTCGCCGTCGGAGGACGCGACCACGACCTCCGACACGGCCCCCTCGCCGGAGACCTTCTCGACCTCGTACGGCGTCAGCACCCGCACCGAGGAAGCGTGTACCTGCTCGACACTGCGCTCGTGGGCCCGGAACCGCGTGCGCCGGTGCACCAGCGTCACCGACGAGGCGATCGGCTCCAGCGACAGCGCCCAGTCCAGCGCGGAGTCCCCACCGCCGACCACCACGACGTCCTGTCCGGCGAGCTCGTGCAACCGCGGTACGAAATACCGCAGCCCCCGGCCGAGGTACTCGGAGCCCACCGGGAGTTCGCGGGGGATGAAGTTGCCGATGCCGCCGCAGACGAGCACCGCGCCCGCGGTGACGCGCGCGCCGGCGTCGGTGGTGGCGACGATGCCCTCGCCCGTGTCGTCCAGCCGGGTGACCCCGTGCCCGAGCAGGTAGGTGGGGTTCCACCGCCAGGCCTGCTCGGCCAACCGGTCCACCAGGTCCTGACCTCGGACAGCGGGGAAGCCGGCCACGTCGTAGATGAGTTTCTCGGGGTACAGCGCGGCGATCTGGCCGCCCACCGCGGGCAGAGCGTCGGCGACCGCCACGCTCAAGCCGCGGAAGCCGGCGTAGTACGCGCCGTACAGCCCGGTCGGGCCGGCGCCGATGATGAGCAGGTCGACGGAGACTTCGGGGCCGGCTCCCGTGGGCGCGTGGCCGGTCACGCGCCCACCTCCGGGTGGTCGTATCCGACCTGGCCGACCTTGCGGGCTCCGCCGGGCGAGCCGAGCGGTTCGGTCCCGAGGGTGAAGAACTCGGCGTTGATGCGCTCGAAGTGCTTGCTCTCCTCCGGCAGGTCCTCGTGATGGAAGATCGAGATCTGCGGGCAGACGGGTTCGCAGCGCCCGCACTCGACACATTCGTCGGGCTGGATGTAGAGCATCCGGTCGCCCTCATAGATGCAGTCGGCCGGGCACTCCTCCATGCACGACTTGTCCATGATGTCGACGCAGGCCTGCGTGATGACGTACGGCACGAGCTTGTTGCCCTTCACACGGTCGCACAGCATGCGAGACGGTGTATTTCAATGTGGAACAGGATGATGGCCGTGCCGGGGCGGGGTGTCAACCGGAAAACGAATGCTTGACACCTTGAGAATGCTGGGGGACTCTGATGCGACATACGAGATGGCGTCTCATAGCACGCCACTCGGGTCGGGACTTGTGAGAGGCAAACTCCCCATGGGAAGCAACCCCCGGACCGTCCCAGCGCCGATGATCGTCGAGGACTGGGACCAGCTCACCTTCCGGGTCAACCGCGAGGCCTACCGAAGCGCGGAAATCTTCGCCCGGGAACGCGGCTGGGTGTGGATGCACACCTGGCTCTACCTCGGGCACGAGACCGAGATCCCCAACCCCAACGACTTCAAGGTCCGCACCCTCGGCGGCCGGCCGCTGATCTTCTGCCGAGACAGCGCCGGCGAAGTGCACGCGTTCCTGAACTCCTGTCCGCACCGCGGCACCGTGCTGTGCCGCGAAAATGAGGGTTCGACCAGGCTCTTCCAGTGCTTTTACCACGCCTGGACGTTCCGCAACAACGGCGAGGTCGCCGCGATCCCCGACGCCGGGGCGTACGAGTCGAGCGACGAGTTCCGGGCGTCGATGGGGCTGCGCGGCGTGCCGCGCCTGGAGACCCACGAGGGGTTCGTCTTCGTCTCCTTCGACCCCGACGTCCCGCCGCTGCTCGACTACCTCGGCGACGCGGCCGACTACATGACGATGATCCAGCAGCAGCACGCCGGCGGCATGACCACCCTGCCCGGCACACAGCTCTACAGCGTGCGCGGCAACTGGAAACTCGCCGTCGAGAACGCCATGGACGGCTACCACTTCGCCCCGACGCACAACACGTTCGTGGGCTACCTGCGCGAGAGCGGCTACGCCGTCACCGACGACAACCAGTACGCGTACAACCTCGGCAACGGCCACGGACTGCTGGTCCTGACCGGGCACGGCGGACGCATCAGCATGATCTGGGAACCGCGCTTCGGTGAGGACGAGCGGGTCCGCACCGAGGCCCACCGAGCGGAGATGACACAGCGGCTGGGGGAGGAGCGGGCGCACTACGTGGCCGACGAGAGTCACATCCTGTTCGTCTTCCCGAACCTGCTGCTGTTCGACATCGAGGGCCTGTCGATCCGGCAGCTGGAGCCCGTGGCACCCGACCAGACCGACGTGCGTGCCTGGCAACTGGTCCCGCGCGAGGAGGACCCGGACACGCGCGCCCTGCGCATGAAGACGGTCGTCAGCTTCGTCGGCCCGGGCGGACTCGCGACGCCGGACGACATCGAGGCGTACGAGGCGGTCCAGCGCGGCATCCAGGCCACGGCGGGCACCACCGCACCCGAGCTGGACTACAGCGACATGTCACGCGGCATGGCCGACGAGGTCAAGGGTGTCCAGGGCAGATCGATCGACGAGGGCGCGATGCGGGGCTTCTGGCGGCAATGGGTCGAAGCCACCGGGCTCGACGACGGCCTCGAGATCCACGGCGAGCGACCGGCGTCCTTCCTGGCAGGGAGGGACGTGCGATGACAACGATCAGCAACCGCGGCCTGGTCCGGTGCGCGGGACGCACCGTCACCAGGCCGGAGGTGGAGGACTTCCTCTACGCCGAGGCGGACATCCTCGACCACTGGGACTACGACAGCTGGCTGGCCCTCTTCGAGCCCGGAGCCCGCTACGAGATCCCGACCACCGACTACCGTCCCGGCTGGTCCCCGCACGAGACCGGATCGTTCGTCGACGACGACTGGGACCTGCTGAACGCGCGGGTCAAGCGACTGAAGTCCCGCAAGGCACATGCCGAGAACCCGCACTCGCGCACGCACCGGCTGGTGTCCAATGTGCGGCTGTCCGAGGAGTCGGAGGACTCCTTCCGGGTGGCGGCGTCCTTCGTGGTGCACCGTGCCCGCGACGGGCACTTCGACGCCTACGTCGGGTGGTACGACCATCTGCTGGTGCCGACCGAGGACGGACTGCGTTTCCGGTCGCGGCGCTCGATCCTCGGCCACGAGTCGCTGGCGGCAGGCGCCCGGCTCAGCTTCATCCTCTAGCCGGCGACGGAAGGCGATCCGATGATCCGACACACCCTGTCCTTCCGTTTCGCCGACGGAGTCGACGAGGCCACGCGGGAGTCCGTGCTGGCCGAGCTGCGCACCTTCCCGGACCGGTACCCGGCCATGTGCGGCTTCGTCCTCGGCGAGAACATCAGCACCCGCGACCAGACCTTCACCCACACCATGGCCGTCGACTTCGACAGTCAGGACGACCTGCTCGCCTATCTCGGCAGCGAGTCACACGAGAGCTTCGTGCGCACACGCTGGCGGCCGGTCATCGCCCAACAGGCCATCACCTCGTTCGAGTTCGCCGAGCGCCCCTCGCTCGCTGCAGGAAGGACACCGCCGGTGAGCACCCGCCCGCACGGCCCGTACGGCATGGAGTACGCCCGGATCGAAGTTCCGGACATGCAGGCCACGATCGACTTCCTCGAGTACCACGTCGGACTGCAGCTGGAGCAGCGTACGGACGAGTACGCCTACCTGCGCGCCGACATCGAGCATCACGCGATCGAACTGATCCACGCCCCCGAGCGCACCGACGGCTGGACGACCGCGATCGGCTACAGCGTCGAGAGCGAGGAGGTCCTCGAACAGCTGCACAAGAGCGTGCTCGACGCCGGACTCGAAGTGCTCGAACTGCAGGAGCGACAGAAGGCGCTGTGCGACAACGGCTTCGCGGTGAAGGACCCCGACGGCCTCATCGTCGAGCTGTTCACCGAGTTCCAGGAGTACGCCGAGCCGCCGCACATCGAGATCCGGCCGCTCGACCTGGTGCACCCCTTCATCGCCACCGCGAAGTTCGAGGAAACGGTGGACTTCTACCAGAACGTCCTGCGGTTCCGGCCCTCGGACCACGTCGTCGGCTCGACCACGTTCTTCCGCGGCGAGGACCGCTACCACCACAGCCTCGCGATCCAGAACAACAAGGAGCACTTCACCGCGCACCTGTGCTTCGCGATGAAGAGCCTCGACCACGTCATGCGGATGCGCGCCCGCGCGCTGTACAAGGGCGCGCCGATCGCCTCGGACATCGTCAACCACTCGGCGTCGACGTCGATCGCGTTCTACCTGCACGACCCCCGCTTCGGCCCGCGTTACGAACTGTGTGACAGGCACCGGGTGTTCACGCCGGAGGAGCACGAGACGCACCGGCCCCGCCGGATGCCGGCCGACCCGCGCAACATCGACGTGTGGCGTCCGGCTTCCGACGACTGGGGACGTTTTTGAGACAGCAGTTGCTCGACGTCCTGCACCTGCTCGATGCGCTCCCCGCCCCACGTGGCGGGGAGCGCACGGCGGCCCACCGGTTGCGCGCCTGGTGCGCCGAGCGGTGGCCGCACGTCGAGTGGCAGGTGCTGGAGCACGGCTCCGCGGGCGGCAGCCTGGTCGCTGACCACGGAGCCGGGCCGCTGCTCTACTCCCACCTCGACACCTCGCTGGACGAGCAAGGTGCGGCCACCCGGCTCGTCACCGGCGACGACGCGCCCGTCGGTCCGCTGACTGTCGACGGCGACAGGGTGACCGGCTTCGGCCTCGGGGTCGCCCGCGGGCCCGCGGCCGCCGCACTGGTCGCCTTCGCCGAGGCGGGTGCCGGGCGGCTCCTGCTCGCGGGCTCCGGGACGCACCGCCGCACGAGCGGGAGCACCGGTCTTGAGGCATACATCGACGCCTACCCGCTGCCGCCCTCGGCGATCGTGGCCAAGTGCGGCCCGCCGACGCTGCTGTGGCACGAGCCGGGCGCGTTCTACCTGACCGTCCGGGTGACCGGACGCTCCGGGGCCGCGATGGTGGCGGAATCCGCCACGCCACCCGGGGGAGTCGTCGCTCAGGCCGGCGTCGTCCTGGACGAACTGGCACGCTGGCGCACGGCCTATCTGGCCGCCGATCCCAGGGCGGGGCAGACCGGCCGGGCGTGCGGCATCGGAGCGATCAGTGGGGGATGGCCGGACAAGCCGGACCTGCTGCCGGCCCAACTGCGGGTCGATCTGTACGTCGTCGTCGGTGACCAGGCGGAGCCGAAGACGCTGGCGGCCGAACTGACCGACCGGCTGCGGGCGCGGTGCGCCGCGTCGGACTTGCGTGATTGCGACATCGACGTGGAGGCCGAGCCGGTCGCGTCCGCCGCGGCCACGCCGGCCGACGCCCCGGTGGTGACGGCCGCCCGAGCGGCCTGGCTCGACGAGTTCGGTACGCAGCCGCCGCCGATCACCGGATGGACGGGCTCGACCGACGGCGTCGTCCTGCGCGCTCGCGGCGTCGACACCGTGCGCCTCGGCCCGAGGGCGAGGCCGGACACCGACGAACCGCGTCGCGATGCCCTGTCGTTGACGGATCTGACCGCCTTCGCGCGCATGTACCGAAAGCTTTTGACCGAACCGGGCTAGCCCGGGCGGTTGCCGACGGTGGACCCAGGGAGTCGCGCGATGCCGAGACCATACGTAGGGCACGGATGCCCTGAAAGGAAGTGGACGGGCCGATGGACAAAGTCATCGCCTCAGCCTCCGAAGCCGTGGCGGACGTCCCTGACGGGGCCTCCCTGACAGTCGGCGGTTTCGGTTTGAGCGGGGTCCCGGACATCTTGATCCAGGCCCTGTACGACGCCGGTGTGACAGGACTGAACGTGTTCTCGAACAACTGCGGCGCTCTGGACTCCGGTCTCGCCGTGCTCCTCGCCGCAGGCCGGATCGCCCGGGTGACCGGCAGCTACATCGGCGGCAACCAGGAGTTCGCCCGTCAGTACCTGGGCGGCGAGATCGAGCTGGAGCTGATCCCCCAGGGCACGCTCGCCGAGCGACTACGGGCCGGGGGCTGCGGCATACCGGCCTTCTACACCCCGGCCGGCGTCGGCACCCTGGTGGCCGACGGCGGCCTGCCGTGGCGGTACGACGGTGACGGCGGCATCGCCGTCGCCTCACCGCCCAAGGAGGTCCGCGAGTTCGCAGGCGGGGACTACGTCCTGGAGCACGGGATCACCACCGACTTCGCCCTGGTGCGGGCGGCGAAGGGGGACCGCCACGGCAACCTGGTGTTCGGCAAGTCCGCCCGCAACTTCAACCCGCTGGCGGCCATGGCCGGCCGCATCACGATCGCCGAGGTCGAGGAGTTGGTCGAGCCGGGCGGCATCGACCCGGACCAGGTGCATCTGCCCGGCATCTTCGTGCAGCGGGTGGTGGCCCTCAGCCCCGAGCAGGCCGCCGACAAGAAGATCGAGAAGCTGACAGCCGTCCCCAGGGACCGGGAGGTGCGGGCCTGATGGCTTGGACACGCGACGAAATGGCCGCCCGGGCGGCCCAGGAGCTGCGCGACGGCGAGTACGTCAACCTGGGCATCGGCCTGCCGACCCTGATCCCGAACCACTTGCCCGAGGATGTCCATGTAGTGCTGGAGTCGGAGAACGGCGTTCTCGGCACCGGCCCCTTCCCCTACGAGGACGAGGTCGATCCCGACCTGATCAACGCGGGCAAGGAGACCGTCACGGTGCTGCCCGGCGCGGCGTTCTTCGACTCGGCGCTCTCCTTCGGCATGATCCGCGGCGGCCACATCGACACCGCCGTACTCGGCGCCATGCAGGTCTCCGAGCGGGGGGACCTCGCCAACTGGGCGATCCCGGGCCGGATGGTGACCGGCATCGGCGGAGCCATGGACCTGGTCCACGGTGCCCGTCGGGTGATCGTCACCATGACGCACACCGCGAAGGACGGCAGCCCGAAGATCGTCCAGGAGTGCGACCTGCCGCTCACCGGGAAGGGCTGCGTGGACCGGATCATCACCGACCTGGCCGTCCTCGACGTGACCGACGGCGGTCTGGTCCTCGTCGAGACCGCCCCCGGCGTCACGCATGAGGAGGTCGCCGCTAAGACGGCGGCGAAGGTGATCACCCCCCACACGACCGCCTGCTGACCCTGCTGAACATGTACGTCGCCGATGCTGTCGGCACCCCGGTCCCTGGTACGGCGGCGCGCTGCCCGTAGGCGCGCCGCCGTACGTTTGGGCAGACAACCGCCGCAGCCCTGCGTCGGCATGGCTGCGGCGTTGGGGAAACTGTCTGGTGGTGCGCGACGGCGTCAGTACGGCCGCTCAGGCGCGCCTTGCTGTGCACCACCCGCACCGGCCGTCAGCGTGAGGGCCGGTGCGGGTGGCGGTGTCACACTCCCCAGTCGTCGTTGACGGTGACCGCGTCGCCGATACGGAACCGGCCGCCAGGCACCAGCGGCGTCGTGGGCTCACCCAACTCGACGACGTGCTTGCCGAACTTGGGAGCCAGCGGGCGGCCGACGTCCCGCTTGAGCCACAGGCGCAGCAGGTGCCGACGGCGCTCCGGCTCCGGGTGGTCGACATAGCTGGTGCGTGAGTGCAGCGCGGCGTAGTTGAGCAGCCACTGCACGTCCCCCGGCTGGAAATCCATGTCGATCGGCAGGCCCGGCTCCTGTGAGATCTCGTCGAAGAGGTTGATGGCCGCGACCTGGTCGGGCGTCAGTTGCGGGACACCGGGGTACTCCTGGGCGCTGAAGATCATCGAGTTGCCCGCGTAGGTGCTGAAGACCCCGTCGACGTAGCCGATGATCGGCGAGGTGTAGGTCAGTTCCGGAGAGTCGGGGTCCTGACGCCGCCAGTCCCAGTGGTACGTGTCGAAGAGCCGAGGAGCGAGGTCCGGCCGGCGGCGCAGCATCTCGTTGTAGATCGTGGTTCCGCTGACCAGGCTGGAGGCTCCACCCTCCTTGGCGCCGCGCAGGCACATGAGGGCGACGACGTCCGAGCTGTCCGAGTGGAACGGCAGCCGGTCCCGCACTCGGGAGGGCAGAGCCCCCTCGTCGGACAACGTCTTGTTCGACGTGGCGATCACGTGGTCGAGCAGGTCTCCACGCTGGTTCTGCCCGATCGGCTGGCCCAGGTGCAGTCCCATGACGAAGAAGATGGCGGCTGCCATGGCGTCGCCGTACTCCTCGGTGCGCAGGCCGCGCACCAGGACGAAGCCGCGTCCGGCGTCCATCTGGGCCGCGCACTCCTCGTTGAGTGCGCGGCAGGCGTCGAACGGGTAGTCGGCGGCGGTGACGGTGCGCAGGTCGGGGTTCTCGGCGACGAAGCGCCGTCCCAGTGCCTCAAGCTCAGCCCGCTCGGCGTCGCTGAGCACGTAGATCCATTCGGTGGACCTCGACAGCTCGTCGCCGCGCCAGGCGGACGGTCCGGAGATCGGCTGAAGGCCGACAGTGGTGGTCATGGTGATGCGCTCCTCGAAAATGCGGTGAAAGCCCGTGGGCGAAGACCCGACGGAAGACGAAGATCTCGGTGCGGCGGGTGTTCGTCGCTCGGCGACGAACGGCACCCGGAACACTCAGAACGGGGTCTGAGGCTCGCCGGCGGCCGTACCGGGGCGCAGTCCTTCCCGGGGCGGGAAGTAACTGAGCGGCTCGTCATAGGTCCGGCGGCCAGCGCACGACACGAGCAGAACGCCGATCAGGGCGACTGTCTCCATGCTGGTTCCGTCCTTTCGAGAAGTGCCTCAACCATAAGTGAGGGCAGAATGCGAGTCAATGGACGTGACGCCGTCTCGTATTGCAGTACAGTGCGTCGGCCGTCCCGGCACATGTGACGGCACCGGGTTCGGCCACAAGCTCCCCTCACGGCTGCACCCAGTACACCAACCTGACGATGCGCGCCCCGGATACAGGAGTGTCCGCGATGCTCTTGGAAGTCGGCCGTGTCAACGAGCCCGTCGACGACCTGGCCAAGTTGCGCCGCTACACCGAGTGGTTCGAGTTCCTGTACCGAAAGCCGACAAGGGCAAGGCGGGCCTGGACGGCGTGGTGGAGGCCGCCGCCCCTTTGGTACTGGGAGACATCGGGCAAGCGCGGGAGCTTCGCACTCAGGCTCCGGGGCCGAGCTGGTCGATGACTTTTGATACGGACGGCCCGGTGACCTATCCCTGTTGGCGCAGGCTGTTGGTGACATTGAGTAATCACGTGCGGATGCCGCCGGGGGCGATGGAGCGAGCTGCGACCCATGTCGGCCAGCACCGAATCAGCACGCCACAAACCGTGCTGGTTCCGTGCTGACTTCGAGGGCCGGAATCATAGAAAACCGCAGGTCGCAGCCCCGATCGAATGATCGAATGAGTTGTCGTACCACTCGATGGTGGTGCCGATGAGGCTGGCTGTGACGATGCGTTTGAGGCTGGCGGGGGGTGGGGGAGCGGTCGCGGGGGAGGGCATCGGCACCACTTCCTGGCGGTTGGCGGGGACGGTTTCGTGTCGCCATACCGTAGGAATCTGCAGGTCAGGGGGCACATGTGGCGGGGTATAGTTCGAGGGTTGGCTATGCGTGCGGCCACCATGCCCGCTCATGGAAGGGCGGTTCAGAGGCTCGATGGCGGTCGAAACGAGCGCCGTCCGGGACGCGTGGTGCAGGATGATCTGACGGTGCGGTGCAGGAATCCTGCCCGAGCAGCCGACCTGCCGCACGAAGGCACGCCCCGGTGCGAAATACTCTCCCGATGAGTTCACGCACTTCCCCGATCAGCCAGCCGATCACGATACGGAGGGCCGTTGCGCGGGATGCCAAACGGCTCACGCGGCTCGTGCGTGGCTCAGGCGCCTACGCGGGTAAGTACGCAGCCGCAGTCGCGGGCTACCGGGTCGGGCCTGATTACATCGAGGCCCACCGCACCTTCGTGGCCGTCGGCGCCGACGAGCATGGCGGCCGGGTCCTCGGGTTCTACTCGCTCGTCCTCGCTCCACCGGAGCTCGACCTGCTGTTCGTCGCCGACGAAGCGCAAGGACGGGGTATTGGACGGCTGCTCGTCGCGCACATGCAGTCCGAAGCCCGTGCCGCCGGGCTCGATCGTGTCAAGGTCGTGTCGCACCTTCCGGCCGAGGGCTTCTACCACCGTGCCGGTGCGGTGCGGATCGGGACCGCGCTCGCGAACCCGCCCGCCATGCCGTGGGACCGTCCTGAATTCGAGTTTCGCGTTTCTTCGGAATGACGCGGCCCTCGGGGGCGGTGAAGACGAACTGGGCGCCCGCGCCCACGCCCGATGCTTCCGGGGCGGGGGTCCGGCGGCCCGAGCGCCGGCGGCGTCTCGATCGATGTGACCGGCTTTATCAGTCGCTCAAGTCGATCGAGCTAGGCGTTCGACTGTTGCTTGGGTCACTCCCGGTGCGCATGGAGGCCGGGTTGGGTTTCCGGGAAAATGAAGACATCCGACGTTGTGCCCTGGCCGCCGGTCGGCGCCTTCTGACTGTCAGCTCGAAGGTACGGACACCAGATCCAGGCGGCCGCCGGCCATGGCCACCACGGCGGACACGAACGCCTGGAGGCAGGCGTGCTCGGCCTCCTCGTCAGGGTATGAGAGACGCTGCATCGTCAGCCCGTCGAAGCCGGCGAGGAAGAACCGCGCGATCGTCTCCGCGGACTGGGCGAGAGGCTGCCCGGTGCGCTCGGCCGCCTCGGCCACCAGTCGCGCCGTCACCTCGGTCACGCCCCGGTTGTGACTTTCCAGAGCTTGGCTCAGGGCGGGGGAGCGGAGCGCGAACATGGTCAGTTCCATGAGGAGCTGATGACTGGCGGGCTGCTCGCGGACCGTCCGCCACAGGGCGGCGGTCAGCGTGGCGACCGTCTCCTCGAACCCGGCCCCGGCCGGCGCCGCCCCTTCGACCTGTGCGATCAGATCCTGGGTGAGCTGTTCCATGACGGCGCGGTACAGCCCTTCCTTCGTGCCGAAGGTGTAGTGCACCGTGGCCTGGGCCACTCCCAGCTCGCCGGCGATGGCACGGGTGCTTCCCGCCGCGACTCCTTCCCTCGCCATGTAGTCGATGGCCGCTTTGATCAGCTGAGGGCGGCGCTCGGCCGCGGGAACGTGAGCCATGGCTGCATGGTACGTGACTGAGTCTCCTGAACAAGTCGATAGACCGGCGTCTCATGAAGAGCGCGGCTACAGCTTGAAGGAGCTCGCCGAACGCAGCGGATTGAGCTTTCGCGGACTGATTTGCATCGAACACGGGCGGCGGAATGCAGGTGTGTTGACCATCCTGATCATTGCCTCCGGGCTGAACGTAGCGTCGCCCAAGCTGTTCGCAGATGTCTCGCAGGCTGCCGACAAGCCGCGTCCGCGCGCACCGACCACCAGCAGTTGGGCCGTGCGGCAGGCCTCTATACAGCGCTCCCGCGCTGAACCGCTCATCGGTGCTGAGGGTCGGGCAGGAGAGACCCGAGGGGTACCTGTGGGTCGGTGAGCATGGGGATGTCTACCGTCTGGGCGGTGCGGACGAGGGTCTGGAGCTGGTCGTTGACGTCCCAGATGTTGACGTTCATGCCCGCGAGCACCCGGTTGCCGGCGAGCCAGAAGGCGATGAACTCACGTCCCGCCACGTCACCGCGGAAGACGACCTGGTCGTAGCCACCGGGCTCGACGTATCCGGCGTATTCCATGCCCAGGTCGTACTGATCGGTGAAGAAGTACGGAATCCTGTCGTATACCGCATCCTCTCGGCCGAGCATCGCCTTGGCCGCGATCTGCGGCTGGTTCAGCGCGTTGGCCCAGTGCTCGACGCGGATGTGCTTGCCCAGCAGAGGGTGGAAGGCATGGGCCACGTCACCGGCGGCATAGATGTCCGGATAGGAGGTGCGCAGCCGTTCGTCGACGCGGATGCCGTTGTCGACCTCCAGGCCCGCCTCCTGCGCCAGCCCGATGTTCGGCTTGATGCCTACCCCGACGATGACCACGTCGGCGTCGATGCGGGTACCGTCGGACAGCCGTACTCCGTCCACCGCGCCGCCGCTGCCGGTGATCTCGGCGACCTGTGCGCCGAACCGCAGATCCACACCGTGGTCGCGGTGCAGGTTCGCGAAAAGCTGAGCGACCTCGCGGCCGAGGACCCGCAGCAGCGGCAGCTCGGCCATCTCCAGCACGGTGACCTCCACACCGGCCGTACGCGCCGCAGCAGTGGTCTCCAGGCCGATCCAGCCCGCGCCGATGACCACTGCCCGTGAGGCGGACTGGAACGCTTCCTTGATCTGGTCGCTGTCCTCGACCCGTCGCAGGTAGAGCACCCGCTCCAGGCCCGCGCCCGGGACCGGCAGGCGGCGCGGTGCGGATCCGGTGGTCAGCAGCAGCTTGCCGTAGCCGACCCGGCTGCCGTCATCGAGGGTCATCTCGCGCGCGGCCGGGTCGACGGCGGTGACTGCCATACCGAGCCGCATGTCCACGTTGTGCTCGGCGTACCACTGCGGCGGATGGACGTAGATCTGCTCCCGTGCGTCCTTCCCCGTCAGGTAGCCCTTGGACAGCGGTGGCCGCTCGTAGGGCCGCTCGCGCTCGTCGCCGATCAGAACCAGCGGTCCGTCGAAGCCCTCCTCGCGCAGGGCCTGCGCGGCCTTGGCGCCGGCCAGGCCGGCCCCGACGATCACACACGCGTCGTTCGCGGGCATCGTCAGTTCCCTTCCCTGGCCGCGGGCCGGCTCCGCAGCGTTTCGGCGAGCTGCTCGGCCAGCTGCTGCCAACTGGTGTCGAACTTCGACACGCCTTCGTCCTCAAGGGTCTGCACGAGGTCGTCGTAGTCCACGCCGACGGCTCGCAACCCGTCGAGAACCCGCTGAGCGTCGTCGTAGTGGGCGCGGACCGAGTCGGCCGGTATGCGGCCGTGGTCGGCGACCGCGCGCAGGGTGGCTTCGGGCATGGTGTTGACGACGCCGGGTGCGACGAGTTCCGTCACGTAGCGGGTGTCGGGGTAGGCGGGATCCTTGACGGAGGTCGAAGCCCACAGCGGACGCTGCGGTCGGGCCCCCGCCTGGCGGAGGGCATGCCAGCGGGGTGAGTTGAAGACCTGCTCGTAGTGTTGATAGGCCAGCCGCGCGTTGGCGATCGCCGCCTGGCCGCGCAGCTCGGCGGCCTGCGCGGTGCCGGCCTTGTCCAGGCGTGCGTCCGCCTCGGCGTCGACGCGGGAGACGAAGAACGAGGCCACCGAGCCGATCCTCGATAGGTCCCGGCCGGAGTCGCGGGCGCGTTCCATGCCGTCGAGGAAGGCGGCCATGACCTCGTCATGGCGGGCGAGGGAGAAGATCAGCGTGACGTTGATGCTGATGCCCTCGGCCAGGCACGCGGCGATCGCCGGCAGGCCCTGCCGGGCGGCCGGGATCTTCACGAACAGGTTGGGCCGGTCGACCAGCCACCACAGCGCCCGCGCCTCCGCGACCGTCGCCGCGGTGTCGTGCGCGAGCCGGGGGTCGACCTCGATGGAGACCCGCCCGTCGACGCCGTCCGTCGCGTCGTAGGCCGGGCGCAGCACGTCGCACGCCCATCGGACGTCGGTTGTGGTCAGCGCCCGCAGCGCCTCACCCACCCCGACTCCGCGGGCCGTCAGGTCACGGATCTGCTCGTCGTACGCGTCGCCACTCGTAATGGCCTTGGCGAAGATCGTCGGATTGGTGGTCACCCCCACCACCCGGTCACGCGCGACCAGGTCCGCCAGGCTCCCGGAGACCAGCCGCTCCCGGCTGAGATCGTCCAGCCAGATCGACACTCCGGCATCGCTCAGTGAGTTCAAGG
Source organism: Streptomyces afghaniensis 772 (assembly GCA_000415505.1). Classification (GTDB taxonomy): domain Bacteria; phylum Actinomycetota; class Actinomycetes; order Streptomycetales; family Streptomycetaceae; genus Streptomyces; species Streptomyces afghaniensis. The sequence continues at coordinate 29,297 of KE354481.1, forward strand.
GATGCATGACGCGCCGCTCCTCCCGCGAGCAAGGCGGAAGGAGCAGCTCGAGGCTTCTTGCTGCTCGTCCGCGGCCCGCACCAGAGCTTGCCTGTCGCTCCATCCTCTCCGGAAGGTCAGCGGCCCGCAATCCGCCCCGGGGGGCCCGACGAGTGTTGGCTGACCTGCACAGCCCGCCGACCGCCTGATGCGTTCCGCATTCCTGATGTTCAAGCCGGCGCTCACTGTGGGGCCGGACGGCTCCCCCGAGAGTCTGGCTGCTGCGCGCCGGGGCGCTGCGGCAGCCGACCGCCAAAGCCTCAAACCCTGGTCGCGCCCCTCTGGGGGCCGGCTCCACGTTCCCGGGCAGGACACGGTCCGGGGAGCGTGGAAAACGGACGTTCCCGGCCGCCGAGCGGCCACCGTCGACGCCATCGGCCAGGGTGAATTGCTGGGCTGGCCGTGGCTGGTCCCACCGCACACCTGGCAGCTCGGCGCAGAGACACAGCGGGTGATCGTCTGGCCCAGTACCGGATCTTCCTCGCACAGTGTGAGCACCGCTGACGCGTCGAATTCCAGTGCATGTACGGACCGGCAACTCAATTCATTGTGCTGCTCAGGCAGCGTTGTGAACTCGCGCAGCGCTCGCGCACGGATCGGTCGATAATGGAAGCGACCGACTTCGGCGAGACGTGAGGGCACGTCGCGGGGCTGCGCATGAACGATCAATCCATGCAGATGAACGGTCCCCCGCCGGTCGTAGGGCTGGTCGGCGAGAGCCACGGCGGTTCGGACTGCCGGATCAGCCAGATCGTCGAAGGGCCGATCCCTGTCCAAGCTGACCAGGCTGGTGCGGCTGTTCGCCCGCCGCTTCTCGGTGCAGGAGCGCATCGGTCGCCAACTCGCCGAATCTCTGCAACAGATACTGCTGCCGCACGGCGTCGCGGTTCACTTGGGGGCAGTTCATCTGTGCACGCAGATGCGCGGCGTGCGGGAGATCGAGTCCAGTACGCAACTGCGCGGCGAGTTCTTCACGCTGTGCGGCCAGCGGGGGTTGGCCGGACATGGCTGACCACAACGCCGCGCGCACCGCCGGACCGAGACAGACAACCTCCTTGGAGCACCTGGAGTTGCTGTACGAGAAGGCCGGGCAGCCCCACTTCGGTCTGCCCGCGGCGCTCGCTACGGCCTACGGCGGCGACCTGGGCTTCACCCCACCGTGTGTGTACGCGAACTTCGTCCGAGCCACGCCCGGCCACCAATGGACACCCGACCATGTCTGCCCGCAGGCCGCGCCCGCCTTCGCCGAGCTGCGGCGGAATCTGCGACGCCCCGCCCAACCGGAACTGGTCGTGATCACCGCGAGCGGTGACCTCCCCACCGAAGACCCAACCCTGGAGTCGGGCGCGCTCGTGGCCACCACCGTGGAAGGCGCCCGTCGACTGGAGGGACGCCTGCCGCCGGCGTGCACGACACTCACCCCGGGCGAAGGGGCCGTCCTCCGTTTGGCCGACGTACTCGCGGCTCTCCACGCTCGCGGACACACCGTGGTGCTCACCGAGGGCGGACCGCACCTCATCGGCAACCTGCTCGGTGAGGGCTTGCTGGATGAGCTGTTCCTCACGACATCCCCGGTACTCGCCGGCCGAGCCGACACCGTCCTCGGTCACCGGGCCAGGACCGCGCAGCCCGGGGCGAGCAGGGACAGAACCTTCACAAGCTCGAGCGCTGCGTAGTAGAGGTGGGCGCGGGAGTCTCCTGACCTTCACCGGGCAGCAGCCGAGCGACAACCTCACTCCCTCGCTGCCGTCGTCGTGTATCACCCATGTATGGCCGCTCCCTAGCATGACGCCGATGGAGGCGCCATGTGGGGAATGATCACCGGTCAGCTGCGCAGACAGTCCGTGCGGACGTTGACGTTGCTGGTCGGTGTGCTGGTGGCCACCGCCGGGTTCACTCTGCTGACCGGGTCCGTGGAGACCTCACGCCTGACGGTGAAGGCGTCCGCCGACGCCAACTTCCGTGCCGCGTACGACATCCTCGTGCGGCCCGCCGGTGCGCGGACCGGGCGCGAGGAGTCCGTCGGGCAGGTGCGGCCCAATTTTCTGTCCGGGCAGTTCGGTGGGATAACTCCCGGCCAGTGGCGGGAGATCGCCGGCCTGCGAGGGGTGGAGATCGCCGCTCCCGTGGCGATGCTCGGCTATGTGCAGGCCGGGACGCACGCCCAGGTCGATGTGACCGGGCAGCTCGACCCCGCGGCCGACCGGCAGCTGCTGCGGCTGCGCAACACCTGGACCACGGACCGGTCGCTGAGCAGGGCCCAGGACCCGGGTTCGGTGTACGTCTACGTCACGAGCAATCCGGTCGTGCTGCCGGATGCCAGATCGACGGCCAAAGACCCGAGTTGGAGGAGTCTGTACACGTACCGCGGACGGCACCTGACCGCCGTCGGTGACGCACTGAGCCAGGGGGACAGCCCCTGCGACGATGGTGAGATGCCTCCGCTCGAAGTGCTGCCCGGGGGCAAGTTCGAGCCGCTGTGCGCCCTTCGTACGGTCTCCTCGTCCGGCGGTGGCGCGGTCAACGACCAGCTCGACCCCGCCCAGCGCAGCGAACTCGTCGTCGTGCAGCGGCACGCGGACGGCAGCTTCACCAGCGGGACGGACGTGCACAACCGCACGACCTCCCGCCGCGCGGTGGCCGACATCGACTGGTCGATGACGCTGCTGCTCGCCGCCGTCGATCCCGAGCAGGAGGCCCGGCTGGTCGGGGTGGACGGGGCGATGGCCTCCGGCCGGTATCTGAAGGACGGTGAGAAGCCCGCCGTGGACACGCAGGGCGGGTCGCGGTTCGAGGACATCCCGCTGATCAGTACGGACCGGCCCTATCTGGACGAGCAGTTGAGCACGACGGTCTCGAGCGTCACGGGAACGATTCCGAAGCTCTCCGGGCGCGGTGGGAAGGAGCTGCGCGGTCTGCTGGCCGGGCTGCCCGTCAGCCCGGGGCCGACCACGCGCGCCGACGCCGACACCGTGTTCCGGCGGTCGGTCGCGGACGGCACGATCGACGTCAACCCCTTCGTCGTCCTCCAGGCCGGAGCCCCCCGCTATGCGGCCGGCGGGGGAGTGCTGCGGCCCGCGCCCGTCGCGTCGGACAGCGGTGAGCTGTGGCGGCAGTCGACGTACGGCGGTGATCTGCCGGCGTGGTTCGTTCAGGACACGGCGTTCCGGCCGGTGACCCGACTGCCCGGGACCGACGCGAGCCAGGACCACTTCCCGCAGTTCAGCGTGGTCGGCACCTACGCCGTCGAGCGCCTGAAGGGCTTCTCGAAACTGTCCGAAGTGCCTCTGGAGACCTACCGGCCGCCCGCCGCCCGCGCCGCCGACGAGGCCGGCCGCGCCGCACTCGGCGGCCAGGCGCTGGCCCCCAACAGCAACCCGGGCGGCTACCTCGCCACCCCGCCGCAACTGCTCACCACCCTCCAGTCGGTTCAGGCCGTCACCGGCTCCGAGTCCCCGCATGCGAAGGACCCGATCTCCGCAGTACGGGTCAGGGTCGCGGGTGTGCGCGGAACGGACGAGGCGTCCCGGGAACGTATCCGCGCCGTCGCCGAGGCGATCACCACCCGCACCGGGCTCGACGTGGACATCACGGCAGGTTCCTCCCCGGCGCCGCAGCAAGTGGCACTGGGGGAGGGCAAGTTCGGGCGGCCCGCGCTCGCGCTGACGGAGAACTGGACCGCCAAGGGCACCGCCGTCGCACTCGTCGAGGCCGCCGACCGCAAGAGCGTGCTGCTCTTCGGCCTGGTGCTCGGCGTGTGTGCGCTGTTCCTCGGCAACGCCGTGGCCGCCTCCGTACGCACCCGGCAGCGCGACCTGGCCGTCCTCGCGTGCACCGGCTGGACGGGCGCCCGCCTCGCGGGACTTGTCCTCGGTGAGGTCGCCCTGGTCGCGGCCGTGGCCGGTGCCGCCGGTGCCGCGGCCTCGTTCCCGCTGGGCTGGGCCTTCGGCCTCGACGTCACCGCGGGGCGTGCGCTGCTGGCCATACCGCTGGTGGTGGCCACGGCCCTGCTGGCAGGGGCGCTTCCGGCGATACGGGCAGGGCGGCCGTATCCCGCACAGGCGCTGCGGGGCTCGGTCTCCGGGCCGCGGCGGGCCCGGCGCGCCGGGCGCGGGCGCACGCTGACCGGGCTCGCGGTGAGCGGAGCGCTGCGTACGCCGTCGCGTTCGGCGCTGGGCGCGCTGGCGCTCGCGGTGGGGGTGGCCGCGGTCTGCCTGGTCACGGCGGTCATGTGGACGTTCCAGGGCGCGGTCCAGGGGACGCTCCTCGGCGAGGCGGTGTCCCTCGAGGTGCGCGGGGTCGATGTGGCCGCGGCCGTACTCACCGCGGCCCTGGGGGTGTTCGCCCTCGCCGACGTCCTCTATCTCGACAGCTGTGAACGGGACGGGGAGTTCGCCATGCTGCGGGCCTGCGGCTGGGCCGACACCGAGGTCATGCGACTGGTCGTCGCGCAGGGTGCCGTGATCGCCGTGGCGGGCGCGGTGACAGGCGCGGCGACGGGGCTCGCACTGACCGTGGCCTTCACCGGCTCGATTCCGGCGGGGCTGCCGGTGGCGGTGGGCGTGGTCGCGGTGGCGGGAGTGCTGGCGGCCGTGGCGGGCAGCGTCGTCGCGGCCGGCCTCGCGGTACGGCGGTCGCCGGCGGGGCCGTTGGCCGAAGAGGGATGATCCGAGAAGGATGGACAGAGATACGGAGAGGGAGAGAGAACCCTATGGGGGACGGTGCCTCGGTCCTGGTGGAGGACCTGCACAAGAGCTTCGGCACCGGTGACGGGCTGATCAAGGCCGTCGACGGCATCAGCCTGGACATCCCGGCCGGACACAGCGTCGCCCTCGTCGGCGCCTCCGGCTCCGGCAAATCAACACTGCTGCACCTCATCGGGGCCATCGAACGGGCCGATGCGGGCCGGGTGGTGGTGGACGGCCAGGACGTCACCGCGCTGGGGCGGCGGGCCGCCGCTTCGTACCGGCGCACGGTGGGGTTCGTGTTCCAGCGGTTCCATCTGCTGCCGGGCCTGAGCGCGCTGGACAACGTGCTGGCTCCCGTGCTGCCCCGTAAGGCCGGCTTCGACCGGGACGCACGCGCCCGCGAACTCCTCGCGGCGGTGGGTCTTCAGGGACGGGAGTCGGCGTTGCCCTCGCAGCTGTCCGGCGGACAGCAGCAGCGGGTCGCGGTGGCACGGGCGCTGATCGCCCGGCCCCGGTTGCTGCTCGCCGACGAACCCACCGGGAGCCTGGACTCGGCGACCGGTGAGCAACTCATGGACCTGGTGGGAGAGCTGGCCGCCGAGTACGGCTGCACGCTCGTGGTGGCCACGCATGACATGGGGGTGGCGGAACGCTGCACGGACGTGCTGCGGGTACGGGACGGGCGCCTCGGTGAGGTGGCGGGCAGCGGCGGCTCGAGATCGCGGCGTGCCCGGTGAGAGGGGCGCACGTGGTCCGCGTATCGGCGATGTATGGCAGGCGTATGCCGTCCCCGTAGCGTCTTGGACGAACGCCGTCGTGACGGGCGACGGCCCCAATTGGGAGTTTCGACATGCGCACTCTGAACCGACTCGCAGACTCGGTCCTCGGCCGGGTGGTACCGCGCGCCGAGGCCGAGGCGAGCACCACGGAGTACTGGTGCCGCCGCGACACGAGCTGCGGCCCTCAGTACCCCTCCGCCAAGGGGAACTGGCGCCGCACCTGCCAGTCGCCGGGCACGAACTGCACCGCCTGGACGCTCTACTCCTGCTGCTACTGACGCGGTTCCTGTTCTCCCCGGTGCCGCCTCCCCGTGGCATCTGTCGCGCCGGCCCCCCGTCGCGTCCTGCGCGGGGGCCGGGCGTTCGTGCCGAGCACCACCGCGACCACCACGTCCACGGGTACGAGGCCGACGGTCCGCGAGTCCGTGCTCACCGCCGCGTTGTCGCCGAGCACCGCCATCCGCCCGGGCGGCACCCGGCCAGGACACCCGGGAACCCCGGCCGGCACCGGGTCGCCCGGCAACGCCGCGACCCGTTTCACCCACAGCCCGTCCCCGTCCGCGACCGGCCCCACCACACGGGCGCCGTTCGGCAGTTGCACCGGCAGGACGACCACCTGGCCCACGCGCAGCCGTCGGCCCGCCGAGCCACGGCGCCGCCCCGGAAGCCGCCCGCCTCGCCCCGTAGGCCGCCCGCCTCCGCCCGGAAGCCGCTCGCCTCCGCCCGCACGACCTCCGAGCCGACGGGCCAGGACCACCGCCCCGTCCCGAAGCCCGGGCTCCATGCTGTGCCCCCGTACGGTCACGAGCATCAGCCACCTGCCGAGCACCCGCTTCACCCCGCGACCTCCTGCTCCCGGCCGGGCTCGACCCCCTGAACCCCCGCCACCTCCCGCTCCGGCCCCGACGAGTCCTCCCAGAACCCCGCCGCCTGCCCTCGGAACAGCTCGGCATACCGTCCCGACGGCAACCTCATCAGCTCCTCATGCGGCCCTTCCTCCCGCACCGCACCCCCGTCGAGGAGCACGATCCGGTCCGCTGTACGAACCTCGCTCAGCCGGTGCGAGATCAGCAGCCGGGCCCGGCCCTGCCCCAACCCCCGGATCACGTCGGACACTTCGGCCTGAGCATCCGGATCGAGGCCCGACGTCGGTTCATCGAGCACGAACAGGTCCCGGTCCGCCCGGAGCAACGCCCGGGCCAGTGCGACC
>KE354482.1 GCA_000415505.1 Streptomyces afghaniensis 772
GCTGCCGGCGCCGCGGCCCCACGATGTTGTTGTAGAGCGTGTAGCCGTTCAGGTTGGTCTGGCCCCACTGGTCGCAGGAGTTCCAGACGGCGGCCGAGGCGGGGGCGGAGGCGAGGCCGACGGTGGCGCCGAGCGCCAGGGCGGGAGCCAGCAGGGCCTTGGTGACCCTGGTCAGCGTGCGTGATGCCATGGTGTCCCTTCCATGGGGTGGGGGGATGGGGGGAACTACCACGCCCTCAGGGTGAGGACGTGGTCTTCTCCGGCGACCAGGTGGAGGGATTCTGCGCCGGAGGAAGTCCGCAGTTCGACGCGTTGGGTGCGGCCGGGCCGGATGACGGCGGTGGCGCCGTCCCGTGTCCAGGTGAGGTCGAGCTCCGCCCCGAACCGGGTGCGCACCCCGCGCAGGGCGCCATCGGGGTACGCCGCCGGCAGCGCGGGCAGCAGCACCAGCCGGTCGGGGGTCGACTGCACGAGCATCTCGATCAGCACGGCGGGCAGGGTGTGCGCGGCGTCGGCGTTGTAGACGTTCCGGTTCGGGTAGTGGGCGCTCATCAGGGACGCGTGGAAGAAGTCGCCGTCCAGGACCTGGCCGAGGGCGTGGGCGACGCGGTCGCCGTCCCTGAGCCGGGCCGCGATGAGCGCGTGGTGCAGGTGTCCGTGCGCGGAGTCGTTCTCGGCGCCGCGCAGTTCCAGGGCGCGGTGCGCGGCGGCCGCGAGTTCGGGGGTGTCGTAGGGGGTGATCTCGTCGAGCGGCCAGACGCCGTAGAGGTGGCTGAGGTGGCGGTGGTCGTAGGAGTCCGCAAGGCCCGGCCAGGCCCATTCGGCCAGGGCTCCGTCGGCGTTGATCCGGTGCGGGGGGAGCCGGTCGGCGAGGGCGCGCCAGCGGTCGGCGTCGGGGCCCGGGTGGTAGGCGGCGGCCGTCAGCAGGGCGTGGCGGGCCGCGGAGAGGTCCATCGCCGCGTTGAGGGTGCCCCAGCTCGCGCCTGCGGGCCGGTTCTCCGGCGAGTAGGAGGGGACGACGACGAGCCGGCCGTCCTCGTCCGTGCGGGTGAGGAAGTCCTCGTAGAACACGGCGACTTCGGCGAGCGCGGCGGCGGTGCGCGGATCGCGGGTGCCGTGGGTCTCGTCGTGGTCGACGAGCGGTTTGAGCAGCCAGTCGGCGCCGGCGGTCCACAGGTGCAGCGGGTACTCGCGGCTGAAGTGGTACGAGTGGCCGGACTCGCCGTCGGTGTGGGCGGGGGCGACAGCGCCCCGGGTGCCGAAGACCGCGCGGGCGTTGTCGCGCCAGTCGGGCAGCTGGCCGTGGATCAGGTTCGCATGGGCCTCCGTGACCTCGGGGAGGGCGGCGGCAGCGGCCGAGGCGGTCTGGAGGTTGAGGTTGGCGTCGTTGGTGAACGCGCCCGACCAGGCCGTGTTCCAGTCGCCGGTCCACAGTCCGGTCAGGCGGGGCGGGAAGAGGCCGCTGGCGGACAGCAGGTGGTAGCGGCCGGCCGCGAACAGGCGCTCCAGCAGGGCCGCGCTGCGGGGCCGCTTCAGCAACTCGGAGCCCGGCAGCGCCCGTTCGGCAGGGTCGGCGGCCAGGTCGAAAGTGACGCGCTCGTAGGCGGTGCGGTGCAGGGCGGCATGGCGGTCGAGGAGCTCGTCGTACCCGGTGGGCAGGTCGCGCAGGGCACGCCCCTCCTCGACCACGTCCAGTTCGCCGGTGTGCCGGTGCACCCGGGTGAGGAGAAGCACGGACCGGGCTCCCTCGATGTGCACGCCGGGTGGCGTGAGGGTGGTCGTGCCGCCGGTGACGGTGAGCAGGGTGACGCCGGTGCAGGCCAGGTCGCTGTCCGGGTAGCGGGCGCGCAGGCTCAGCAGGGCGCCCTCGGGGGTGAGGACGGCTCCGTGGCCGACGCCCAGTCCGACGGGGGCGCCGGGCAGCCGGTGGTCCAGGTCGATGTCGAGGGTGAGACCGGGACCGCTGACCTGCTGGACGAGCACGTCGTCGGCGCGGGAGACGAAGACGCGGCCGGCCCAGCCGGCACAGGTCGTGCTCACCACGCCGGTGGTGAAGTCGACGTCGCGCCGGTAGCCGGGGCAGTCGTCCGGCGGCCGGCGCAGCCGAATCTGGAAGGCGGGGTGGAAGGGCTGCACCCACTGGAGCGGCCTGCCGTCCGTGAAGGTCTCGGCCGCGGTCGTGTCACCCGCCAGGAGGCGGTCCTGGAGGGCGGGGAGGCCGGCGGCAAGCTGCGGGGCCGGGGGTCCCTGCCGTTGGGCCGTACCAGGGTGTGATGGGTGACGACGACCCGTTCGTCGTTCGGGTCACCGGACACAAGGGCGCCGTGGTGGCCGTTGCCGCTCAGGAAGCCGTCCTCCCAGCGAGCGGCCGGGTGCGGCTCCCACGTGCCGTGGACGGGTGCGGAGTCGGTCATGGCCGGAGCACCGCCGCCCCGTAGCGGCCGAGGGTGACCCGGTCGGTGACGGCCGCCCCCGTCAGCAGGTCGTGGTGGGTGCCGGGGACCTCGACGGTCACCGGCTCGCGGCCGTGGTTGAGCACGAACAGCACCTCGCCTCTCAGGACGGCCTCGACCTGCTCGGGCAGGCCGTCGAGCACCGGCCGGACGCCCGCCTCGCCCGCGATCCGGGTCAGCAGCTCGCGCAGGGCCTCGGGTTCCGGGAGCGTGGAGACGTACCAGGCCCGGCCCTTGCGCAGTACGGCGGGTATGCCGTCCAGTTCGCCGCCCTTGTAGGGGGTGGTGTGGTCGGGGTCGGCGGGCTCGATCTCCTCGGACCACTGCGTGCCCCGGAAGCCCTCGCACGCGACCGTCTCGTCCGCGTCCAGCGGCCACCACTCGTGCAGCGTGCGGATGCCGAACAGCTCCCGCAGCCGGGCGTCCATGCCGCCGGGGCGGACCCGGTCGTCCTCGTCGGCGACGCCGGTCAGGAAGCCGCAGACGAGGGTGCCGCCGCCGCGGACGTAGGCCAGGAGGTTGTCGATCGCCGCGTCGGTGAGCGCGTACAGCTGGGGCACGAGGACCACGGAGTACGGCGTCAGATCGTGCTCGGGGTGGGCGAAGTCGCAGGTGAGGTGTGCCTGCCAGAGGGCCCGGTGCCAGGCGCGCAGGACGTCCGGGTACTCCACCCGGCTGGACAGGCGGCCGTCATGAGCCCCGGCCCACCAGGCGTTCCAGTCGTGCAGGACGGCGACGTTCGCGGTGAGGTGCCGGCCGGTCACCTGCGGGGCGATCCTGGCCAGGTCCGCGCCGAGCTGCTTGACCTCCTGGTACGTACGGCCTTCCTCCCCCGCGTGGCTGACCATGCCGGAGTGGAACTTCTCCGCGCCCTGCCGGGACTGCCGCCACTGGAAGAAGCAGACGGCGTCGGCGCCCCGGGCCACGGCCTGGAGGGACCACAGCCGGTTGAGGCCGCGCGGCTTGGGGTGATTCACGCCCCGCCAGTTGACCGGTCCGGCCGCCTGCTCCATGAGCATCCAGGGCCCGCGTGCCTGGGAGCGGGTCATGTCCTGCACGAGCGCGCCGTTCTGGGCGCCGAGCGGGTCCCGCGGGTCCGGGTAGATGTCGACGGAGACGACGTCCTCCTCCGCCGCCCAGCGCCACGCGTCCTGCCCGATCCAGAGCGGCATGAAGTTGCTGGTCACCGGGATGTGCGGGGTGTGACGCCGGACGATGTCCCGCTCGGCGGTGTAACACTCCAGGAGCATGTCGGAGGTGAAGCGCCGGAAGTCCAGAACCTGGCCGGGGTTGCGCATGTAGTGCGGCAGGCGGGGCGGCAGGATGCCGTCCCAGGTGTCGTAGCCCTGGCTCCAGAAGGCGGTGCCCCAGGCCTCGTTGAGGGCGTCGAGGGTGCCGTACTTCGTGCGCAGCCAGCGGCGGAAGGCGACTGCGGCCTCGTCGCCGTAGTCGAAGGTGCAGTACTCGTTGTTGATGTGCCACATCGTCAGGGCCGGGTGGCCGCCGTAGCGGGCGGCCAGGTCCTCGGTGATGGCGGCGGCGTAGCGCCGGTAGGTGGCGCTGGAGTGCGAGAAGTGCTGGCGGCCGCCCCACCACTCGGTGCGGCCGTCCTCGGTGACGGGCAGGGTGTCGGGGTGCAGCCGGCCCATCCAGGGCGGGGGCGAGGCGGTGGGGGTGGCGAGGACGACCCCGATGCCGTTCTCGTGCATCAGGTCCATCAGCGTGTCCAGCCAGCCGAACTCCCGCGCGCCGGGCTCCGGTTCCAGCGTCGACCACGAGAACACCCCGAGGGTGACGGAGTTGACGCCCGCGTCCTTCATCAGCCGGACGTCCTGGTGCCAGGTCTCCCGCGGCCACTGCTCCGGGTTGTAGTCGCCGCCGAAGAGGAGACGGCCCCGGGTGGCGTCGCTCAGGGCAGGCCCTTTTCGCTCCGGCATCAGACGGGCTCCCCGTACTGCACGCCGCGTCCGTTGGTGGCGATGTACACACGGCCGTAGACGCGCGGGTCGCCGGTGATGGCCGCGCCGATCCAGCCCCACTGGTGCTTCTCGTCGTTGATCCGCCTCCAGGTCTTCGCCTCGTCGTCGGAGCGGTAGACGGCGGTGATGGTCTCCGTGGAGCCGACCATGTAGATCGCCGGGTAGGAAGCGCCCCTGGCGGCCTTGCCGAAGCCCAGGGTGTGTGAGGCGTGGCAGCTGCTGACCTCGGCGAAGGTCGCGCCCCCGTCGGTCGAGCGGTACAGCCCGTTGCCCTTGAGGCTGAGCCACAGGTCGCCGGTGCGGCCCGGGGCAGCCGTCAGCTGGAACTCGCTGTCGCCCGAGGCCAGGCCGGTGGCGCGCGCCGTGAAGGTCTTGCCGCTGTCGGTGCTGGCGAACAGCGTGCCGGTCGTGGTGTCGAAGGCGTAGAAGCGGGCCGGGTCGACGGGGTCCGGGACGGGGGCGGCGCCCTTCGGGAAGGAGGCGACCTCGGACCAGGAGGCGCCGTTGTCCGCCGAGCGGTAGCCCGGGTTGGCCGTGCCGAAGGACCAGAGCAGCACGCTGCCGTCGGCGTTGGTGGCGATCGGGCCGGGCGCGGACTTGGCCACGTCTGGCTGGGCCTTGAAGGGGGTCCAGGTCTTGCCGCCGTCGTTCGAGAAGGCGCCGTTGCCGTGGTCGCCCCAGCCGGCCCGGACCACGTACGACGGCTTGGCCGCGGCCAGCGAGAGGCCCGTGGCCGTACCGAACACCGGGTTCGACGCCATGCCGCGCGACGGGGAGGCGGTGAGCCGCTCGTGGTACATCACGCCGATGTCACCGGACCCGCTGAGCAGGTGCGCCTGCCCGGTCGGGGGCGAGACCAGCTGGCGGATGGACGCCTCCTCCACACCGCGGATCTGCGGGGCCCAGTGCTTGAGGTCGCGGGTGCCGTAGAGGGTGGCGCCCGTGCCGTAGACGACGTGCCGGGAGTCGTACGGGTCGAGCCCGACGGCCTGGATCCACCAGCCGAACTTGGGCTTGTCGCCGCCCCAGTTCAGGTACGGCGTCTCGGTGACGTCGAGGACGGCCCTGTCTTTCAGGGAGGTCCAGGTGCGGCCGCCGTCGGTGGTCCGGAACAGGGTGTCGATCAGTGACCAGCGGTTGTTGGTGGAGACGACGACGGTGCCCGGGCGGCGGGCGTCGACGGCGCAGCCGCCATAGCCGAAGGAGTCGGTCCCGCCGTCGCTCGTCGCCCCGCCGGGCTTCACGGGCGTGACCTCGGTCCACTTCCCGTTGGTCGTCCGCAGCTTGTGCACGCTGCCGTCGGACTGGCCGTTCGGTCCGGGGACGTTGGCGTACGTCACGTACAGCTCGCGTGTGTGCTTGTCGTAGGCGGCGCGGATCGGCACCTTGGCGGCGGTGCCGGTGGGCTGCCCAGGGACGGGTTCCCAGGTCGTGCCGTCGGAGGTGCGGTACAGGCTGGGCTGCCCCGCGGTGCCGTCGGAGTCGCCCCAGCCGGCGTAGACGCTGCGGCCCGCGGCGACCAGGAGCGTGACGCCCTGGCCCGTGGCGCTCGGCGTGGCCGGGAAGCTCACGGCCTTGAACGTCGCGCCCCGGTCGGTCGACTTGAGCAGTCCGTCGTGCCGGGTGCCGAGCCACAGCGTGTCGCTGTCCCGCGGATCGACGAGCAGCCGCTCCCCACAGCCCCGCCCGTCCTCGTTGGCCCCGAGCTTGACGGTGAGGTCGGTGCGCTTCCAGGAGGAGCCGCGATCCTCCGACCGCAGCACGGCCCCGTTGCCGGCCCAGGACTGCGCGTAGGTGCCGAGGGCGAGGTACACCCGGTTCGGATGCGCCGGGTCGACGGCCATGGCCTCCACGCCGAGCAGGTTCCAGTCGTCCCAGCCGAGGTGGTCGGTCAGCGGGATCCACCGGTCGGTGCGGTCGTCCCAGCGGTAGGCGCCGCCGATGTCGGTACGCAGGTAGGCGAGCCCGCGTACGGAGGGGTGGAACAGCACGCCGGTGATGAATCCGGTGCCACCCTGGACCACGTTGCGCCAGCGGTACGCGGTCCCCGCCGGAGCGGCGGCCTGCGCACGCCCCTGGGCCATCGGAAGGGAGACGACCGCGGCGGCGGCAGCGGTCCCGGCCAGCACGGAACGTCTGCTGAGGTGAAACGTGCTCATGACATACCTCGGTTCTTGCGCAGAGAGTTGGGGAGAGGCTTGGGGGGCGCGGGGAACTGCGCGATCAACCACGACGCAGCCGCAGCCGACACACGAGGAACAGCCCTACGGCGAGAACCAGGTCGAGGGCGTCAGCCCTTGACCGCCCCCGTGAGCATGCCCTTCTTGAAGTGCTTCTGGACGAACGGCGAGATCACAGCCACCGGCAGCAACGCCATCACCATCACGGCCATCTGGATCGCCAGCGCGGAGATCTGCCCGGTCTTGATCGCCTGGCTCACCCCGACCGGCGCTTCCTGCTTCTGCACCAGCTGGATCATGACGTTCTGCAACGGCATCATGTCCTGGTCACCGAGGTAGATCGACGCGTTGAACCACGCACTCCAGTAACCGACCGCGTAGAACAACGTGATCACCGCGACCACGGCCCGCGAGAGCGGAAGGACGATCTGCCAAAGGATCCGCCAGTCCCCCGCCCCGTCGATCCGCGCGCTGTCGATGAGCTCCGGCGAGACCCCCATGAAGAACGCGCGCAGGACCAGGATGTTGAAGACACTGACCGCACTCGGCAGGATCAGCGCGAGGTACGTGTCCGTCAGCCCGAGCGACTGCACCAGCAGATACGTCGGAATGAGCCCGGCCCCGAAGAACATCGTCGCGAGCAGCGTCATCAGCAGCCAGCGATGCCCGAGCGACCCGCTCCGGGACAGCCCGTACGCCGCGAGAACCGACACCGTCATCGAGAACAACGTGCCGGCCAGCGTGACGCCCACGCTGACGATCGCCGCCCGGGTCACCTGCCCGCCGCTCAGCAGCTCCTGATAGGCGATGAAGGTGATGTCCTTCGGGATCATCACCAGCCCGCCGGCCTCGGTGATGGTCTTCTTCGAGGACAGGCTCGTGACGATGACGATCCACAGTGGGAACAGCACGGCGAGGCAGGCGCCGACCAGGACGATGCCCTTGCCCGCGACCCCTGCCCTGCTGGGCTCCTCCTCCCAGACGGGCCTCGGCGGAGCCTCCCACCAGCGGGGTTCACGCGCCGCCTCCTCGATGGCGGCCTTGTCGATGACGGCGGTCACTTCTTGTACACCCCCTGCTCGCCCATGAAGTGGGCCACCTTGTTCGCGGCGAGGACGAGCGCCACACTCACCAGGCCCTTGATCAGCCCCGCGGCGGCCGCGTAGCTGAAGTCCTGGTTGCGGACGCCGTTCCACCAGACGTAGGTATCGAGGACCTCCGCCGCCCCTGGTCCCACCGCGTCGCGTTGCAGCAGGATCTGCTCGAAGCCGACGGTGAGCGCGTCACCGACTCGCAGCACCAGCAGCAGGGCGATCACGGGCCGCAGCGCGGGCAGCGTGACGTGCCACATGCGGCGCCAGCGCCCGGCCCCGTCCATGGCCGCCGCCTCGTACAGGTCGGGGCTCACGGAGGCGAGCGCGGCGAGGAAGACGATGATGCCCCAGCCCGCGTCCTTCCAGACGCCCTCCGCCGTCACCAGGAACTTGAAGATCCCGGGGTCGGTCATGAGGTCGAAGCCCTCGTACCCGCGCTGCCGCAGGGTCTGCGCGATGATGCCGGCGCCGCCGAAGATCTGCTGGAAGACGGTGATGACCAGCACCCAGGAGAAGAAGTGCGGCAGGTAGAGGATGGCCTGCGACACCGCCCGGATCCGGGGCCTGATCACGCTGTTGATGAGCAGCGCGAGCAGGATGGGGATCGGGAAGAACAGCACCAGCTGGAGGAAGAACAGCACGAGTGTGTTCTGCACGGCGTCCCAGAACGCCGAGTCCGCGAAGACCCGCTGGAACTGCTCGAAGCCCACCCAGGGGCTCTCCAGCATCGCGATGAAGCCGTTGTCGCTGACGTACGGGTCGTAGTCCTGGAAGGCGACGACGTTGCCCAGGATCGGTATGTAGTTGAAGACCACGACCAGCGCGATGGCCGGCAGGGTCATCAGGATCAGTGTGCGGTCGCGGCGCAGCCTCAGCCGGAGGCTGACCTTGCCGGAGGGCTTTTTCTTCTCCGGCCGCTCACCGGCGGGGTCGCCCGCCGCCCCGGGAGCCGCCTCACTCGTCTTCGCCTCGGCCCTGCTGCGAGGCACCGTGCTGTTGGACACGGCTTTCTCCTTGCCTCAGGCCCGGATCACTGCGCGGAACCGTTGTCGTCGTGCAGCTTCTGGTACCAGTCGCGCAGCTTGTCGCCGCCCTGCTTCTTCCATTCGGAGACGGCCTGCTGCATGTCACTGATCTTCTTGCGGCCGCGGACGACGTCGTCCTCCAGCTGCTCGAAGTCGTTGGAGAGGTTGGTGTAGCGCGCCGGTTCGGTGATCTGCATGCCCCAGAAGGTGGACTTCTTGGTGAAGGCGCCCATCCGCTGCTGCCACTCCACCTGCTCCTTCGCGATGTCCGGGAAGTCCGGGTGCGCGATGGTCGGGGCGGGGCTGGCGAGCATCACGAAGGCGTTCAGGACCTCCTGGTTGCCCTTGTCGTTCTTGGTGGGCACCCCGTCCTTGACGGTGTAGTGCGTGCCCTCGACCCCGTAGTTGGTGAGCATGTACTCCTTGGTGCCGTACGGGGCGGCGGTGACGTTGGCGGCGGCCAGGATGTCCTCGATGACGGCCTTGGAGGCCTTCTTGTTGACGAAGGCGAAGATGCCCGCGGGGGATCCGGCCCACAGCGTGGGGTCGCCGCCGTCGGCGCCGAAGATGTCCATGCCGGAGATACGGAAGTCGGGGTTCTGGACGGCCTGTTCGGCCATCTTGCCCCACCAGTCCGAGATGTTCTGGTTGTACATCAGGACCTGGCCGGAGGTGAACCGGTCACCCGCGGTGCCCTGGTTGACGGCCTTGGCGTCGGGGTGGACCACACCCGCCGCGTACAGCTTGCGCGTCCACTCCAGCGCCTCGAGGTACTCCTCGGTCTCGACGCGGTAGATCATCTTGCCGTCGGTCAGGTTCCAGCCGAGCGGCTTCTCGCTGCCTGAGAGCACTCCGAAGATGTTGAAGGCGGTCCACTTCATGTCGTCGCAGGCCCACACCTTGGCCCTGGGCCGGCTGATCTCCTTGGCGAGGGCGAGGAACTCGTCCGGGGACTTGGGGAGTTCCCAGCCCTCCTTGTCGAAGACGTCCTTGCGGTAGAAGGGCACGATGCCGACGACGGACGGGGCGGGCTGGGGCAGGCCGCGCAGCTTGCCGCCGAAGATGGAGTACTGCCAGGCGCCACTCGGGATGGCGGCGAGGTTCGGGTACTTCTTGATCGCGTCCCCGGACAGGTACGGGCCGAGGTCGGCGAACTTGCTGATGATGGCGCTGGGTATCTTGCCGCCCATGTTCCAGCTGGGGATGACCACGACGTCCGGCACGTCGCTGGAGGCGAGGACCGCGCCGAGCTTCTCGTCGTAGGTCACGCCGTCCTGGTTCTGCCAGGTGATGTCGACGCCGATCAGGTCGTTCATCGCCTTGTAGTAGGCGTTGTCGCCCTTCGGCGGCGAACCCCAGAACGGCGACATGATCTTGATTCGGCTGCCCTTGCCGAGCTTCTTCGACACCGAGGTCTTGAGGTCGGCCAGGTCGAGCTTGCTGGTGAAGCCCATCGCCGAGCCGTTCTTGGACGGGATGTCCGGCGTCACCACGTTGCTCGCGACGTAGGCCGGCAGCAGCTTCTTGGCGCTCTTGCCGGACGTCGTGCCGTCCTTCGAACCACTGTCCGACCCGCCGCACGCGGCGAGCAGTGGCATTCCACCGGCCACCGCTGCGGTGGCGACCGCCGTGGAGGCGAGGAAACTTCTCCGGCTCGGTCCGGAGGAGGCGGAGGCGGCGTTCGGCGTCATTGCGTCAACCCTTCATGGCGCACCAGGACACCCGGCGGTGGGCCGTCGGCTGCGGTGTCTCGAGTGGAACTGGCTGAGCCGAAGCGAACTTTCGACCCAGCAGGGGCTTGTCATAGTCGAAGCGCTTCGATGTTGCTGTGAGGTTAAGTGAACGCCCAGGGGTGCACAAGGGTCGTCCCCAAACTTCCTCGAAGGCACGAGAGGGGACCGTTCCTCATGCACGGCTTGAAGGGAGGGCACCGGTCTCTTGACACCCGACCCGTCGCCGACTCAGCATCGAAGCGCTTCGAAAGGGCCTTGCCGCTCCACCGCAAAGGGAATCCCACGTGACCGCACCCACGCCGCCCAGTCCGCCGTTCCGCGATCCGCGCCTGCCGTTCGCGAAGCGGATCGACGACCTCCTGTCGCGGCTCACGCCGGCGGAGAAGATCGCCTTCCTGCACCAGTTCGCACCCGCCGTCGAACGGCTCGGCATCGCCGCCTTCCGCACGGGCCAGGAGGCGCTGCACGGCGTGGCGTGGATGGGCCCGGCGACGGTCTTCCCGCAGGCGGTCGGCCTCGGCGCCACCTGGAACCCGGAGCTGGTGCGGCGCGTCGGCGACGCGGTCTCCAAGGAGGTCCGCGCGATGCGCGCCAAGGACGACCGCGTCGGCCTCAACGTCTGGGCTCCGACCGTCAATCTGCTGCGCCACCCCCTGTGGGGCCGCAACGAGGAGGGCTACTCGGAGGACCCCAAGCTCACCTCGGCGATCGCCACCGCCTACACGCACGGCCTGCGCGGCGACCACCCCACCTACTGGCGCACCGCGCCCGTGCTGAAGCACTGGCTCGCCCACAACAACGAGACGGACCGCTCCACGACGTCGAGTTCCGTGCGCCCGCGCGTGCTGCACGAGTACGACCTGAAGGCCTTCCGCGAGACCGTCGAGGCGGGCGCGGTGGCCGGCGTGATGCCGGCGTACAACCTGGTCAACGGCCGCCCCAACCACGTCTCCCCCTACCTGAGCACGCAGCTGCGCACCTGGACCGACGAGGACCTGCTGGTCTGCTCCGACGCGGGCGCGCCGAGCAACCTGGTCGAATCCGAGCACTACTTCGACACCCACGAGGAGGCCACCGCGGCCTCCCTCGTGGCGGGCGTGGACAGCTTCACGGACCACGGCACGGACTCCTCGCAGATGATCGGCCGCCTGCAAGGCGCCCTGGAGCGCGGGCTGCTGACCGAGGCAGACGTCGACACCGCCGTCCGCCGGCAGCTCTCGGTCCGTTTCCGCCTCGGTGAGTTCGACCCGGAGTACGACCCGCACGGCGCCACCAGCGAGTTCGACACCCCGGCGCACCGCGCCCTCGCGCAGGAGGCCGCCGAGCAGGCCGTCGTGCTGCTGAAGAACGACGGCGTGCTGCCGCTCGCCCCGGACACCCGGGTCGCGGTGGTCGGTCTGCTCGCCGACGAGTGCAAGCTCGACTGGTACAGCGGCACGCTCCTCCACCGCTCGACCCCGCTGGAGGGTCTGTACGAGCGGTGCGGCGCGGAGCGGGTGGAGTTCGCCGAGGGCGTGGACCGGGTCCGGCTGAAGACCTCCGCCGGTGCCTTCCTGCACGTTCCGGTGGCCGAGGACGCCGCCGACGAGGTGCGCGGCGCCGAGGGCGCGCTGACCCGGCGCTGCTCGCGGGCCGCACCGACCTGCCCGCACTCACCACCGACGCGACCGGCACCGAGCTGGCGCTGGTCGACTGGGGCGAGGGCGTGCTGACCCTGCGCGCGCCCGACGGCCGCTACCTCTCGGTCGCCGACGACGGCCGCGTCCGCGCCTCCGCCGACCAGCCGGGGGGCTGGGTCGTCCAGGAGACGTTCCGCCTGGAACCGCATGGGAACGGGCACCTCCTGAAGCACCTGGGAACGGGTCGCCACGTGTGTGTCTCCGCCGACGGCGTGAAGGTTGCCGACGAAGATCCCGAGGTCTTCGAGCTGGTGGTCGCCGAGCGCGGCGAGGAGGCGGTGGCGCGTGCCGCCGCGCGGGCCGACGTGGTCGTGGTGGTGGCGGGCAACGACCCGCACATCAACGGCCGCGAGACCGAGGACCGTACGACCCTGCGGCTGCCCGGGCACCAGGAGCGGCTGCTGCGGGCCGCCCGCGCGGCGAACCCGGCGACCGTGCTGGCGCTGGTCTCCGCCTACCCGTACGCCGTCGACCCGGCGGACCTGCCGGCCATGCTGTGGACGGCACACGGCGGCCAGGCGGCCGGCACCGCCCTGGCCCGTGTGCTGGCCGGCGACGTGTCCCCCGCCGGCCGCCTCCCGCAGACCTGGTACGCCGACGACGCCGACCTGCCCGGCCTCCTCGACTACGACGTGATCGGGAGCCGGCAGACGTACCTGTACTTCGAGGGCACGCCCCTGTTCCCCTTCGGGCACGGCCTGTCGTTCACGTCGTTCGCGTACGACGGCCTGACGGCCCGGGTGGCGGACGGGTCGGTGCACGTCTCCTTCACGGTCACCAACACCGGAGACGTCACCGCCGACGAGGTCGCCCAGCTCTACACCCGGGCCGTGGACCCGACCGTGCCGCGCCCCCGCCGCGAGCTGCTGGACCACCGCCGCGTCACCCTCGCCCCCGGGGCGGCAACGGAGTTGGCCTTCCAGGTACCGCTGTCCGCCTTCGAGTTCTGGGACGTGGCGCAGGACCGGTGGCGTCTGGAGCCGGGCACGCACGAGCTGCTGGCCGGAGCGTCCAGCGAGGACGTCCGGCTGCGGACGACCGTCACGCTCGACGGCGAGCCCGCCCTGCCGCGCCCGGTCGTCGCACGCGGACTGGCCGCGGCCGGCTTCGACGAGCAGAGCGGCATCGAGATCGTCGACCGTACGAAGGTGTCGGGCGACGCTGTGACGCCGACGGGCGGGGCGACGGGCGAACTGGTCTACCGGCGCTGCGACTTCGGGCGCGGCATCGCCGAGGTGACGGTGGAGGTGGCCGGTGAGGGCACGGTCGAGCTGTCCCTCGACGGCGGTCCGGCGCTCGCGGTGCTGTCGACCGCCACGCCCACGTCAGGCCCGTACGACTACGTCTCGCTGAGCGCGTCCGTCACCGCCGCGGGGGTGCACGACGTGCATCTGAGACTGCGCGGCCCGCTGCGGCTCGCGCACGTCGGCTTCTCCGGTTGAGGGTCCGGAGCAGGCCGGCGTAAAAGGAGGGGCCCGGCACCGGAAGGCATCGGTGCCGGGCCTCTTCGTGAAGCTTACATGAAAATGGTTCCCATTAGCAAGGTTTGGGTGCCTGAATGCTCGGCCCACCGTCCAGCAGTTTCGCCAACTGCTCGGGGGCCGATGACACCCCGGCATCCTGCGCCTTCCGAAGTGCCCGCTTCGCTCCGGCCAGGTCTCCTCGTCGCTGCCGGAACTCGGCCAAGGTCAACAGCACCCTCGCCTCTCCTTGAGCGATCACTGCGACCAGCACCTCTTCTGCTGCGTCCAGCTCGCCCCGGTCCGCCCGCGCTCGCGCGAGTACCAGGAGAAGGTCCGTGGAGTCACCGGCCAGTTCCTCGGCTTCTCTTACCCGCCCGCTGGTCTCCAGAATGCGCACGAGATGATTCGCCGCGTAGTCCTGCCCCTCTCGCAGAGCACGCCAGTACAGCCGTTCAACTTGCCTGAGCTTGCCCTCCGTCTCCCTGAGGGCAGCCAACTCGAACAACACGTAGCCGAGACCGAGGTTGTAAGCCCTCCAGAACAAGGCGGCGGCGGAACGGTGGTCGCCTCTCCTGCGGCGCATCATTCCCAGCCCACGCAGCACGTTCGTCTCACCAAGAGAGACAGCGACCTCACAGAAGTGATCAGCTCGTGCGGAGTCGCCCTCCTCTTCGTAGATCCAGGCCAACTCCCGCGGGGCGTTGGTATCGCCTGCTTCCGCCGCATACAGGAGCACGTCGATCGCCCGCTGCGTGTCGTCGTACCTGTAGCGCCAGGCAAGCCCAGTAAAAGCTTCAGTGTTGCCGGCCTCGAATGACCAGGTTGCGAGGAGTAGGGCAAGTTCGTGGCGGCCACTCTCGGCCATCCAGCGAGCCTGGTATTCGACGGCCCGAGCACCGAAGAAGCCGGATTCCAGAACCCTTCCGTAAAGTCTGGCCGCCGCCGTTGCGTGTCCGCGCCAGGTCAGGACGGAGGCGAGCCCCACTGCGGCGTCGAACCTGCCGCTGGACTCCAGGGCCTTGCGGTACCACGCTTCGGCGTCGTCGAGTCGCCCAGAACGTTCGCACCGCCAGGCAATGACGACTTGAGCCTGGGCGTCACCGGCTTCGGCAGCCAGCTCGTAGTAGAGCACGGCGTCCTCACCGTTGGCGTGCTCACTCATCCACTCGGCGAGCCTGAAGAGAGCGCCGCCTTCCCCTTCCGCTGCCGCTGCCATGGCCAAGGACTCGGCGTCGGCCCTCCTCCCGCGGACCAGAGCTTCCCGCGACAAGGCGACCTTGTCCTGCGCACCGGCAGAACACCGTGCGCCCGCGGACCAGAACTCCGAGGGCGGACACACCATCCTCCGGTGCCGTCGCGCATGTAGTTCGATGAAGTCGGACAACCGGAAGTGGCTCGGCTCCTGGTCATCCGTCACGGCCAAGCCCGGCACCGGAGCCAGCGGACCGCGGACACCACGGCACGGGGCCGACAGGTACTCCACCGCCTGCCGGAACCAGTCGGGAGGGGATAGATCGCGCTGCAGCGGCGTGAGGTACGCGGGCGCGACAGACTCCAGAAAGGCAGCAGGCAAGTCGGGACCGTGCCCCAGTCGGCGGGCATCCATGGCGGCCTCCAGCACCGCCCGGGCTGTCGGAGAGCCCATCTCGTAACGCTCGAGCTGGGCGGGGCCACCGGCCAGATACTGGATGACATGCCCGCTCTCGGCGAGGCGCGCCGCCAGCAGCATCCTGTCGTCCGTCTGCCCTGACTCCGCGGTGAGGGCTGAGAGCTCGTTCTCGCTGAACGTCTCCGGCACTCGGATCCAGTCTCTGGCCAGCAGGGATTTCGTTTGCGCGCGTTCGTTCCGCGGCGCCGTCGTCATCGTGGACCAGTGCTCATACCAGGCCGTGCCGAGTACGAACACAGGCGCTCGGTCAGGATTGCGCAGCAGCTCCGTGAGCCGTCCGGCGACTTGCTCATCACGAACGGCGTCGCCGGAAAGCAGGTACCGGTTGATCTCGTTGAGCCACAGCACGGTGCAGGGAGCCACGGAGTGGAGTGAACCGAGCAGGTCGTCCTGGCCGGCCGGATGCCACAGCCGCCACTCCTTGGGCAGGAGCTGGATCGCTTCGTACGCCGCGCGGGACTTCCCTGTGGAGGAATCACCTAACAGGACCTTTATCACACTTTGCCCGCTGCGAGCCTGGTCTGCAGCGGCATCAAGTGCGTCGTCGAACGGACGGCGAAAGTACTTGGGAAGCGCGCTGCCCTGTGCGTGGCCGTCCACGGAGATCGCCTCGTGGATCTCCAATCCGAAGGGATCCGCTTCGGCGACAGGGATTCCCACCGCACCTGTGCTTGCTGCGGAGAAGAACGCTGCGAGTGCGTCAGTGTCGCAGAACCGCCAAGCGACCTCGTCTCCGAAGTAACGGGCGACAATGCGTGGTTGTACCCGCAGAAGCCGGCACAGGTGCTCGGCGTCCCAGACCTCGCCCAGAGTCAGGTTCGGATGCCGGTCCTGGTACTCCTGGGCCACCTCGCGCACCTGGGTCCGTGTCCCCTTGCACGAGGTGACGATGACCAAACGCGTCGCACCTTGAGGGCGAGGGCCACGGACGAACAGGTCCAAGGCCTTCTTCGCATTGGCAGCGGTGAACTGGGCCACCTGCTTGACCTGGAAGGCGGACCAACTCCCATCCGGCGCGCGACCGGTGATATCGACCCCGCCCTGCGCCTGCCCCGGCGTGCCGTAGCGGTGACATGGCGACAGTTCTTCGACAACTTGGACGAGTTCGCATACCAGCGTCTCCAACTCGCTCCAGGACATGTCGTGGAAGGGGAGAGAGCCGATTTTCCCGTCGATGACCACAGACCGCCGCGCAGGTTGAGCCACGCTGCCTCCGTTCGATAGATGGGCTGCCGTCCAGAGACTAGACAGACCCACTGACATCGGGGAGCACATGCGTTTCCCGCGGTCGTACCGCCTCGAAGCAGCAAGCGGACAGCCGCCTGGGAACAGGAACGGCCGCAGCCCCGCGCAGTGGGCTGCGGCCGTTCCACTCGGGCCTGTCCGGGAAGGTCAAAGGGCGAGGCCGGTGAGGACCATCACGCGCTCGTACGTGTAGTCCTCCATCGCGAACCGCACGCCCTCCCGGCCGACGCCGGACTGCTTGACGCCGCCGTACGGCATCTGGTCGGCGCGGTAGGACGGCACGTCGCCGACGACGACGCCGCCGACCTCCAGGGCCCGGTGGGCCCGGAAGGCGGTCTGGAGGTCGTGGGTGAAGACGCCGGCCTGGAGGCCGTACTTGGAGTCGTTGACGGCGGCGAAGGCCTCGGCCTCGCCGTTCACCTTCTGCACGGTGAGGACCGGCCCGAAGACCTCCTCGCAGGAGAGCGTGACGTCGGCGGGTACACCGGCCAGCACCGTCGGCGCGTACGAGGCGCCGTCGCGCTTGCCGCCGGTGAGCAGCGCGGCACCGGCGTCGACCGCCTCCCGGACCCACGTCTCGACGCGCTTGGCGGCGTCCTCGCTGACCAGCGGGCCGACGTCGGTCGCGTCGTCGCTCGGGTCGCCGGTGACCTGGGCCTCGACGGCGGAGACGATGCGCGGCAGCAGCCGGTCGTACACGGAGGCGTCCGCGATGACCCGCTGGACGGAGATGCAGGACTGGCCGCCCTGGTAGTTGGAGAAGGTGGCGATGCGGTTCGCGGCCCAGTCCAGGTCCTCGTCGCTCGCCCAGTCGGCGAGCACGACGGCCGCGCCGTTGCCGCCCAGCTCCAGGGTGCAGTGCTTGCGCGGCACCGAGTCCATGATCGCGTAGCCGACCTTCTCGGAGCCGGTGAAGGAGATCACGGGCAGGCGCTCGTCCTGCACCAGGGCGGGCATCTTGTCGTTGGCGACCGGCAGGATGCTCCAGGAGCCCGCGGGCAGTTCCGTCTCGGCCAGCAGGTCGCCGATGACCAGGCCGGACAGCGGGGTGGCCGGGGCCGGCTTCAGGATGATCGGCGCGCCGGCGGCGATGGCCGGGGCGACCTTGTGGGCACACAGGTTCAGCGGGAAGTTGAAGGGCGCGATGCCGAGCACGACGCCCTTCGGGAAGCGGCGGGTGAGGGCGAGCCGGCCCTGGCCGCCGAGGTCGGTGTCGAGCCGCTGGGCCTCGCCTCCGTTGAACCGCCGGGCCTCCTCTGCCGCGAAGCGGAACACGGACACGGCCCGGCCGACCTCACCTCGGGCCCACTTGAGCGGCTTGCCGTTCTCGGCGGAGATCAGCCGGGCGATCTCCTCGGTGCGCTCGACGAGGCGCTTGCTGACGTGGTCGAGGGCGGCGGCACGGACGTGGGCCGGAGTGGCGGCGAACTCGTCCCGCACGGCGTACGCGGCGGCCACGGCCTCCTCGACCTGCGCGTCCGTCGGCACGCTCACCTTGCCGACGAGCCGCCCGTCCCACGGGGAGGTGACGTCGAAGGTGTCCTCGCCGGCGGCCTCACGACCGGCGAGCCAGAAGGCGTGGGTGGAAGTCATATGGGTTCCGGCCCTTCGGCGTTGGGGGTGGTCCGTGCTGCGGTTCCACGGTAGGGGCGAGGTGGCCGAAGGTCGTTTGTCCGGGGCGTAGCAATACGGGGCGGGGACACTACGGTTTGGCTACTCGGAGCTGGTCGCCTTCAGGGCGAGCCAGAGCTCCATCCGCGCGTCGGCGTCGTCCAGGGAGCGGCCGAGGATCTCCTCGACCCGGCGCATGCGGTAACGGAGGGTGTGGCGGTGGACGCCGAGGTCGGCCGCCGCCGCGTCCCACTGGCCGTGCCGGGACAGCCAGGCGCGCAGGGAGGCGACGAGGTCGCCGCGGCCCGTGGCGTCGTGCTCGTACAGCGGCCGCAGCATCCCGTCGGCGAAGGCCCGTACCGCGTCGTCCGCCAGCAGCGGCAGTACGGATCCGGCCGCCATCTGCTCGTGCTCCACGAGGACGCGCCCGCGCCGCCGCGCCACCGACAGCGCCTGTTCGGCCTGCTTGTACGCGGCGGACGCGGCGATCGGCCCGGCCGGCGCCGACAGGCCCACGACCAGCTCGTCGTCGTCACCGCCCGGCACCTTCTCGCGTACGCCGGCCCGGGCCGACTCCAGGGCTGCCGCGTACTCCCCGCAGGCCGCCGCGGCGGCACCGCCGTCCGCGGCCAG
>KE354483.1 GCA_000415505.1 Streptomyces afghaniensis 772
CATCCGCGGCGTGACCGGACTCGCCGCACTGCTGCTGTCCCGCCGCCCGATCGCGCCCCGGCTGCCCGACGTGCTCGCCTGCCTCGTCGCGCTCGCCCACCCCCTCCGCAGTGACGACCGGATGCTGCCCGGGTGGTGGTCGGCGGCCGGCCCGGACGGGAAGGCGATGGCCGGCGGGCATGGCAACAACGGCATGGCCCACGGCATCGCAGGGCCGCTCGCCGTGCTCTCCCTCGCCCTGCGCGAAGGCATCAGCGTTCCCGGTCAGGAGGAAGCCGTCGGCACCTTCGCGACCTGGCTCGACCGGCACGGCGCCCACTACTGGTCCACTACAGCACACCTGGACGCCGAGCCGCCGCCCGCAGCGGAACCGGCCCGCCAGTCCTGGTGCTACGGCCAGCCCGGCATCGCCCGCGCCCAGCAGCTCGCCGCGCTCGCCCTCGGCGACACAGCCCGCCGCCGGGCGGCCGAGGACACCGTCGCAGTCATCCTGACTGACCCGCTGCGCCTCGCCCGGATCACCGACTCCACGCTCTGCCACGGCTGGGCCGGGCTGTTGATGCTCACCCGCGCGGTCGCGGCCGACAGTCCCGCACCCGACCGCTTCACCCCGATCATCCACGACCTGCACCGACGGCTGGCCGCCGATTGGGCGCACTTGCCCAAACCCGGCTTTATGGAAGGCCGCGCCGGAGCCCAACTCGCCCTGCACGCCACCGACACCACCGGCTGGACCCGCGTCCTCCTGCTCACCTGACCGCTGCCCTGCCGCCTCGCAAGGAGTTTTCTGCCCGTGACCTTCGACGACGAGAACCTGCCGATCCCCCCGGACGCGCCCTGGTGGCACGCCTCTGTGGCCTTCCCCGACCAGCACGCGGACGCCGCCCGGGCCCTGGCGACCGCGCTGTCCGGGCGCCGCTTCCACTTCCTGCGCAAGGACGCCGGCGTGCGTCTGCGCATCGAACGGCCCGTCGGCGGCCTGCTGGACCAGCTCGTCGCCGATCGCGTGATCACCGGCTGGACGGACGGGATCTACGAGCCGGAAACCTATGCCTTCGGCGGTCCCGAGGGCATAGAGGTCGCGCACGACGTGTTCTGCGCCGACAGCCCGGCCGCGCTCGCCGAGACCGGGTCTCCCGGCGCCCGAGAGCGCAGCGTGATGCTGCTGTCCGCCATGATTCGCGAAGCCGGGCTGGACCCGTTCGAAGCCGGAGACGTGTACGCCCGGTGGGCTGCCCTGCGTCCCCCCGTCACCCCGCCCCAGGGCCTCGCGCTGGAGCAAGCCGTCTCCGCGATGCGGCGGCTGATGAACGCGGATGCCGCCCTGCGCCCGGACGCGGAAGCAGGCTGGGTCGAGAGGGTCGCGGCGTTCGAGGACGCCGGCCGCCGCCTGCGCCGGCTCGCCGCGGACGGCCGGCTGATACGCGGAATCCGGGGCGTCATCGCGCATCACGCGATCTTCGCGTTCAACCGCGCGGGCGTGACTGCCGACGGGCAGGCCGCCACCGCGTGGCTCGGCCATCACGTCGCTTTCTCCACCGGAGAAGGCGCTGACGTGTCTACCCGCAAGTCCGTATCTGCGGACCCTAGCCTCCCTCGAATGGAGACCACCGTGACACCCGTAACCGACCCCCACCAGCTGCGCGAAGCCCTCGCCCAGCGGCTCGTCGACAGCGGCCACCTGCGCAGCAAGGCGGCCATCGACGCCTTCCGCGCCACCGACCGGCACGCCTTCCTGCCCGGCGTCGACCTGGAGAGCGCGTACAAGGAGGACGCGGTCCCGATCAAGCACGACGAGCACGGGGAGATGATCTCCTGCATCTCCGCGCCGTCCATCGTCGCCACCCAGCTCGAACAGCTCGGCGCCCAGCCCGGTCACAAGATCCTGGAAGCCGGAGCCGCGACCGGATACAACGCCGCCCTCCTCGGCAAGATCGTCTCCCCCGGCGGGCAGGTGTGGACCCTCGACGTCGACCAAGACCTCGTCACCGGCGCGAGCCAGCACCTTGCCCAGGCCGGCGTCGACAACGCCACCGCGGTGATGGCCGACGGCGCGGCCGGGCTGCCCGAGCACGCCCCCTACGACCGGATCATCTTCACCGTCGGCGCCGGCGACGTCCCCGTGAAGATCCTCGACCAGCTCGCCCCCGGCGGGCGCCTGGTCCTGCCGATGCGTATCCGCGGCAGCATCTCCCGCTCCTTCGCCTTCGAACGCGACGGGGACACGTGGAAGACCGTCTCCTGCGAGATGGCCACCTTCATCCCTCTGCGCAAGGGCGTCTGCGACGACGTGTACACCCTCGTGCCGATGGCCGGCGAGGGCAACGCGCGCCTGGAGACGTTCAGCGAGCAGGACGTCGACCGCGACGCGCTCCGCTGCGTCCTCGACCAGCAGCAGACCAAGCTCTACACCGGGGTGAAGTTCCGGCAGGGCTCGGCGTGGGAGTGGCTGTACCTGTACCTGGCCTGCGTGCTGCCCAACGGCCTCTCCCGCCTGCCGGGCCAGCGCCCCGGGTTCACCCCGCACTTCGGGTGGGGCTCCATGGCAGCCCTCGACGGCGGGTCGCTCGCATACCTCACCATCCGCGAGGGCGAAGACGAGAAGGGGCGGTACTGGGAGGTCGGCGTGATCGGCCACGGCGAGGGCGGCGCCGGCCTCGCCGAACGCGTCGTGAGCGAGATCCGCGCCTGGGACGCCAGCGGCGGCAACGACGCCCCCGAACCGGGCTTCCGGATGGCCGTCGCGGACTCGCGTGAACGGCTGACGGCGGACGACCCGCGCTTCGTCGTCGACAAGCCCTATAGCCGACTGGTCGTCGACTGGGCGCGCAAGGGCTGAGCCGATGATCCCCGCGATAGCCAGCCGCATCCCCCTGGTCCGCCGCACCAAGGCGCCCGCGCTCCCCTTGGAGGAGCGCATCAACCACCTCACGGGGCTGACCGTCGCGCCCGCAGGTGCGAGCCACCATGACCTGGTGGCCCGCGCTTGCGGGGTCCTCAACTACGCCGCGCTCATCGCCTCCGACGTGGGTCTACCCGACCTGGCCGAGGATCTGTGCTGGCGCCAGCACCAGGTCTTCGCCAACGCCGGACGCCTCAGCGGACGGGTCGCCGTCATGTCGCTGATGCCGCTCGTCAACCTCTCTCGATTGCAGACTCGCGCCGGCCACGGCGAACTCGCCTACGGCTTGTTGTACTGCCTCAACGACGCTGCCCGGCATCGGAACAAGACTGAGATCGACGGCCGCACCGTCGACCTCTCTGCTCTGACCGGCACGGATGAGGACCACCGCGCGGTGTGCCAGGAGCTGTACGTCACCCTGCTCGTGGACGGCGCCCGCGCCCTCGCCCAGATCGGGCGGTGGAGCGACGCGGCCGACGCCATGGCCCGGCATCGCGGCCTTGGCAACCGGCTCCTCGACGGCCGTCAGATCAAGATCATGGCCCTGATGGAGCAGGGCCTGGACCAGCAGGCCCGCGACCTGATCGACACCACCCAGCCCACGGAGCCTTGGGAGAGAGCCATCGCCCTCCTCCTGCACGCCCACTGCCGACCCGCAGACGCCCCCGTCTCTGAACCCGACCTCGACCACACCCTTGATGCAGCCGTCCAGCTTCTTGCCCACCCCGATCCGCCGGCCGCCGCCTTCCAGACCCGGACGGGCCTGTCAGCCCTGGAACTGGACCGCACCGGACGACATGCCGCCCGCGTAGTCGACTCCGTCGTCAGCGTCGCCCGACTCGACGCCTACGCCGCACGAGACGCACTGCACCACCCCGTCGCCGGGTCTGCCCTGGACGACGGGGCGGCAGACGCGCTCAACGCGGTGATCGCCGCGGCCGGACTGGGATCCGGCGCCCTGTCCGCCCACCACCATGAGGCTCTGACGGGCGCGGTCGGCCACGCCGAGACAGAGCTGGAAAGGCTGCTGCAGGCCGAACCAGATCCCGGCTAGGAGGGGACGACCGGGATGGCCCGCCGTGCTGCCCACGCTGTTTGGCGATGCCGGCGTTTCGGCCATTTCCTGCCCGCAGCCGCTCCAAGCCAGACCAGTGATCCCGCGCGCGGGGTTCCCTGACGCAGGAAATAGCGGGCTCCCCAGCACGACCGAATGACGTGTGTTCGATATCGCGGCCGTGTCGTTAGACCTCACGACTCTGCCGCAGCGACCGTCCTAGGGGGAATGATGACCTCGGCCATTACGCAGGACCAGCCGCCGCAACCGCCAAAGGGGACCGCGCCGGACGACGAAGTTCAGGAGGCCGGTGTTCGAGAGGAGGAATACCTCTACCGCGACGAGTCGAGGCTCCAGGCCGGCTCCCTGCTGACGTCCCGCACCATGGCGCGGCGCCTGCCCTCGCTCGTGCGGCGCTCGGTGCAGATGGCCTGGCGCGTGGACCGCGGCGCGACCATCGGCCTGCTGGTGTGCCAGATCGGGACCGGCGTCCTCGCGGCCCTCGGCCTCCTGGCCGTCACGGGCACGATCACCGTGCTGATCTCCTCGGGCGACATCACCGAGCGGCTGTGGGACGCCGCCCCGCAGCTGGCCGTGATCGCCGCCGCCACCGGCCTGCGCGCGCTGCTGGGCATCACCGTCGTCTGGCTGACCGGCCGTCTGCGCCCGGTGCTCGGCCGGGCAGCGGAGCTGACGATGATCGAGGCCGCGCTCGGCGCGGAACTGGCCGCCAACAACAAGCCCGGCTACAACGACGCCTACGACATCGCCGACCGCGGCGCCCAGGTCACCCCCGACCTCGTCGAAGAAGCGCAGGACGTTCTCGCGGCGACCGCCACGCTCGCGGCCGGCGCCACCGTCCTGACCGTCCTGCACCCCCTGCTCCTTCCCCTTCTCTTCCTCGCCTCGCCTACCGCAGGCCGCCGCCTACGTCCGTTCCGCGCGCGTGATCTACCTCGCTGGGCTGGAGACCTCCGGGCGGCGCAGGATGCTGGGCAAGCTGCGCTGGCACATGGCCTATCAGGAGTCCAGTGAGGAGATGCGCGCCTGCCTGGCCGGCCCCTTCCTGATCGGCCGGTACCGGCGGCTGGCTGCCTCGGTCAACGCGGCCGAACGCAAGGCCGCGAACACCGGTGCCTGGATGGGGCTGGCCGGAGCAGTGGCCGGCGGGATCGCCTCGACCGCGGTGTGGGCGGCGCTGCTGTGGCTCCTGGCCTCCGGGCGGATCAGCCTGGCGGCCGGAGGCGGCGCCGTCTTCGCCCTCCAGACCGCCACCGGCTCGGTGCGCGGCATCATCAACGGCGGGGCACGCCTGGTGCGCACCGGCTGGTACGTGCAGGACTGGCAGAACTTCCTCGACAACGCCCACGGCCAGGCCATGACCGACTCCCGCGGCACCGCGCCCGTGACCGCGGCCCCGGAGCGTTTCGAGGTCCGCGACGTCACCTACCGCTACGACGGCGCCCCGAAGGACAGCCTGAGCAACGTCTCCCTGCACGTGCGGCGCGGGGAGATCGTGGCACTGGTCGGGGAGAACGGCTCCGGCAAGACGACCCTCTCGCGCCTGCTGTGCGGGCTGCTGCTGCCCACCGAGGGCGACGTGGCCTGGGACCACGCCTCCACCGCGGACCTGGACCCGTGGGGGTCGTGGGAGCACGTCGCGCTGGTGCCGCAGAAGTTCACCTACCTGCCGCTGACGATGCGCGACAACATCACGTTCGGGCAGGGCGACACCAGCGACGCGGCCCTGCTCGCCGCATGCGAGGCGTCCGGCGCCGCGGAGATGCTGCCGGGCCTGCGCTCCGGCCTGAACACCCTGCTGACCAGCGAGTGGTTCGGCGGACAGCAGCTCTCCGGCGGGCAGTGGCAGCGCCTGGTCCTCACTCGCGCGTTCCACCGGCAGGCGTCACTGCTGGTGATGGATGAACCCACGGCCGCCCTCGACGCCCGCGCGGAGCACCGGATCTTCGCCGGCCTGCGCGAACTGGCCAAGGACCGCGCCATCCTGCTGATCACGCACCGGCTCACCAACGTGGCCGTCGCCGACCGGATCGTGGTCCTGGATCAAGGGCGGATCGTCCAGGAGGGCACCTACGCCCAGCTCACCCAGGAGCCAGGTCTCTTCCGGACCCTGTGGGAGCTGCAGCGCCGGATGAGCGGCGACACCCCCTGATCACCCCTCGCCGTTCCGCGCTGCCCACTCGCCCGTACACCGTCTCGGAAGGCAGAGATACGTGACCTCTCCCGTCTCCCCTTCGGATCACGTCTCACCGCGTGCCGCTCTGCCCGCTGCGCAGTACGCCGTATCCCGGCATGCGGCGTGGCTCGGCGCCGCCGCGATCATCACCGACGAGGTCGGCCGGGTCCTGCTGGTGCACCCCACCTACCGCGAGGACGACTCGTGGCTGTTGCCCGGAGGCGTCGTCGAAGCCGGCGAACACCCGCACGTCACCTGCAGGCGCGAGATCACCGAGGAACTGGGCCTGGATCTACCCCTGTCGGCCGTGCTCGCCGTCCACTCCTTCTCCCCGCACCACCCCGACCTCCAGCCCGCCATGGCATGCCCCGGCGAGATCCGGTTCGTCTTCGACGGGGGAACCCTCCGCCCCGACCAGGTGGAGGCGATCCGCCTGCCGCACGAGGAGCTGTCCGAGTACGCCTTCCTGGAGACCCGGGACGCGGTGCAGCGGCTGCGGCCCGTGGACGGGCGGATCATGCTCGCCGCCTACCGTGCCCGGCTCGGGAACACCGCCACCGCTCACCTCGCCGATGGCCGGCACATCCACGACGTCCCGGCGCTGGACCGCCATGACGTCCACGTCCGGTACCGGCCTCACTGGGACAGCCCTCTCAACCAGGGCCCCGTCCCCGGGCCGCTGCCCGTGCAGCAAGCCTGGGCGTGGTGCTTCGTCCCCGACGGCCGGGTCATCCTGGTGGCCGACCCCGGCCCGCGGGGTGCGCTGCCGATGCTGCCCGGCGGCACCGTGGAGACGACCGACGCGACTCCCGAGGACACCCTGCACCGCGAAGCCGCCGAGGAAGCCCAGCTCACTCTGACCGATCCAGTGCGACTGGGCTGGGTGCTGGACGAGACCGGCGAGGTCTACGGCGGCGTGGGCTCCAACGCCCGGCTCCACCTGGCCGCCCGGGTCACCGCCATCGGGCCGGCGGCCGTCGACCCCGCCTCCGGCCACCCCTTCGCCCGCCTGCTCGCCACCCCCGCCCAGGCAGCCGCCCTGCTGGGCTGGGGCCCGCCCGGCGCGCGGCAAGCCCAGCTCGCGGCGGAGACGGCACACGAGCGGTGGGGCCTGCCCACCGCTCGCCCCGCCGCCATCGAGGAGATCCCGGCGGAGGGGATGCGGCTGACCTGACCCGAACGAGCACCCCGCCTCAACACGTCCCGCTCCACGCCCCTTTGAGGTAGCCCCATGCCGTTGTCGCACGACCACATCCGCACCACCGTCGATACCTACCTCGCTCGCCACCCTCACGAGCGCGAGCAGCTCGGTGTCTTCCTTGCCGCCTTCGACCGTCCCACCGACATCGCCAGCCGCTCCACCTTCACCGGACACGTCACCTGCGGCGCGATCGTCGTCGACCCGCTTGGCCGTGTCCTGCACGTGCTGCACCTGGCGAGCGGGAAGGTCCTCGCTCCCGGTGGACACGCCGAGCCCGCCGACGAGTCCTTGGCAGCGGCGGCGCTGCGGGAGCTGCACGAGGAGACCGGCATCCCGCCGCAGGCCGTGGCACCGTGGCCCGGCTACGAGACTGTGCCGTTCGACATCGACATCCACGACATCGACGCCCACCCGGGCAAAGGGGAACCCGGCCACCAGCACTTCGACCTCCGGTTCCTCTTCCGCCTGCACACCGCGGCCGAGGCGCCGGTGGTGCTGCAGGAAGAAGAGGTCGGCGGCATCGAGTGGCGTCCCGTGGACAGGGTGACCTCCCCCTCCCTGCGCGAGAAGCTGCTCAAGCTCACGCCGGAGACCGAACCGGAGAGGGCCAACGCCTCCGCCCTGATCTACAACGACCGCGGCGAGTACCTGCTCCACCTGCGCGACTACTTCCCCGACCAAATCTGGGAGCCGGGCATGTGGTCCCTGCTGGGCGGCGGCCGAGAGCCCCAGGACGCCACCCTGGAACACACCGTGCGGCGCGAACTGGCCGAGGAAGCCGACCTCGACATCGCCGACCTGACCCCGTTCGGCACCGAGTACGCCTCCGACGACACTGGCGCGGGCGTGCCCATCGCCATCTACGCCGGCCGCTGGAACGGCGATCCCCGCGAACTCCGCCTGACGGAAGGGGTGATGCTGGCCTGGTTCGCCCCCGACGACCTCCACCGCCTGCGCATCGCAGACACCACCAGCGACCTCGTACGGCGCCACGCCGCCAGCCTCCCGGCCAACGCTTCCAGCACTGCGTCGCAGAGCGGGCTCTCGTCGCACGAGGAGCGTCGCCCAGCTTCGCCGCACGGCACGGTCCTCAACGTCATCGGCGTCCACCTCTACCTGGAGCGGCCCGACGGGACGGTGCTGCTTGGGCTGCGTCACCCCGACTCCGCGTTCGCGCCGTCCACCTGGCACGTCCTGGCCGGCCACTGCGAGCAGGAGAGCGCCATCACCTGCCTGATCAGGGAGGCACGGGAGGAAGCCGGCTTGCGCATCGAGCGCCAGGACGTCGAACTCGTCCACGTCGTCCACCACATCGACCGCGCCGGGGACCGGCCCCGCGTGGGCCTGTTCTTCCGCGCCCGCGCCTGGAGCGGCGAGCCGGAACTGCGCGAGCCGGACAAGTGCACCCAGTGGAAGTTCTGGGACCCCGCCGCGCTGCCCGACAACCTCGTTTTCTACACCCGCCAAGCCATCGCAAAGATCCAGAACGGGGATCTGTACAGCGAGACGGGATGGCCCGCATGACCGGCACTCCGAGCGGGGCACACCGTCGTGTGTCCACTGCAACTGCGGCCGGCCGTGAGGACACCCGTCTGGTGGTGATCCGCGGCAACTCGGCGTCAGGCAAGTCAAGCGTGGCCCAGGGCCTGCGAGATCACTACGGCCGTGGTATCGCGATCGTGGGCCAGGACGTGAGCCGCCGGAACGTGCTCAGGGAACACGACACCGCGCGTGGCGCCAACATCGCCCTGCTGGGCAGGATCGCACGCGAAGCACTGAACGCCGGCTTTCACGTGGTGCTTGAGGGGATCCTGTACGCCGATCGCTACAGCCACTTGATCACGTCTCTGGTGCGGGACCACCGCGGCGTCTCCTGCAGCTACTACCTGGACGTGCCGCTGGAATCGACGTTTGTCCGACACGCGTCGAAGGCGGATGCCGCGTACCTGGCGCAAGTCACCGACAGCCACCTCGCCTCCTGGTACCGCGAGCTGGATCTGCTGCCCGGCGGTCTGGAGACCGTGATCCCGGGCGACAGCATGCTGCAGGACACCGTCGCGCGAATCGTGGGCGAAACCGACCTGGCCTCTGCCTCCTCCATCCCGCCACCGCAAGGCAAGCCGTCGCAGGGAGACTCGATGAACCCTCTGGTGTTGATGTCCGATCCGCGGGTCGCCGCGATCCCGGTGCGCGAGTGCGGGGAGCCGCTCGTCGACGTGCGTGACCACAGCTTCCGCGTCGATCCCCGCAAGCAAGATCCACTGGGCGCGTTCGCCCACGTCCGCGAGGGCGTCCTCGCCCGGCTGGAGCACGCCCGCTCGCTCCTGCCCGCCGGCACCGATCTGCTGTTCATCGAGGGCTACCGGCCGCTGGCCCTACAGCAGCACTACTTCACCGAGTACCGGGACGAGCTGGCCTCCGCTCACCCCGGCTGGACAGCTGCGCAGCTGCACCAGGCCGCCAGCCGGTACGTGTCGCCGCCGGAGATCGCGCCCCACTCCGCAGGCGCGGCCGTGGACGTAACCCTCGTCGACCAGGACGGCCACGAACTCAACCTCGGCACCCGCGTCAACGCCTCCCCCGAGGAGAGCGACGGCGCCTGCTTCACTCACGCCCCGAACCTCAGCGATCGCGCGCGCCACCACCGCACGCTGCTGCTCAACGCCATGGAGAACGCAGGCTTTAGCAACTATGCGACCGAGTTCTGGCACTTCTCGGTAGCGGACCGGTACGACGCGTTGATGCGGCAGGAGCCGCACGCGCGCTACGGACCGATCGAACTGCCGTAGCGCGCTGGCATCCTCGTCCACTTCATCGCCA
Organism: Streptomyces afghaniensis 772; assembly: GCA_000415505.1. Lineage (GTDB taxonomy): Bacteria > Actinomycetota > Actinomycetes > Streptomycetales > Streptomycetaceae > Streptomyces > Streptomyces afghaniensis. Next base: position 10,175 of record KE354483.1, read on the forward strand.
CCCACGCCGATCCGAAACACAGGAGCGCGGCCACCGGACCCTGGCCCGGTTGGGATCCCAAGACCGCGACGGACGGAACGCATCGAACGGAGGCACGTGTGCCTGACGACACCCAGCAGGCGATCCCAGCCGTCCCGAGTCCGGCGACCGGAGGTGAACCACAAGAGCACCACATGCACCTGCTCGGGCGGTACTACCGCCAAGTGGAAGCAGGCCGCAAGACGATCGAAGTGAGGGTAGCCACCCCGCAGAAGCGCGCCGTCGCAGTCGGTGACACGGTCGTCTTCCACGACCGGGACACCGGGCGGGAACTCGACGTCATCGTTAAGCGGATCACCCCGTACCACTCCTTCGAGGATCTGCTCAGCTCGGAGGACACCGTGCGCATCGCCCCGGACGGGCCGCCCGGAGAGCTGCTCGCCAACCTCCGCAGCATCTACCCGCCGGCCAAGGAAGCCCTCGGCGTTCTCGCCCTCGCATTCGACCACCGCCCTGCCCGGCCCGGCCGCCCCATGCCGATGACGCCCACGCAGTACGCGCAGACCGTCCCCCACCACACGGTGTATGGCTGCCTGTACATCCGCGACGAACACGACCGGCCGGTCCAGCTCCGCTCGGTCTACGGCTCGAGACTCTGGCAGTTCCCGGGCGGCAACTTGGACGCCCGAGGCGAGGACCCGCTGCAGACAGCACGGCGAGAGGCGGTCGAGGAGACGGGCCTCCAACTCGGTCTGGAAACGCCGAAGCTGCTCCTGACGCACTTCCTGCACGCCGGGCCGCGCCTGCCGCTGAACAAGGTGGGGCTCATCTTCGACGGAGGCCAGCTGACCGCCGACCAGCTCGGCCGGATCCGACTCGATCCCGCAGAGCACGACATGTGGGCCGTCCACGACCTCGCGACCTGGCAGGAGCTGATGGCGCCGCGCGCCTTCGCCCGCCTCGACGCCATCGAACGAGCCCGGCGCGGCGAGGGCCCCAGCTACCTGATCACGCACACCTGATCCCCAGCACCTCCACCCAGGAGGCAACCGTGCCCGCCGAACTCAAGTTGGAGTCCTCCATGCCGCATCTCTCCATGCGCCGGTCGATATCCTCGGACGGCGCCGTCGGCACCGACCGCCTGCGTCATCTGGAGCAGGCTGCCTTGCGCCACGGAGTCCCCGTCGAAGACGTGCTGCTGATCGCCGTCAACCTGTACGGGATCACCTCCGACCAGGACCGTCACCGGGCCCGGGTCAACCTTCGCCTCGTGCGCCGCCCCGATGCCCCCTGGCAGATCATCGTCCCGCTGAACCAGCCGGCCAGCCCCTTCCGGCTCCGGAGCGACGAGCTGTCGCTGAACGGCGAGGTGGTCGCGCACGTCGGGCGCATCGATGCCGACGAGGCGGTCGGAGGGTACTTCCGCAACGACGGCCGCGCCGCGACCCTCAACCCCAACGCCCGCAGCCGGTGCGTCGGGTGCGGCTGGTGCCCCAACACCTTGGAGGCCGCCGCCGATCCGAGGATGCAGGAAGACCAGGGGCTCGACGCCCTGCTGCACGCCCTCGGCGAGCAGCATCCCCGCCGCAGCCTGGCCGAGCTGACCGAGGTCACCGTCTCCACCGGCTGTTTCGAGCGGGAGGAGGCGGCCGTCGCGCACCTAACCGCCCTGCGGCCCGCTCTGGAGCGGGCCGGCGTCAAGGCTCGGATCGGCTTCCTCACCTCCGTGCTGCGCAGCGACGAGGCATTCGAGACCATCGCGTCGAAGGTGTCACCGTTCGTGCTCAGGCTGACAGCCGAGCACTTCACCCGGCGGGAGGCACTGATGAAGGCGACCAAGGCCGACCTTCGGCCGGAGCAGATGCCGGACCTGCTGATGCGGGCGCGGGCGGCGGGGCTGGACACCTCATACACGTACATCGTCAGGCTGGACCCGATGGAGGACCTCGTGCGCGGGGTGAACGCACTGGCGGGCGAGGTCACCGCGTTCCCGAACTTCCAGGTCTTCCAGGCGCACACGGTGATGATGCAGGGGATGCGGACGCCGGGCGCGGAGAGCCTGGAGTACTACCTGCAGGCGCGTACGGCGATCGAGCGGGCCATGGCACCGACCGGGCTGCGGCCGGTGGGCTGGGAGTGCTACCGGCCGCTGTGGTACTTCACCTACGCGGGAGAGGACCTCGTCGATGGACCCCGCTGACGCGGTCATCGACCGGGTGCGGGTAGAGCGCCTCGACGAGAGCGGGGCGGGTCCGTGGAAGGCTGGCGACAGCCGGTTCGCGATCGTGGTCGAGGCCGACGGAGTGACCGGGGTATTCGCCCCGGTCGACGAGCTGCCCGCCGCGCTCGTCGCCACCCGGCTTGGGCAGAGCGCTCTGCGGCACCCCGTGGCCGACCACACGGGTCTGTTGCACAGGCTCTTGGCCGGCCTCGGCCCGCACGCGGCGGGGCTCGGACGCTGGGCGGTCGGGGCGCTGGACTGCGCGGTGTGGGACCTGCACGGCCGACTCGCCGACCTGCCGGTCGCGGCCCTGCTCAGCGACCGGCCCGAACCGCGAGTGCCGGTCTACGCCTCCTGGCTCTCCCTGGACCTGGCCTCCACGTCGGCCCCCGAGTCCGTCAAGTCCACCGCCGACGGGGGCTTCGCCTTCACCAAGTGGGCCCTGCGCGGCGCTGAAGCCGCCGAGATGGCGCTGCTGGCCGAACGGGCGGCGAAGTGGGCGGGGGACAGTGTGGCGGTGGACGCCCTGGGCGCATGGGGGCACCTGCGGACCATGGAGGTCGCACCGCTCCTCACTCCGGAGACGGTGCGCTGGGTGGAGGACCCGCTCCCGCGAACCGACCAGGCCGCGTACCGACAGCTGCGCCGACAGACGGAGGGGCTGAGGGTCGCATTCGGCGAGCGGCTGTCCCATGCGGAGGACGCCAGGGCCCTGCTGGAGCACTGCCGGCCGGAGGCGTTCACGTTCGACGCGGTGTGGTGCGGCGGGATCACCGAGGCGCAGGGCTGGCTCGGCGCCGCACACGACGCGAAGGTGCCCGTCCACCTGCACGGCCGGGCGTTCCTGCCCGCCGTGCACCTAGCCGCCGCGTTTCCGCACGTGTCGGGCGCGGTGGAGTACCAGGTGGTGTGGGAGCCGCGCCGCCAGCGGGCACTGTGCGGCACGCTCCGGCCGGACGGCGGGCACGTCACTCTCCCCGACCGGCCCGGTCTCGGGATGGAGGTGCGCCGGTAATGCCCAGGCACACGGGCGAGCTGGCGGTCCACGGCCGCCTGGAACAGCGCGAGGAGAAGGTCCTGCTCGTCGTGGACGAGCGGCTTAGCGGACACGACACCTTCCTGTCCACGACCCTTCGCCTCGACCGGCCGGTGCACCTGCCCAAACTCCCGGTCCGGATCCTCACGTTCGACGACGTCACCGTCCTTGCACCCCTCCACCCTGCCCTGCCGCAGGGGCAGGCCGGAGAGGGGTGGAGCGGCACGCTGCTGTTACCGCACGGCGCGCGCCCGCCGACGATCCCCGACGACCTCGCCCAGGCCGCTGCCGACGCCGGTGTCGACACCAGCAGTTGGTCGCCGGCCGAAGCCCGGCAACTGCTGACCTTCCTCGGCGAGGCTGGCCCTGGCCCCGTGCGCACCGAACGGATCGACATGATCATCGCGGCCCTGGCGAGCCGTTCGTGAGCACTCCGGCCCCGGTGCGGCTGGTGAGCCTCGACGTCGGATACACCCTGGGCGAGCCGTCCGGGACGACGCTGACGCAGCGCCTCGTGGAGCTGTCCCCGCTCCCAGCCCGGCAGGCGAAGAAAGTCGCTCAGCAGATCCTGCACGCCCTGGACCCGCGCAGCGATGCGCCAGCGCCGCAGACGGTGTGTGCAGCTCTGAGGATCGCGCCGTCCGCCTTCCCCCAGGACCACTGTCCGCCCGGCTTCGCCCTGTGGCCCGGCGCGGTGGAGGCGGTGGCACGGATCGCCCGGGTCGTGCCGGTGGTCACCCTGTCGAACGTGAGCCACTGGGACGAGCAGGAGACCGACGTCGCAGCCCTCCTCGCCCCCCACCTCCAGGCCCATCACCCGTCGTGGCAACTCGGGTTCGCTAAGCCGGACCCGCGCGCCGTGGAGACTGTCGCTCGACTGCACGGCCGCGACCCCGCGGAGGTGCTGCACGTCGGCGACAGCCTCGACTACGACGTACGCGGGGCCCTCGCCGCCGGAGCCCACGCCCTGTGGATCACGTCGCGCCCGCCGGCGTCCGAGGCACTCCGGCTGCTGGCCAAGTACCCAGGCCGGGTCACGCTCGTACCGGACCTCACCCGTGCGGTCGAGCACATCGAGCAGACCGTCCTTCCGTCAACCCAAATGATCAGGAGTTCTACCCCGTGAGCCAGTTCGACACCACCGCCCCGTACTACGCCGCCTACCGGCCCGGGATCCCGAAGGAAGCCATCGAGCTACTCGCTCAGCGGGTGGCCGGCAAGGAGCACCGGGCCCTGCTCGACCTCGGGGCTGGCACCGGGCAAGTCCCCCTGGCCCTAGCCGGGGCGATGACGGAGATCGACGTCGTCGAGCAGGACGCGGGCATGCTCGCCGAGGCCGACAAGGCGCTCGCCGGGCTGCCGGTCACCGTCCGCCTGCACAACGCTCCGGCCGAGGCGTTCACCCCACTCACCTCTTATCGGGCCGACCTCGTCACGGTCTGCCGCGCCTTTCACTGGATGGACCAGGACGTGGTGCTGTCGCGTCTGGAGGACATGACCGCGCCGGACGCGACCGTCGCGGTCATGGGCGACGGCAGCCTGTGGACCGCGCGCACCGCCTGGACCGACGCCCTGCGCGCCCTGATTCAGGAGTACCTGGGCACGGAGCGGCGGGCCGGGGTGGGCAAGAAGTACGCGGCGCACAACCGGCCGTACCGCGAGATCCTCGCCGAGTCCGCGTTCGGCCAGGTCGAGGAGCACACCGTCGCCGTCGAGCGGGAGTGGAGCACCGAGACGGTGATCGGCTACCTGTACTCGACCTCCTTCGCCGCCCGGCCGCTGTTCGGCGAGCGGGTCGACGACTTCGAGCGCCGCGCCCGGGCTCTGCTCGACGAGCACGCCGCCGCGGGCGGCGGCCTGATCGAGCCTGCCTCCTTCCAGATCGTCCTCGGCCGGCGCGGCTGACCCGCTCCTCCCCCTTCGCGCCGGGGCGGCCCCTCTTCCCGCCCCGGCCCCGTGTCCCTCCGGAAGGAGATCCACCATGCCCAGTCCTGTGACGTGGAGCGACGACGAGCGGCGCCAGTTCGTCGACGACGGCGTCCTCATACGCCGTGGCCTGGTCCACGGCGCCGTCCTGTCCAAGGCGCGCGCCCTCGTCGGCGGCTGGCTGGCCGAGGTGTACGACCCCGCGCGGCTCACCGCTTACACCGAACGCAGCTTCGCCCCCGAGCTGGAGGAGCACCCCGACCTCCTCGCCCTGTACCGGCGAAGCGGCCTGGCAGAGTTGGCCGGAGACCTGCTGCGGCCCGCGAGGCCCGCCCCGGTCACCCGGGCGCAGATCCAGATCCGGCTTCCGCACGGCGCGCAGCAGCCCGTGAAGCGGATGCACGTCGACGGTGTCTCCTGCCCCCACCTGGAACCGCGCGACCTGCGCACGTTCACCTTCATCGCCGGCGTCGTCCTGGAGGGCAGCGCCAACGCGGACGCCGGCGCTCTGCACTACGTGCCCGGCGGGCACTACCGGATGGCCGACTACTTCGCCACGGACTGGGTCCTGGGGCAGCCGACCCAGACTCCCGACGACATCGACGCCCAGGACGGCACCGCTCTCACCGCCGAGCCCGGCGACGTGGTCGTGATGCACCACTTAGTCCCGCACCGGGTCGGCATCAACGCGAGCAGCACCCCGAGGGTGATGGCGTACTTCCGCGTCAGCCACGCCCAGCACCCCGACCTCGCCCTGCGCGCTCTGTCGGACCCGTGGCTGGAGTACCCGGCGCTCGCTGCCCTCGCCCGCCCCGGCACCGTGTGAGAGGGGAGAGCGCCGTGGACGTCCTGACCCCTCACCAGCTCCCCCACGCAGCGCGGCTCCTGGCCGCCGGGGAGATGGTCGCCGTGCCCACGCCCCGCTGGTACATGCTGTGTGCCCGCGCCGCCGACCCCGCCGCCACGAGCGCGATCTTCCGCGCCAAGCAGCGTCCCACCGCCAAGCCGCTGCTGCTCCTGCTCGATTCCCCGGCCACGGCCGAGATTCTGTTCGACCTGAGCACCGACGCCCGGCTGCTGACAGGCGGCCTGTGGCCGGGGGACCTCGCGCTGCGTCTTCCGTGGAAGCCCGCGGTGGAGCCTGTCGCGGCAGTCGGCTCCCCGGCGCTCGTCGGATGCCCCGACGGAGTACTGGGCCAGCTCGTCGCCCTGGCCGGCGAACCGCTGGCCGCCGCCGTGTGCAGCATCTCCACCCCCGCCGCCGGCGAGAAGGACCACCCGGCGCTCACCGCCGGCCAGGTCGCCGTCTTTCAGCGGACCATGAGGGCCGGGATCGCCGCGGTCGTCAACGGCGGGATTTGCCCGCACGGCCGGCACATGACCATCGTCGACTGCCCCGCGGTCGCCGCAGCGCGCCTGGAGCGGGAGGGCACCGTCCACGCCCGCGCTGTCGAAGCCGCTCTCGCCCCGGCAGGAGGACCGCATGTGGGGTGACCTCGCCCGCCGGACGAACCGCCTGGTGCCCGACGCGTCGGTGGCCGCCGTCGCCGACGCGCTCGACTACCTCTGTCTCGCCCAGCTCTATCTGCGCGACAACCCGCGCCTGGCCCGGCCCCTGACCCCGGCCGACGTCAAGACGCGACCGGCCGGCCACTGGGGAGTGTGCCCGCCCGTCAACCGGATGCTCGCCGCCCTGGGCCCACTCCAGGCGGCCGTCCCCGACGGCTACGAGCTGCACGTCCTGCACGGCGCCGGGCACGCCGGCCCCTCCGCCCTCGCCCACGCCTACCTCACCGGCCGCCTCGGCCACGCCCACTCGGGCTTGCGCCGGGACGAGGCCGGACTGCGCGCACTCGTCGCCGGATTTCCCCTGGCCGACGTCGGCGGGGAGATCACCCCGATGATCCCCGGCCACCTGCACACCGGAGGCCAGCTCGGCCCCGCCCTCGCGATCGGGCAGGGCACCGTGCTCGACGCGCCCCACCGGCTGACCGTGGTCCTGATCGGCGACGGCGAGTGCGAGACCGGGACGACCGCCGCCTCCTGGCTCGCCACCCGCGCATTGCACGGTACGGGCGACCACGGCACCGTCCTTCCCGTCGTCCTGCTCAACGGGCTGCGCATGGGCGGCAAGAGCCTGCTGTCCACCCTGAGCCGCACCGAACTCACTGCCTATTTCACCGGCCTTGGCCACCGGCCCGTCTACAGCGACGGGCTCGACATCGGCCAGCTCCGCCAGGCGGTGGCCGAAGCGCTCGGCGCCGCCGCGCCCTTGGGCATTCCGGGACCGTCGAGCGTCCTCGTCCTCACCCTGGACAAGGGCCACGGTGCCCCCGCTCACCTCGCCGGCACCCCGCCGGTCCACAAGACGCCTCTGCGTGACCCGGCTGGTGTGCCCGCCGAGTTCAACGCGCTCGCCGACTGGCTTTCCTCCTACCAACCCACCCAGCTCCTCACCTCCAGCGGTCGGCCCCGGCGCACCTGCTGCCCGCGCTCCCGCTGCCCCCGGCCCGAGCCCGACGGCCTCCCGGCTCCGCGCGGCTGCGTCGCCGCCTCCGCCCAGGTCGCCGACCGCGCCACCGGCCGCCCGTTCGCGCAGGTGGTCCCCGAGGTCCTGCGGGCCAGCGCCGAGCAGGGACCGTTCCGCGTGTTCAGCCCCGACGAGCTGGCCTCCAACCGTCTCGACCTCACCGACGAACACGGGCGCCCGGTGCCGTGGACGGTGGAAGTGCTGAGCGAGGAGCTGTGCCACGCCTGGGCCCAGGGTTACACGGAGACGGGCCGGCACGCCCTCGTCGCCACCTACGAGGCGTTCGCGCCGATCACCCTCAGCCTCATCCAGCAGCAGCTCAAGCACCGGTCCGTGCGCCGGCAGGCCGGGCTCGCCCCGCTGCCCAGCCTGGTCTACCTCCTGACCAGCCTGGGCTGGCACAACACCCTCACCCACCAAAACCCCAGCCTCACCTCGGCACTTCTGGCCGGCGGCGATACCACGCTCCACATCCTCACCCCCGCCGACCCCGCGCGCACCGCCGCCGCACTCACCTTCGCCCTGCGCAAGCTAGACCGGTGCACGATCGTCGTCGCCGGCAAGCACACGACCGTCCACCATCCGCTGGAGACCCTCGACGAGGAACTGCGGCACGGCATCGCGATCTGGCCCCACCTGACCCACCCCGGCCCCGGCGAGCCCGACCTGATCCTCGCCTCCGCCGGCGACCTGCCCGCCGAGGCCCTGACCACCCTCGCCCGGCGGCTGCGCGCCGAACGCCCGGACCTGCGCCTGCGGTACGTCCACGTCCACGACCTCACGGCCCTCGCCGAGGACGGCACCCGTCCCCTCGCCCTCGCCCCGGACGCGTTCGCCCGCCACTTCGGCACCCGGGCGCCGATCGTCCTGGCCACCAGCGGGCACCCGGCCGACATCCACGCCCTCCTCGGACGCCGCCACCCCGGGCCCCGGCTCACCGTCCTCGGCTACCGCGACCCCGGCCGCCCCGTCTCCCAGGCCCACCTCCGCCAGCTCTGCGGCCTCGACGACCCCGGCCTGTGGCAGTTCGCCATCACCCTCACCAACACCCCGAAGGAAATACCGGCATGAGCATCCCGCTCCCACCCGTCGCCCCCGACGCCGACACCATCGACGCCTTCGAACGCGACGGGTACGCGGTCGTCCGCGACGCGATCACCCCGGACCTGCGCGACCGGCTCCTGACCGCCGCCGAGAAGCTGCTGGCCAGCGACATCACCCAGGGGCGCGACCGAGGAGGCGACGGCAAGGACGGCTTCCGCGGATGCCTCAACCTCGACCCTGCGTTCCTTCCCCTCCTCGCCAACCCGGCCGTCCTGCCCACCGTCGTCCAGCTCCTCAGCCCGAACATCCACCTGCTGTCGGCCCACCTCATCGCCCTGCCCAGCGGCCCGCCCCGCACCATCCGCATCCCCGGACGCCACGGCTGGCACCGCGACATGTACGGCGTCACCGCCGACCTCGGCTTTCCCCACACCCCCCGCATGGCGATCAAAGCCGCCCACTACCTCACCCCCGTCACCCCCGACTGCGGGCTGACCATGTTTCTCCCCGGCAGCCACCGCCTTACCGACGAGCCCGTCGTCCCCGCCGGCGCCATCGACCCACCCGGCGCCGTCACCCCGCCATCACCGGAACCGACACAGTTCTCTTCGAGAACCGGACCTGGCACACCGGAGGCATCAACCTCTCCGGCCGGCCCCGCATCGCCCTGATGCTCCAGTACGGGTATCGCTGGCTCCACCCCGTCGACGACCCGGCCACGGAACTTCGAGCGGACCCCGCTCTCACCTCCATAGAACAGCAGCTCTTGGGCCTGCCCGACCGCCACCCGGACGGATCCCTCGCCAAGGGCAGCGGAGCCGCCCCTATGCGCTCGTGGTGGCAGTCCGGCCCGTCTGTTCCACACTGCCGCTAGAGCCAGGGGTAAGCCCCAACGACCCCACCGGTACGAGCACCACGAGGGAGCACGACATCGTGAGCGAGTCGACCGCCGTCCTGCTCATCGGGATCACCGGCTCCGGCAAGACGCACCTTGCACAGGCCCTCTCCGCGAGGGGCGTTGTCCGTCTCAGCGTTGACGAGGAGGTTCACCGCCTCCACGGCCGGTACGGCGTCGACTACCCCGAGCACGAATATTTCGAGCGCGAGGCACCCGCGGTCGAAACCGTACGAGCGCAGCTTACGGAGCTGCTGCGCGCCGGCCGGTCCATCGTCCTCGACCACGGCCTCTGGCGTCGTTCCGATCGCGATGAGTGGAAGAAGACCGTCCGGGCCGTGGGAGGACGCCCACTGCTCGTCTACCTGCCAGCGTCCAAGGAGTCCCTCCTGCGGCGCCTCGCCGCACGCAACCAGCGTCGAGACGCCAATGCCTTGACCGTCACTCCCGAAGCCTTGGACGACTTCTTCGCTCGGTTCGAACCGCCTACCGCCGATGAAGACGCAGTCAGCTACAACGGTGACGTAGAGGTCATCCGCTCCATGGTGCGATGACGCCCTCGGCCGTCCCTCCGAGCAGGAGCGCCAGTTGCTCGGCCATCACGAGCAGGGTCCGGTCCGAATAGGCCGGTCCTACGAGCTGCACACCGATCGGGAGGCCGTCGGCGCCGTGCGCAATAGGCATGACCAGGCTGGGCAGACCGACGTGGCTGGTGAGGTTGGCCCAGCCGGTCTGGTCGAAGAAGCTCCGTTCGACGCCGTCGACGGTGAGAGAACGGCTCCCGGCTGGGATCGCCGCGGTGGGAGCGGCGGGCGTAATGAGGACGTCGTACTGACCGTCGGCGAAGAACCGGTGCCACGTCTGCTGGAGCCGGAGGCGCTCCTCGTTGGCGCGGAGCCAGGCGCGGTGTGTCTGCGTGCGGTGGCGGAGGATGGCGGCCCGTGGGCTCGCGTCGTCTGTGTGCAGGTCACGGGCGGCGGCGAGTTCGGCCGCGCCGGCGGCATCGTCGGTGGCGGCCGTCGTGGTGGCGTGGAGGAGCTGCTCAAAGAGGCGGAGGGATTCGGCGAAGCCGACCGGCCCCGCAGTGCGGTGGACACTGGCGCCGGCGGAGGCGAGTGTCCCTTCGAGGGCGGCGACAGCATCGGCGATGTTGCGGTCGACGGGGCAGCTCGCGTCGTCGGCCCACACCGCCACGCGGAGCTGGCCGATCGGGCGCTGCGCAGTGGGCAGCGTGACGCTCCAGGGGTTGTTCTCGTCGGGTGACGGTGTCGTCAGTGCGGCGAGGAGCAGGTTGAGGTCGCGGGGGTGGCGGGCCAGGGGGCCGGGGGTGACCATGTCGCTGCTGGTGATCCATCCCGGCGGGCGGGGGATGTGGCCGCGGGCTGGGATGAGTCCGTGGGTGGGCGCAGGCCGTAGACGCCGCAGTAGTGG
>KE354484.1 GCA_000415505.1 Streptomyces afghaniensis 772
AGCAGATGGACGGCGTGCAGCAACTGGTCGGTGGCCAGGCCGCCGAGGCTGCGCCGGTCAGTGAAGGTACGGATGAGGTCCTGCACGCGCGACCACTGCGCCTCCAGCTGATGCAGGTCCTGGGAGAAATGCGCCCGCACGATGCCTTCGAGCTGATCCGGGCCGGGCTCCGGCAGTTCCAGCCGGACGCAGCGGCGCAGGAAGGCAGCCGGAACTCCCGTTCACCGTTGCTAGGTGATCGACGACGAAGGGGACTCC
>KE354485.1 GCA_000415505.1 Streptomyces afghaniensis 772
CAGCTTCGTCTGCGCGGTGCGGGGGTCGAGGAAGACCAGCGCGGCGCCGGGGTTGGTGGTCGTGAACGTGGCGATGCCGACGACCCGGACCTCGAACGACCCGGGCGGTGCGATCACGGTGAGGGTGTCGCCGATGCGCACGTCCTTGCGGCCGGCGGTCTCCGAGTCGAGCAGCGCCTGCCCGTCGCCGTGCGGGGCGTGCCCGGAGGTCAGCTCCACGGGGCTGCGCTCGGTCGGGTTCCAGGCGGTGCCGAGCGTGGGGCCCCGTGGTCGGGCCAACCGGCTCGTTCTCCTCGTCGACGACGGTGAGGCCCTCCACGTCGACCTCGGCGCGTGCCGCCGTCGACCCCGTCGACCTGCCGCACGCGTTCGGCGAGAGCCGGCCGGCAGGGTCGGCCGTCCGGCCGGAGGGCAC
>KE354486.1 GCA_000415505.1 Streptomyces afghaniensis 772
GCCGCCGAGCGGCTACGGCGCGGCCCCGCCGAACCCGGAGCAGCCGACTCCCCGGTCGCGGTCTGGCTCGCCGACCCCTCCCCCGCCGTGCGGGTCCGCCGCACCGGGCGTTCGCCCGCGGGGCGGGCCGTGCCCCGGGCCGGGCGGTCGCCTGCCGTGCGGCCGGCGCCGCGGGCCGGGGCCGGGGGGAGCTGGCCCTTCAAGGGGCCCCATTCGTTGGGGTCGGGGACGCCGGGCGGAAGCATCTGGCGGCGCTTGGGGCCGCCGTGTTCCGACTCGCCGGGTTCCTTCGCGCCGGGCCAGGCCTTGGCGACGCGGGCGGCCAGGACGAAGTCCTTGCGCAGGGGGTGGCCTTCGAAGTTCTCCGGCAGGAGCAGGTGGTCCAGTGCCGGGTGGCCTTCGAAGGCGATGCCGAACATCTCGTGCGTTTCGCGTTCGTGCCAGGCGGCGCCCGCGTAGACACCGACCGCCGAGGGCAGGGTCGGGGACTCGTGCGGGACCGTCGTACGCAGGAGGAGGCGTCGGAGCGGGGACAGTGCCGCGACGTGGGCCGTGACGCGCAAGCCCGTGCCCGGTTCGTCGACCGCGCTCAGCCAGTCGAAGTACGTGCAGGTCAGGCGGTCGCGGGCGGTCTCCAGGGCGGAGATCCAGGTCGTCGGTGGTACGTCGACCGTCAGGACCTCGTACGACTCCTCGGCCGTGGCGTCCGTGCCGAAGAGTTCCTCGACGTCGGCGGGGAGCCAGCCGACCGCGGTCATCGCCCCTCCCCCGGCGTCGAGTCGGTGCCCGGGGCGGGGGCCGGCGGCTGCACCAGACCGCTCTGCAGCGCCGCTGCCGAAGGACGGGCGGCGCCGCTTCCGTACCGCTCCCCCAGCGACTCGCGGGCGATCTTCTCCTGGAGCTTGAGGATGCCCTGGAGCAGCGCTTCGGGCCGGGGCGGGCAGCCGGGGACGTAGACGTCGACGGGGATGATCTGGTCGACGCCCTTGGTGACGGAGTACGAGTCCCAGTAGGGGCCGCCGCAGTTGCTGCACGCGCCGAAGGAGATGACGTACTTGGGTTCCGGCATCTGCTCGTAGAGGCGCTTCACCGCCGGCGCCATCTTGTCCGTGACCGTGCCGGACACCACCATCAGGTCGGCCTGGCGCGGGCCCGGGGCGAAGGGGATGACGCCGAGCCGGATGAAGTCGTGGCGGGCCATCGACGCGGCGATGAACTCGATCGCGCAGCAGGCGAGGCCGAAGTTGAAGACCCAGAGCGAGTAGCGGCGGCCCCAGTTCAGGATCACCTTCATCGGCTCGGGTGCGAGACGCGCCAGGGCGCCGAGCCGCTTCGGCTCGGGAAGCAGCACGGGCTCGGTGCCGGCGGGGGTCACGTCCATGCCAGGACGCCCTTCTTGTATGCGTAGAGCAGGCCCACGGCCAGGAAGCCGAGGAAGATGAACATCTCCACCAGGGTCGTCGCGCCGTAGCCGGGGGCTGCGAAGACGGTCGCCCAGGGGAACAGGAAGATCGAGTCGACGGCGAAGATCACGTACAGGAACGCGTAGACGTAGTAGCGGACCTGGGTGTGGGCCCAGCCCTCGCCGACGGGGTCGACTCCGCACTCGTACGTCAGGAGCTTCTCGGGGGTGGGGACCACGGGCCGCAGCAGGCGGCCGGCCCCGAAGGCGACGGCGACGAACAGCACGCCGACGACGGCGAGCAGTCCGACGACCGAATAGGACTGGAAGTAGTCCGCCGCGACGACGGTCGTGGTGACGACGGTCGGTTCCGGCACGTCCGTCCCTCGCTCCCTGAAACTCGGACTGGATCCTGCGACGGTTCCGCGGCTCCGGGGCACGGCCGGGAACAACGGACGCCGCCGTTCATCGAACGACGGGTGCCGCCGTTCGACGATCTGTACGCACGGGAGTCTAGGCCCTGATAAAGGCAGGGTAAGCAGCCCGTCACGCCCTGGCACGCGGGGGTGGGGTTTACCTCAGTTGTTCCTGGCGGTCTGCCTCATGGCGCGGCTGCCCGCCGCCGGGCACGCTAACGCATATGACCGAACGCATTCCGTCCTCCGGCACGAGCTCGGCCACTGCGGCGGCCGGGCAGGACGACCGCCCGCCGCCGCCCCGTCTCGCCTACGACCGGCACACCTGGAAGGAGATCGCGCACCTCCTGGCGAACCTTCCGGTCGCGCTGCTCGGATTCACCTATGTCGTGACGGTGCTGTTCACCAGCTTCGGGCTGACGATCACGGTGATCGGGTTCCCACTGCTCGCGGCCGGACTCATGGGCGCGCGGCTGCTGGGCCGGATGGAGCGGACGAGGGCCAGGGCGTTGCTCGGGGTGCGGGTGGACGAACCGAGCCGGCTGCCGCTGCGCGGGGCGGGCGGCTTCCTCCCGCAGCTGTGGATGTCGCTGAAGGACCCGGTGGGCTGGCGCACGGTGCTGTACGAGTTCATACGGCTGCCGTGGGGTGTCCTCACCTTCGTCATCACGCTGACCTCGCTGTTCGTGCTGTGGCCGGTGCTGCCGTTCATCGCGCGGGGCCTGGCCAACGCCGACCGGGCCATGGTGCGCGGGCTGCTGTCGCCCTCCGACGAGCTGGAGCGGCGCATCGTCGAGCTGGAGTCGGACCGGGGGGTCGTGGTCGACACGGCGGCGGCCGATCTGCGCCGCATCGAGCGGGATCTGCACGACGGGGCGCAGGCCCGGCTGGTCAATCTGGCGATGGGGCTGGGCCTGGCCAAGGAGAAGGTGCTGGAGGACCCCGACGCGGCGGCGGCGATGGTCGAGGAGGCGCACGGCGAGGTGAAGCTGGCGCTCCAGGAGCTGCGCGACCTGGCCCGGGGCATCCACCCGGCGGTCCTGACCGACCGCGGCCTGGACGCGGCCCTGTCCGCGGTCTCCTCGCGCTGCACGGTCCCGGTCAAGGTGACGGTCGACCTGCCGGCGCGGCCGGCCGCGGCCATCGAGGGCATCGCCTACTTCACCGTCTCCGAGCTGCTGCAGAACGTCAGCAAGCACAGCGCGGCGAAGTCGGCGTCGGTGGATGTGTGGCGGACGAACGACCGGCTGCTGATCCAGGTGTGGGACGACGGCCGCGGGGGCGCGAGCCTCGACGGCGGTACGGGGATGAGGGGCCTGGCCGAGCGGCTGGACGCCGTCGACGGGCTGTTCGTCCTGGAGTCCCCCGAGGGCGGCCCGACGACGGTCACGGCGGAACTGCCCTGGCGCGACCGCACGGACGACTCGGGCACTGGCGCCCCCTGAGGGGTGCACGGAGGTAGGGAAAACCCCCCGTCCAAGACGCCGACGGACTCCATGGTCCGCCGACCTGCGGCGGAGCAGGGTGGAGGTACGGGAAGACAGCCGCAGGACGAGGGAGAAGGACGACGCCGATGGCCACGGAGTACGGACAGGAGTACGGGCTCGACGGCAGGCCCGGGTTTTCCGGGAGCACCGAGCGGCGGCACCGGCTGCCCGCCGCGCTGCGGGCGCCGGTCGAGGGCCGCACCTGGCGCGAGCTCGGATATGTGCTGCTCAGCCTGCCGATCAGCATCCTGCTGTTCACCTACGCAGTCACGATGGTGTCGCTGGGGGCGGGACTGCTGGTGACGTTCCTCGGCATTCCGGTGCTGGCGGCGGCGCTCGCCGGGTGCCGTGGTCTCGGGTCGCTGGAGCGGCTGCGGGCGCGGGCGCTGCTGGACCTGGAGGTGGCCGGCCCGGAGCCGCTGCGGATGAAGAAGCCGGGCGCCATGGCGTGGATGGGGGCCGTGCTCAAGAGCGGCGCCTCGTGGCGGGCCCTGCTGTACGCGGTGCTGCATCTGCCGTGGGCGGTGTTCTCGTTCGTCGTCGCCGTGAACCTCTGGGTGCTGGGCTGGGCGCTGCTGACGTACCCGCTGTGGTTCTGGGTGTTCCCCATGTACGCCGGGCAGGACGGGGTCCAGCTCTACGGCGACGAGACGCACCGGGTCTACCTCGACAACCCCTTCGAGATCACGGTGACCGCGCTGGTGGGTCTGCTGCTGACGATCGCCACGCCGTGGATCGTGCGGGCGCTGACGATGGTGGACCGGCTGCTGGTGTACGGGCTGCTCGGACCGTCGCGGCTGGCCTCGCGGGTGGTGGAGCTGGAGTCGGACCGGGGGGTCGTGGTCGACACGGCGGCGGCAGACCTGCGGCGCATCGAGCGGGATCTGCACGACGGGGCGCAGGCCCGGCTGGTGGCGCTGGCCATGGATCTGGGACTGGCGAAGGAGAAGCTCCAGGAGGATCCGGAGGCGGCCCAGCGGATGGTGGACGAGGCGCACGGCGAGGTGAAGACGGCGCTCCAGGAGCTGCGCGACCTGGCCCGGGGCATCCACCCGGCGGTCCTGACCGACCGCGGTCTGGACGCGGCCCTGTCCGCGGTCTCCTCGCGCTGCACGGTGCCGGTGCAGGTCGAGGTCGACCTGGCGGAGCGGCCGGCGCCGGCGATCGAGGGGATCGCGTACTTCACGGTGTCGGAGCTGCTCCAGAACGTCAGCAAGCACGCGCGGGCGACCTGGGCCGGGGTGGAGGTCTGGAGGACGGAGAACCGGCTGATGCTCCAGGTCGTGGACAACGGCGTGGGCGGGGCCGACGTGTCCCAGGGGTCCGGCCTTGCGGGGCTCGCTGAGCGGCTCGACGCGGTGGACGGGATCCTGGTGGTGGACTCGCCGGCGGGCGGGCCGACCCGGGTGACCGCGGAGTTGCCGTGGCGGGGCGCGCACGTGAGGTGACCTTCGGATCCCCACCCGAATCGGCCGGATCCCCCCATCGAGCCGGTCGGATCACCACCACCTCGCCGCCACCCGAATCGGTCGGATCGGCCGGGCAACAAGCCGGTCCACCCCCATCCAGCGCCCGTTCCTGAAATGCTGGACCCGTCGCACGGGTGGGCGCGGAGCCGTTGTGGGCTGCGGACGGGCGGCGTCGGGCTGTGGGGGGCCGAACATCGTGGAGGACAGGGTGCGGGTCGTCATCGCCGAGGATTCAGTGCTGCTCAGAGAGGGCCTGACGCGGCTGCTGACCGACCGGGGGCACGAGGTGGTCGCCGGGGTCGGCGACGGCGCGGCGCTGATCAAGACCATCACGGAGCTGGACGCGCAGGGCGAGCTGCCGGACGTCGTGGTCGCCGATGTGCGGATGCCGCCGACGCACACCGACGAGGGGGTGCGGGCGGCGGTGCAGTTGCGCAAGGCGCACCCGGGGCTCGGCGTGCTGGTGCTGTCGCAGTACGTGGAGGAGCGCTACGCCACGGAGCTGCTCGCGGGGTCCAGCCGGGGGGTCGGCTATCTGCTGAAGGACCGGGTGGCCGAGGTGCGGGAGTTCGTGGACGCGGTGGTGCGGGTGGCCGAGGGCGGTACGGCCCTCGACCCGGAGGTCGTCGCGCAGTTGCTGGGCCGCAGCCGTAAGCAGGACGTGCTCGCGGGGCTGACCCCGCGGGAGCGGGAGGTGCTGGGGCTGATGGCCGAGGGGCGGACGAACTCGGCGATCGCCCGGCAGCTCGTGGTCAGCGACGGAGCGGTCGAGAAGCACGTCAGCAACATCTTCCTGAAGCTGGGGCTCTCCCAGAGCGAGGGAGACCACCGCCGGGTGCTGGCCGTGCTGACGTATCTGAATTCCTGACCGCCGGCGATTCCGGACACCGGAGAGCGGAAAACAGGACAAGTCCGGGCCTGTGATCGTCTCAAAGTCGTGTCCAAGATGCGAATGACCCGAAGAAGGCGACCCTTACGGTCGTAGTGTTGATCCTGGGAACGCCTGCGGGAAGGCCTTCCCAGGACAGCCGCCTCGAGGGAGGTCCAGTTCAGTGACCAGCCAGGTCAGTAGCCCAGCGGAGCAGGCCGACGAAACAGTCGTAGGAGAGCAGCGCAAAGCGGCGGGCACGAAGGACGTTCGTCGCCTCGACCGAGTGATCATCAGGTTCGCGGGGGACTCGGGTGACGGTATGCAGCTCACCGGTGACCGTTTCACCTCGGAGACCGCGTCGTTCGGCAACGACCTGTCGACGCTGCCGAACTTCCCGGCCGAGATCAGGGCGCCCGCCGGGACCCTGCCGGGTGTGTCGTCCTTCCAGCTGCACTTCGCCGATCACGACATCCTCACGCCCGGTGACGCGCCGAACGTGCTGGTGGCGATGAACCCGGCCGCGCTGAAGGCGAACATCGGCGACCTGCCGCGTGGTGCCGAGGTGATCGTCAACACGGACGAGTTCACCAAGCGGGCGATGCAGAAGGTCGGCTACGAGACGTCTCCGCTGGAGGACGGGTCGCTGGACGGCTACCAGGTCCACCCCGTGCCGCTGACCACGCTCACCGTGGAGGCGCTGAAGGAGTTCGACCTCACCCGCAAGGAGGCCGAGCGCAGCAAGAACATGTTCGCGCTGGGCCTGCTGAGCTGGATGTACCACCGGCCCACCGAGGGCACGGAGAGATTCCTCCGAGCGAAGTTCGCGAAGAAGCCCGACATCGCGGCGGCCAACCTCGCCGCCTTCCGGGCCGGCTGGAACTTCGGCGAGACCACCGAGGACTTCGCCGTCTCCTACGAGGTCGCCCCGGCCGCCACGGCGTTCCCGCCGGGCATCTACCGCAATATCTCCGGCAACCTGGCCTTGTCGTACGGCCTGGTGGCCGCGAGCCGGCAGGCGGATCTGCCGCTGTACCTGGGGTCGTACCCGATCACGCCGGCGTCGGACATCCTGCACGAGCTGAGCAAGCACAAGAACTTCGGGGTGCGGACGTTCCAGGCCGAGGACGAGATCGCCGGTATCGGGGCGGCGCTGGGCGCGGCCTTCGGCGGTTCGCTGGCCGTGACCACGACGAGCGGCCCCGGTGTGGCGCTGAAGTCGGAGACGATCGGTCTCGCGGTCTCGCTGGAGCTGCCGCTGCTGATCGTGGACATCCAGCGCGGTGGCCCGTCGACGGGTCTGCCCACCAAGACCGAGCAGGCGGACCTGCTCCAGGCGATGTACGGGCGCAACGGCGAGGCTCCGGTCCCGGTGGTCGCGCCCCGTACGCCGGCGGACTGCTTCGACGCCGCGCTGGAGGCGGCGCGGATCGCGCTGACGTACCGCACGCCGGTGTTCCTCCTCTCCGACGGTTACCTGGCCAACGGCTCCGAGCCGTGGCGCGTCCCGGACCTGGAGGAGCTGCCCGACCTGCGGGTGCAGTTCGCGCAGGGCCCGAACCACACGCTCGACGACGGCACCGAGGTGTTCTGGCCGTACAAGCGCGACCCGCAGACCCTGGCCCGCCCGTGGGCGATCCCGGGCACGCCGGGTCTCGAGCACCGGATCGGCGGCATCGAGAAGGAGGACGGCACGGGCAACATCTCCTACGCCCCGGCCAACCACGACTTCATGGTGCGCACCCGGCAGGCGAAGGTGGACGGCATCGAGGTCCCGGACCTCGACGTGGACGACCCGAACGGAGCCAGGACCCTGGTCCTCGGCTGGGGCTCGACGTACGGGCCGATCACGGCCGCGGTGCGGCGGCTGCGCCGGGCCGGGGAGTCGATCGCGCAGGCGCATCTGCGCCATCTGAACCCCTTCCCGAAGAACCTCGGCACGGTCCTCGAGCGTTACGACAAGGTGGTGATCCCCGAGATGAACCTCGGGCAGCTCGCCACGCTCATCCGGGCGAAGTACCTGGTGGACGCCCACTCGTACACCCAGGTCAACGGTATGCCGTTCAAGGCGGAGCAGCTCGCCACGGCTCTGAAGGAGGCCATCGATGGCTGAGACGTCCACACACGGCGCGGGCACCATCGAGGCGCTTTCCCTCGTCCCCAAGGCCGAGGGCAGGCAGTCGATGAAGGACTTCAAGTCCGACCAGGAAGTGCGCTGGTGCCCCGGCTGCGGCGACTACGCCATCCTCGCCGCGGTGCAGGGCTTCATGCCCGAGCTGGGGCTGGCGAAGGAGAACATCGTCTTCGTCTCGGGCATCGGCTGCTCCTCCCGGTTCCCGTACTACATGAACACCTACGGGATGCACTCCATCCACGGCCGCGCCCCGGCCATCGCCACGGGCCTGGCCAGCTCCCGCCGCGACCTGTCGGTGTGGGTCGTCACGGGTGACGGTGACGCGCTGTCCATCGGCGGCAACCACCTGATCCACGCGCTGCGGCGCAACGTCAACCTCAAGATCCTGCTGTTCAACAACCGGATCTACGGTCTGACCAAGGGCCAGTACTCGCCGACCTCCGAGGTCGGGAAGATCACCAAGTCGACGCCGATGGGCTCGCTGGACGCGCCCTTCAACCCGGTGTCGCTGGCGATCGGCGCGGAGGCGTCGTTCGTGGCCCGGACGGTCGACTCCGACCGCAAGCACCTGACGGAGGTGCTGCGCCAGGCCTCCGCCCACCAGGGCACGGCCCTGATCGAGATCTACCAGAACTGCAACATCTTCAACGACGGCGCCTTCGACGCCCTCAAGGACAAGCAGCAGGCCGAGGAGGCCGTGATCCGGCTGGAGCACGGCAAGCCCATCCGGTTCGGCGGCGACCTGGCCAAGGGTGTCGTCCGGGACCCGGTCACCGGTGATCTGAAGGTGGTGGCGGTGACGCCGGACAACGAGGACCAGGTGCTCGTCCACGACGCGCACGCCGAGTCCCCGACCACGGCGTTCGCCCTGTCCCGCCTGGCCGACCCGGACACCCTGCACCACACGCCGATCGGTGTCCTGCGCTCCGTCGACCGGCCCGTCTACGACACGCAGATGGCCGACCAGCTGGACCACGCGATCGAGCAGCACGGCAAGGGCGACCTGGCGGCGCTGCTGGCGGGCGGCGACACCTGGACGGTCGTCGGCTGAGCATGCTCCTCGGAGATCGAGGCCCGGGACCGTCTCAGGACGCGGACCGGGCCTCGTCGTATGCCCGGCGTGCCTTTTCCACCTCGTCCATGCGCCGGTGCGTCCACTGGGTGAGGGCCCGCACCTGCTCGGCGGCCTCGCGGCCGAGGTCGGTGAGGGAGTAGTCGACGCGGGGCGGGATCACGGGCTTGGCGTCGCGGTTTACGAGGCCGTCGCGCTCCAGGGTCTGGAGCGTCTGGGTGAGCATCTTCTCGCTGACGCCCCGGCCCCCGTAACGGCCGATCGCCCGGCGCAGCTCGCTGAACCGGTGCGGGCGTTCCAGAAGCTCGATCAGCACGAGCACGCCCCAGCGGCTGGTGACGTGCTCGAGCACCAGCCGGTACGGGCACAGGGCCTCGGCCTCGCCATTACTTACTCCCATGCCAGTACCTTACTTCAAAGTGGGTACTTTCCAAGAGTTAGCGCCTCTCGTAGGGTTAGTGCCATCGCACCCCACAAGGAGAGTCGCCCTCATGAGCATCATCGTCACCGGAGCCACCGGAAACCTCGGCCGTCACGTCGTGGAGCAGCTGCTGGAGAAGGTCCCCGCCGAGCAGATCACCGCGGTCGTCCGCAACGCGGAGAAGGCCGCCGACTTCGCGGAGCGCGGTGTGAAGATCGCGCTGGCCGACTACAACGCCCCGGCGTCCTTCGACGGGCTCTTCTCCGCCGGTGACAAGGTGCTGCTGGTCTCCGGCAACGAGTTCGACAAGGGCCGTGTGCAGCAGCACAAGGTCGTCATCGACGCCGCCAAGGCGGCCGGTGTGGCCCTGCTCGCCTACACCAGCGCCCCGGGCACGCTGACGGCCGCGCTCGCCGACGACCACCGCGGCACCGAGGAGCTGCTGCTGGACTCCGGCGTGCCCTACACCCTGCTGCGCAACGGCTGGTACCACGAGAACTACACCGAGAACCTCGCCCCGGTGCTGGAGCACAACGCGGTCGTGGCCGCCGCCGGCGAGGGCAAGGTGTCCTCCGCCGCCCGCGCCGACTACGCCGCCGCCGCCGTCGCCGTACTGACCGGCGAGGGGCACGAGAACAAGACGTACGAGCTGGGCGGCGACACCGCGTGGAGCTTCGCCGAGTACGCGGCCGAGCTGAGCCGTCAGACCGGCAAGGAGATCACCTACAACGCGGTCTCGACCGAGGTGCTCACCGGGATCCTGACCGGCGCCGGCCTTCCCGAGCCGCTGGCCCAGACGCTCGCGGGCGTGGACGCCTCCATCGAGAAGGGCGAGCTGGTCGTCTCCACCGGCGACCTGTCCCGGCTGACCGGCCGCCCGACCACCCCGTTCTCCGAGGCCATCGCCGCGGCACTCAAGGGCTGAACTCCCCCCGGCGGGCCCTTGAGCCGCCCCACCCCCGGCTGTCATGACCGTATACCGATACGGGCATGACAGCCGGGGGTGCTCGGCGTTACCGTCGTGACCGCGGAACACACGTACGGAGGAGGGGCCCGTGAGCGGCAAGCCGAGGGGCGAGCGGCACATAGGACTGCTGAACGGCTTCGCGGCCTACGGGATGTGGGGCCTCGTTCCGCTGTTCTGGCCCCTGCTGAAGCCCGCCGGGGCGCTGGAGATCCTGGCCCACCGGATGGTGTGGTCGCTGGTCTTCGTGGGCGCCGCCCTGCTCGTGCTGCGCCGCTGGGCCTGGGCCGGTGAGCTGCTGCGGCAGCCGCGCAGGCTGGGCCTCGTCGCGGTCGCCGCGACGTTCATCACCCTCAACTGGGGCCTGTACATCTGGTCCGTGAACTCCGGGCACGTCGTCGAGGCCTCGCTCGGGTACTTCATCAATCCGCTGGTCACCATCGCGATGGGTGTGCTGCTGCTGAAGGAGCGGCTGCGGCCGGTGCAGTGGCTGGCGGTCGGGACCGGCGCCGCGGCGGTCGTCGTGCTGACCGTCGGCTACGGCCGGCCGCCGTGGATCTCCCTCGGCCTCGCCTTCTCCTTCGCCACGTACGGGCTGGTGAAGAAGAAGCTGAACCTCGGCGGCGTGGAGTCGCTGGCCGCCGAGACCGTGGTCCAGTTCCTGCCCGCCCTCGCCTTCCTGGTGTGGCTGAGCGCGCGGGGCGAGTCCACCTTCGCCGCCGAGGGCGCGGGGCACGCGGCGCTGCTCGCCTCGGCCGGCATCGTCACCGCGCTGCCCCTGGTCTGCTTCGGCGCCGCCGCCATCCGCGTGCCCCTGTCCACGATCGGCCTGTTGCAGTACCTGACGCCGGTCTTCCAGTTCCTGCTCGGCGTCTTCTACTTCCACGAGGAGATGCCACCGGAGCGCTGGGCCGGGTTCGCGCTGGTGTGGCTGGCGCTGACGCTGCTCACCTGGGACGCCCTGCGCACCGCCCGCCGGGCCTCCCGGGCACTGACCAGCGAGATCAGCGCGCCCAGCACCACCAGGGCCACCGGCACGATCAGCGCCACCCGGAAGGCCGACAGCGTGGCCTCGGGGCCGGACCCGGTGGACGCCAGGCCGTAGCCCGCGGTCACCGCCGCGATGCCGATGGCGGAGCCGAACTGCGTGGCGGTGGTCAGCAGCCCGCCGGCCAGACCCTGCTCCGACCCGGTGACCCCGTCCGTGGCCGCGATCGTCAGCGGCCCGTAGGCCAGGGCGAAGGCGAGGCCCGAGAGGAACAGGGTGGGGAACATCGCGGCGTAGGACCAGTCCATGCCGACCGGCAGGAACAGCCCGTACGCGATCACGGCCAGGACGAAGCCGCCGACGATCACCTGGGCGTTGCCGAAGCGGGCGACCAGTTTCGGGGTGAGCGTCGGGGCGAGGACGGCGTCGACGCCCATGACGATCAGGGCCACCGCCGTCTGGAGGGGCGACCAGTCGCGCAGTTCCTGCAGGTAGAGCGTCACGATGAACTGGAAACCGAAGAAAGCGCCGAGGAAGAGCAGCGCTCCCAGGTCGGCGCGCACCACCGGGCCCTGGCGCAGGATGCCGAGGCGGACGAGCGGATCCGGGCAGCGGCGTTCGACCACGACGAAGGCACCGGCCAGGACGAGCGCCGCGAGGCCGGAGACCAGGGTGAGCGGCCAGTCGTGCAGGCCGTGTTCGAGGCGTACGACGGTGTAGGCGGCCAGCAGCATGGCGCCGGCGGCGGTGATCACACCGGGCAGGTCGAACCCGCGTCGGCGCGCCGGCGGGCCGTCCTGCCGGGGTACCAGGCGTACGGCCGCGACGAGCAGCGCCGCGGCCAGCAGTACCGGCGCGAAGAACACCCAGCGCCAGCCGAGCTGGGTGAGCAGACCGCCGATGACCAGGCCGAGGGAGAAACCGGCCGCGCCCGTGCCGGCGAAGACCAGCAGGGCCTTGTTGCGCCGCGGGCCCTCCGCGTACGAGGTCGTGATCAGGGAGAGCGCGGCCGGGGTCATGAACGCGGCGGCGACGCCCGTGACGAATCGGGCGACGACCAGCATCCAGCCCTCCGTCGCGAGGCCGCCGAGCCCCGAGAAGGCGAGGAAGACGCCCAGCCAGAGCAGGAACATCCGCCGCCGCCCGAGCAGATCGGCCGCCCGGCCGCCCAGCAGGGTGAACCCGGCGTAGCCGAGCACATAGCCGCTCATCACCCAGGCCGCGGTGTCGGTGGCCAGCCCGAGGTCGGAGCGGATGGCCGGGATCGCCACCGCCATCATCGCGACGTCGATGCCTTCGAGGAAGATCGTTCCACAGAGAACGAACAGCAGCGCCCAGCCCCGGGTGCCCATGAACCAACCCTCCTCTTGTCGGGATCGGTCACGCAAGTGAGTTACTCGTCCCGTGCGGGCGGCCAGGTCGGCGGGCTCGTGCAGCACCGGGCAAACTCCGCGGGATCGCCTGTCGCCAGCGGTTCCGGGCACGGGGCGCCGTATAAGTGGTCACATGACACAGACCCCGGCACCATCCGCCCCCGTGCACTGGAAGATCGTCATCGACGCGAACGATCCGCACGCGCAGGCCGACTTCTGGGCCGCCGCCCTCCGGTACGAGGCCGAGGACAACAGCGCCCTCATCGAGAAGCTGCTCGGCTTCGGCGCCCTGCCCGAAGAGGCCACGGTCGAGTTCCACGGCCGCCGCGCCTTCCGTGACCTGATCGCCGTACGGCACCCCGAGGACCCCTTCGAGGAGGAGAGCGGGACCGGGCTGGGGCGACGGCTGCTGTTCCAGCGGGTGCCGGAGGCGAAGACGGTCAAGAACCGGCTCCACCTCGATCTGCACCCGGGCGAGGGGCGGCGCGAGGAGGAGGTCGCACGGCTGGAGGGGCTCGGTGCGCGTGTGCTGCGGCGGGTGGCGGAGCAGGGCGGCGAGTGGGTCGTGATGGCGGACCCGGAAGGGAACGAGTTCTGCGTGCAGTGACCTTCCCGGGCCGGTCCGGCTCATCACAACGCCCTGGCCGGATACGCCTCTTGACGGAGAGTCAGTAACAGCTTCACCATCCAGGCACCCCATTCACTGTGGGCTGCCCGTGGACACCCCACGGGCTTCCCCATGGAATTCGGAGCCCCCACATGAAGCTCTCCGTTTCCGCGCGTGCCGTGGTGTCAGGTGCCGTGGCGACCGCCATGCTCCTGGCCGGCGGTGCCGTGGCGGACGCCGCGTCCACTCCCCCGAGACCGGCCGCCGCGCCCGACATACCCCTGGCGGGCGTCAAGGCGCACCTGTCCCAGCTCCAGTCCATAGCCACGGCCAACGGCGGCAACCGCGCGCACGGCCGCCCCGGCTACAAGGCCTCGATCGACCACATCAAGGCCAAGCTGGACGCGGCCGGGTACACCACCACGGTCCAGCAGTTCACCGCCTCCGGCCGCACCGGCTACAACCTGATCGCCGACTGGCCGGGCGGCGACGCGAACCAGGTCGTGATGGCCGGCTCGCACCTCGACAGCGTCTCCTCCGGGCCCGGCATCAACGACAACGGGTCCGGCTCGGCCGCCGTCCTGGAAACGGCCCTCGCCGTGTCCCGGGCGCAGTACAAGCCCGCCAAGCACCTGCGGTTCGCCTGGTGGGGCGCGGAGGAACTCGGCCTGGTCGGCTCCCGCCACTACGTCAACCGGCTGGCCACCGGTGACCGTTCGCGGATCGGCGCCTACCTCAACTTCGACATGATCGGCTCCCCGAACCCCGGCTACTTCGTCTACGACGACGACCCGGCGATCGAGAAGACGTTCAAGGAGTACTTCAGCGGCCTCGGCGTCCCGACCGAGATCGAGACCGAGGGCGACGGCCGCTCCGACCACGCGCCCTTCAAGAGCGCGGGCGTGCCGGTGGGCGGCCTGTTCACGGGGGCCAGCCGGACGAAGACGGCGGCGCAGGCGGCCAAGTGGGGCGGTACGGCCGGGCGGGCCTTCGACCGCTGCTACCACTCCTCCTGCGATACCACCGCCAACATCGACGACACCGCCCTGGACCGCAACAGCGACGCCGTCGCGTACGCGGTGTGGGAGCTGTCGGAGTAACGGCGCCTACTGGTTGCGGGCCCGTTCGGTCAGCCGGCCCATGCGGGCGCGGGCCGACTCCAGTTGCTCGATCTCCTCGGCGGCGGGGCCGTCCTCGGCGGCGAGTTCGTTCCACAGGCCGATCAGGTCCCGCCCCAGCTCCAGCCCCACCGCCGGGTCGCGCACGGCGCGCCAGGCGGTGGCCGCGCTCTGCACGTTGCCGTAGGCGGCCTCCACGTCGCCCGAGCGGCGGCGGGCGCCGGCCAGGTCGAGGGAGAGATGGAAGGCCCGGAGCGGGTCGCCCGCCAGGTAGGAGATGTACGCGGTCAGTTCGCGCAGCCGGAGCACCTCGGGGTGCTCCGGCCCGAGCGTCCCCGACGCCTCCACGACGGTCCGGTCCGCCAGCCCGGCCGCCGCGTCGATCCGGCCTTCCTTGACGGCCTCGTTGATCCGGGCGATCGGCTCCGCGAGGAGGGCAGGGGCGGCGGGGTCGCCCGGGGCGCCGAGGGGTTCGTCGCCGAGCACGGCCTCCGCGACGGCGTCGAAGCCGCGGGCGGGGGTCGGCTTGGCGTCGGCTTCGGCCGCGAGCAGCTCCGCTTCGGACATCGGCTCGGGTTCCCGCCTGCGGTGCGGGGCCGGGCCGGTGCCGGGGACGGGGAGCGGCCTGACGTCCATGAGCGGAGGCGGACCGAACTCACCGGTCGGCGGTGCGACGGTGCCGGGGGGCGTCGTGGCCGGGCCCGGTGGTGCGTCTTCCGGCTCGGACTGCGGCGGTTCCGGTACGGCGCGCAGCTCGAAGGTCGGTACGGGCTGATCGGCCGGCTGCGGTTCGGGCACGGCCCGCAGCGGGAACGTCGAGGCCGGGCCACGGCCGGGCTCCGGCACGGGGCGCAGGACGTGCGTGGCCCTGTCGTCCTGCGGGTGCTGCGGCTCCGGCGCGGGCGGTGTCGGACCGGGTGGGGGAACGGGCGGCGTCGGACCGGGCGGTGGAACGGGCGGCTTCGTCGCCGTACCCGCCGCAGGCGTTCCCGCGGCGGCGACGGCGTCGTCCGGCGGGGCCGTGCGGACCGGCTCGGCGGTGAAGCGGCTGGAGCCGTCCGGGTCGACCTGGAGCGGCACGACGTAGCCGATGCGCTCGTCGTGGATCGTGGCGAGGACGGGATGGCCGGTGGCCAGGGCGATGTGGTGGAGGCGGTTCAGGACAGCCTGCTGGATCTCCTCGCCGGGAGCCGCGAAGACGGGGACACCGCCGACCGACGCACCGTCGGAGACACCCCCCGCGCCGGCTCCCCGCCCCGCTGCGGCCGGGTCCGCTCCTGCCGGGTCCGCTCCTGCCCCGGGGACACGGACGTCGATCGGCGCCGCCGGGGTCGCCGCGCGCGCGGCCTGCTTCTGTTCCCGCTTCTTCTCGCGGCTGAGTCGAGCCATCGTCCCCTCATTCGGCGTCGTCCTACTGTCGAGTGTGTCCGCTCGCTCCCGTTTCTCACGTCACCGCGGTGTCACAGGCTCGTCCCAAGGGTTCCAGGTCCCGGTATGGATCGTTCCGGATGGCATGAGGATCGGCAGCACGAGGGAGGAGAGAGGCATGCAGACAGGCATGCGACAGGGGCCGGAGATCTGGATCCGCGGCCCGGTGGCCACACAGGAGCCGGGGCCGCCGGAGCCCGCTCACGCCCATGCCGCGGCACGGCGTTTCTCCTGGGTCGGCACACACGGCGGCGCGGGCGTCTCCACCCTCGCCGCGGTCTACGGCGGCCATGACAGCGGCCGCGCCTGGCCCGGCCCGGGCGATCCGGCGTCGGTCCTGCTGGTCGCGCGGACACACGCGGCCGGGCTGGACACGGTCGCCGGTGCCGTGGAGATCTTCCGGCGCGGTCAGGCCCCGCCCGGGCTGGACCTCGACGCCGTCGTCCTCGTGGCGGACGCCCCGGGCCGGCTGCCGCGTCCGCTCGCCCAGCGGGTCAGGTCCCTGGAGTCGGTCATCGACGTGTACCGCGTGCCGTGGGTGCCGGCCTGGCGGCTGGGCGAGCTGGGGCATCCGCCGCGCGAGACATCCGCCCTGGTACGGCTGACGGGAGCGGCACACTGACGGCGGTGCCCCTGCCGGCCGGAGAGATCGCGGCGGGCGTACGGGCCCGGGAGTTGCGCGCGGTCGACGTGGTCGCGGCGGCGCTGGAGCGGATCGAGCGGGCCGACCCGGAGCTGTGCGCGTTCGTCGAGGTGTGGCGCGAGGACGCCTTGCGGCGGGCGCGCGAGGTGGACGCACTGCTCGAAGGGCGTGCCGCAGATGTCACTCGAAAGAGGGAAGCGCTGCCGCTGGCCGGGGTGCCGATCGCCGTGAAGGGGCGGCACGGGCTGCGTGCGGCGGGGCCGCTGCTCGCGGCCGGTGGTGTCGCCGTGGGCGCGACGTCCGTGCCCGGGCCGGGAACGCCCTGGCAGACCTGGGGACTCGGCGCCCGTGGCCGGACCGTCAACCCGTGGCGGGCGGACCGTACGCCGGGCGGCTCGTCGGCCGGGGCCGCGGTGGCGGTGGCGGCCGGGCTGGTGCCGCTGG
This sequence comes from Streptomyces afghaniensis 772, assembly GCA_000415505.1. Taxonomy (GTDB): domain Bacteria; phylum Actinomycetota; class Actinomycetes; order Streptomycetales; family Streptomycetaceae; genus Streptomyces; species Streptomyces afghaniensis. Next base: position 16,835 of record KE354486.1, read on the forward strand.
CGACGGGCAGCGACGGGGCCGGGTCGGTGCGGATCCCGGCGGCGTGGTGCGGTGTGACCGGCCTGAAGACCACGGCCGGACGGCTGCCCTCCGCCGACCGTACGGGGCTCGCCGTCCCCGGTGTGCTCGCGCGCTCGGCGTCGGACGCGGCGAGCTGGTGGCACGTGGTGTCGGACGAGCCGGTGCCGACCGGCACACGGCTCCCCGTCACCGCCGTCTGGTCGTCCGACCTGGGCTTCGCCGGGCCCGACCCGGAGCCCGTCGCGCTCGCCCGGGCGGCGGTCGAACGGCTCGTGGCGGCGGGCGTCGTACGGCTCGTACGGCCGCGGGTGCCGTTGCGGCTCACGGACCCCGGGCCCGCCTGGCTCGCCCTGCGCACCCCCGGCGCCGATCCGGGTGAAGCCCACCGCGTCCGGGCGGAGAACGACCGGCGGCTGGCCGGGCTGTTCGCCGAGGCGGAGCTGCTGCTGACGCCGAC
>KE354487.1 GCA_000415505.1 Streptomyces afghaniensis 772
GGCGGACGTCTGACCTGCGGGCCCGCCGGTCCCGGGGGCGGTTTCCTGATCGAGGCCGAACTCCCGGTGCGGGCCGGCGCGAAGAGCTTCGCGGAAGGTGTGTACGAGTGACGGCGGGGGAACCGATACGGGCCATCGTGGCCGACGACCAGGCGGTGGTGCGCACGGGGTTCGTCAACCTGCTGTCCACCCAGGACGACATCGACGTCGTGGGCGAGGCGGAGGACGGCGAACAGGCCGTCGCCCTCGCCCTGGACCACCGGCCGGACGTGGCCCTGCTGGACATCAGGATGCCCAAGCTGGACGGCATACAGGCCGCGCGCACGATCCTGAGGGAGACCGACGGCGCCACCAAGGCGCTGATGCTCACCACGTTCGACCTCGACCAGTACGTCTTCGACGCACTGGCGGCCGGTGCCAGCGGCTTCCTCCTGAAGGACGCCACCTTCCCCGAACTCCTGCACGCGGTACGGGTGGTGGCCGCCGGTGACGCCATGCTGGCCCCCGGCATCACCCGCCGCCTCATCGCCGAGTTCGCCCCCCGCCGCCCCGTCACGGCCCCCAAGTCCCTCCTCGACCGCCTCACCGCCCGCGAGGTGGAGGTCCTGCTCCTCATCGCCCAGGGCCTGTCCAACGCGGACATCGCCGAACGCCTGACCATCACCGACCACACGGTCAAGACCCACATCAACCGCCTGTTCACGAAGCTGGGACTCCGCGACCGCGCCCAGGCGGTGATCGTGGCGTACGAGGCGGGTCTGGTGACGCCGGGGAAGGGCGGCTGAGGTCGCCCGCTCCAGGCCGACCGGGCTCACCGCGGTGCCCGCGGGCGTGAGCCCTCAGCCGGTCGCTCGCCCCGGCGCCCCCGTGCTCTCCCGCCGCACCAGCCGCGTAGGCACCAGCGTCGTCCCGTGCTCCTCCCCGTCCTGCCGCATCTTGCTCAGGACGCCCTCCACGCACAGCCGCCCCACCTCGGCGAAGTCCTGGTGGATGGTCGTCAGGGGCGGGAGGAAGGACGCGGACTCGGGGATGTCGTCGAAGCCGATGACGCTGATGTCGCCGGGGACGCGCAGGCCGCGCTCGTGCAGGGCCCGGAGCAGGCCCAGGGCCATCTGGTCGTTGGCCGCGAACACCGCCGTGCAGTCCTGCTCGTCGGCCAGCCGCAGCCCGGCCCGGTAGCCGGACTCGGCCGACCAGTCGCCCCGGACCAGGGGCGGCGTGACGCGGCCGGCCGCGGTCAGCGTGTCGCGCCAGGCGTTGGCGCGGCGCTGGGCGGCGAAGGAGCCCTCGGGGCCGGCCAGGTGCCACACCGTCTCGTGGCCGAGGTCCAGCAGGTGCCGTACGGCGTCCCGGGCGCCGCCCGCCTGGTCGGTGTCGACCACGGTGTAGCGGTCGCCGGCGTCCGAGTCGGCCACCACGACCTGCACGCCGGGCGGGAGCGAGACCGTCGCCGCGTCCAGCAGATGGATCTCCATGATGACGATCACGGCGTCCACGGCGAGTTCTCCGAGGCGGGAGAAGGCGCCGTTCACCTCGTCCTGGGTGGGGACGGCGACGGGCAGCAGCGTGACGGCGTAGCCGTGCCGGGCAGCGGAGGTGGCGATGGCCTCCAGGGTGCGGATGTTGCCCATGGTGGAGAGGGAGAAGGTGATCACACCGAGGGTGCGGAACTCGCCGCGCTTGAGCGCCCGTGCGGCACTGTTGGGGCGGTAGCCCAGCTCCCGCATCGCGGCCAGGACCTGGCGGCGGGTGTCCTCGGTGACGCCCGGGAAGCCGTTGGAGACGCGGGAGACCGTCTGGGAGGAGACGCCGGCGAGCTGCGCGACGTCGGCCATGGAGGCGCCCTGGCGCGGACGGGCCGGACGCCTTCTCGTACGGCGCGTGCCCTCGGGTTCTCTCGCACCCTCCACCGTGCCCACATTCCCCTCCCCGCGCAGCCGCCGCAAATTTCGGTCCGGAACGACTCCTTGACCCCTGAGATTCGGACAGTGTAGACATCCCGCCAGTGGATGTTTACGTAAACATTGCCTGGTCCCAACCGTACGAAAAGGCATCGAACAGCACCAGAGCTCGCACCAGTCGCACCACGTAGGCCCCGATCTCTGCGCCCGCCGGGACGCGCGGACGCAGAAGAGTTGGAGTACTCGAGATGGCACACCGCACCCGCAAGAGAAGGCTCCTCGGGGCCATCGGCGTCACCGCCGTGGCGACCGGAACCATCCTGGCCACCACCACCCTGCCCGCCGCGCACGCCGAGCCCACCGCGCAGGCGGCCGGGGTCACCGTCCGCCCCGACCCGTCCTACCAGCAGGAGAAGTTCGAGGGCTGGGGCACGAGCCTGGTCTGGTTCGCCAACGCCACCGGCGACTACCCGCCCGCAGTGCGCGAGAAGCTCTACAAGCTCCTCTTCGGCGACGAGGGCCTCGCCCTGAACATCGCCCGCTACAACATCGGCGGCGGCAACGCCCCGGACGTCAAGGACTACCTGCGGGCCGGCGGCGCGGTCGAGGGCTGGTGGAAGGCCCCGGCGGGCACCACCCGCGAGGACGTCGACTGGTGGGACGCCGAGGACCCCGCCGACTGGAACAAGAACGCCGACAAGACGCAGCGCTGGTGGGTCGACCGCATCAAGAAGGACATCACCCACTGGGAGACCTTCAGCAACTCCCCGCCCTGGTTCATGACCGAGAGCGGCTACGTCTCCGGCAACTTCGACGCGGGCAAGGACCAGCTGAAGCCGGAGTCCGTCGAGGACTTCGCCAAGTACCTGGTGGGCGCGACCGAGCGGCTGGAGAAGGCGCACGGCATCAAGGTCGACACGCTCGACCCCTTCAACGAGCCGAACACCGACTACTGGGGCACCAAGCTCGGCCCCGACGGCGAGCCGACCGGAGGCCGCCAGGAGGGCGCCCACATGGGCCCCGAGCTCCAGCAGAAGGTGCTGCGCGCGCTGGCACCGGTGCTGAAGAAGTCCAAGTCGGACGCGGAGATCTCCGCGATGGACGAGACCAACCCCGGCACGTTCGCCACCAACTGGAACTCCTACCCCCAGGAGGTCCGCGACCTGGTCGGCCAGATGAACGTCCACACCTACGGCACCGGCCAGCGCACCACCGTCCGCGACCTCGCCAAGGCCGCCGACAAGCCGCTGTGGATGAGCGAGGTCGAGGGCGACTGGGGCGACGGCCAGAGCTTCACGGACATGCGGCCCGGCCTCGGCCTCGCCCAGCGCATGGTCGACGACCTGCGCGAACTGGAGCCCAAGGCCTGGGTGTTCTGGCAGCCCGTCGAGGACTACGACAACATGAAGCCGGGCGGGGAGTCCGCGAAGGGCGGCAACTGGGGCGAGATCCAGCTCCCCTTCAGCTGCACCTCGAAGGACACCCTGAAGTCCTGCCCGATCTACACGAACACCAAGTTCGACACGGCCCGCAACTTCACGCACTACATCAAGCCCGGCGACCGGCTGATCAAGACCAACGACACGTCCAGCACCGCGGCGATCTCCCGCAAGGGCGACGCGGCGACGGTCGTCCACGTCAACAGCGCCACCGAGTCCCGTGCGGTCACCCTCGACCTGTCGAAGTTCGGCCGGGTCTCCTCGCACGCCACCGTCACCCCGGTGGTGACCAGCGCCGACGGCAAGCTGGAGAAGCAGAAGGCGATCCGGGTCTCCGGCAAGCAGGCCACGGTCACCGTGCCCGCCCAGTCGGTGACGTCCTTCCTCGTCAAGGGCGTCTCCGGCGTCGCGAAGGACGCGGCCGAGCTGCGGAAGGACCACACCTACCGGCTGACGGGCGTCCAGAGCGGCAAGGACCTCACCATCGCCGGCAACGGCACGGGTCTGGTCATCAAGAGCGCCAACGCCTCGGACCCGAGCGGTCAGCAGTGGCGGGTGGAGCAGATCCGCGGCAAGGACAACCGCAAGCGGTACGTCTTCACCGAAACCGCCTCGGACAAGCGCCTGGCCGTCCGCGACGGCGCCCTGGTCGCCGAGCCGGACGAGGGCCGCCGCGACAAGGCCACCGAGTGGATCATGTCCTCGACCGGCGACGGCACCTGGACCCTGGTCAACGCCGCCACGGGCCAGCTCCCGGACGTCGGGGGCCAGTCCACGAACGAAGGCGCCCCGGTCGGCGTCTGGCAGCCGAACTCCGGGTCCAACCAGCGCTGGAAGGTCACGGAGGTGACGGACACCCCGTAGTCCCGCACCCGCCCGCTAGGACGCCCTCGGTCTGCCGCACCCCATGGTGACGGCGAGGCCGGGGGCGTCGTGCCGGGGTGTGTGGTTCACGGCACCGCAACGGGGCGGAGCACCGTCAGGGACTCTTCCTGGCGAGCCACCATCGCGAAGGAGAACCGGTCGATTTCCAGGCAGAGATCGACATCGTCCGGGTGGTATCCGCTCCGCCGCCCACCGGCGAGGTCTGCGGCAGCACCGGAATTCCTCGCGCGCTGGAGGTACGGGTCCGCCTCGACATCGCCCCCGGCCACGGATCGACCGATGTATTCAGCACAGGCCAGGTCCTCGTCGGCCCGGCCACCTTCGCCGGTGACGACGAACGTCACCGGACCGGAATCCCCCCTGGCCTGCAGGAACCGCGCGGTCGGGCCGGCCACCACGAAGCTCGCGCACAGGACGAGCGGCGCGTTCGCGACGGCCAGCGCGCCCACGGTTCCTGCCGTCGTCTTCTGCACCAGCGTGCGGCCGGCGAAATCGCGTGACCTGAGCAGGCCGGGTGAGTTCACCGCGTCGAAGCCCGCCGCCGGAGCTCCGTCCTTCAGAGCCAGCCAGCCCGGGTGGCTCTCCTTCAAGGCAAGTGCCTCACTCTCCGTTTCGGCCAGGACGATCCTCTCGACGCCACGCGAGAAGGCCCAGGCAGCCACGGTGAAGGCACGCATGACGTCGATGACGACCGCGACACGGGGAACGCCGGTCAACTCCGGTATGCCGACGAAGTGATGTTCCATCGGGCCATTCTGACGCCCCGTGTGAGATCACGCGGAAGAGGACAGCTGTTCCCGCACCCATTCAGGATCGGGGTTGGTGTGCGGCCGGCCCGCCACGACGACGGTCGGCACGGTCTCGTCGCCGTCGTTGACCGCCCTCACCGCTGCGGCACCTGCCGGGTCACGCCAGATGTCGACCCAGTGCAACCGGCGGGCGCTGCGGCCCAGCCGGATGCGCAGTCGCATGCAGTACGTGCAGCCCGGCCGCCAGTAGACGACCGGCCGTCCGTCGACCGCGCTGCGGCGCTGTGCCTCCAGCGCACCGATCGACCTCGGGAAGACGAGGGGCGAGTTCACGCCCGCCAGCACCAGGAACACGAGCAGGACTGCTGTGGCCGCCCCGCCGCTGTCCGCGGAGATCAGCCCAGCCGCGACGGTTGAGCCGCAGAGCATGAGCAGCATCGGCAGGATCCAGGCGCGCACAACGCTCCGGAACAAGCTCACAGCCCGAACAGCCCTGCCGCGTTGTCGTGGCACACCGCCCGCAGCCAGTCCTCTCCCAGGTCCAGCCGTTCCAGGGCGTGGAGCTGGTGCTCGTACGGATAGGGGATGTTGGGGAAGTCGGAGCCGAGCAGGACGCGGTCGCCGAGTCCGGCCAGCCGGGGCAGGGCCCTGCGGGGGAACGGCATGAAGCTCTCGCTGAAGTCGGTGAACGCCATCGTCGTGTCCAGCCGGACCTCTCCGTACCGCTCGGCCAGGCCGAAGAACTCCTCGTACTCGGGCATCCCCATGTGCGCGACGACCAGCCGCAGCCGGGGGTGCCGCGCCAGCACCCGGGCGATCGGCTCGGGGCCGGTGTGCTTGCCGGGCGCGGGTCCGGAGCCGCAGTGGATCACCACGGGGATCCCGGCCTCGGCCAGCAGCCCCCACGCCGGCTGGAGCAGTTCGTCGGCGGGGTCGTACGCCCCCACCTGCACATGCGCCTTGAAGACCCGCGCACCCGCCTCGACGGCCTCCCGGACGTACGCCTCGACGCCCGGCTCGGGGTAGAGGGTCGCGGTGTGCAGACAGTCGGGTGTGCGGCGGGCGAAGTCGACAGCCCAGCCGTTCAGCCAGCGGGCCATGCCCGGCTTGTGCGGATACAGCATCGCGGTGAAGGCCCGCACCCCGAACTCCCGGAGGACGTCCGCCCGTTCCGCCTCCTCCTGCCGGTAGGTGATCGGCCACTCCAGCCCGCCGGTCATCGCCCCGAGCGCGTCGAAGTAGTCCCACACCTTGTGCAGCACCCGCTCGGGCATGAAGTGCGTGTGCACGTCGATCAGCCCGGGAAGCCCGAGCCGCCCCCAGAAACGACGAACCTCCTCCGCTTCCGTACCCGGACCGGCAGGGTCGACTGGCGCCACACGGTGATCATCCATGCCGCCCACGATCGGCCCGGGCGAGGCGGTCGGTCCACTCCCTTGCACGAGAGAGCGGTGAGGGATCCGTCACGGCCACGTCCGTCTCTCCTCGCGGGGCGTCAGCACGGTCAGGCGCATCCTCGCCGGCTGCTCTCATGGCAGCGACGGCAAGCGCGCCTGCCGCACAGTGCACTCCAACGGCGTAGTTCCCCGGTCTAGGGTCGCCCGCATGGCCGAGCCCTCCTTCCTGACCGCCGTGCGTGAGTCGTACGACACGGTTGCCATCGACTACGTCGAACGCGTCCCGCCTCCAGCCGAGATGGACCCGCTGTCACGCGCGATGCTGGCGGGGTTCGCCGAACTCGTGCGGACGGCCGGTCCGGGGCCGGTCGCGGACCTGGGATGCGGCCCCGCCGCGTGACGGCGCACCTGGCCGGGTTGGGGGTGTCCGCCTTCGGCGTCGATCTGTCACCGAAGATGATCGGACTGGCCCGCCACGCCTATCCGCACCTGCGGTTCACCGAGGGCTCGATGACCTCGCTGGAGACGGGGGACGACGAGCTCGGCGGCATCCTGGCCTGGTACTCCACCCACCACACGCCCCCGCAGTGGCTGCCGGCGGTGTTCGCCGAGTTCCACCGCACGCTCGCACCCGGCGGCTACCTGCTCTGGGGAGACTATGTCGGCGACGAACACCTGCATCCGACCCAGGGCTATGGCCGTCCGGTGTCCTACGAGTCGTACCTTCTGCCGCTGGACCGCATGGCCGGCCTGCTGGAGCAGGCCGGACTCGTTGTCACCGCGAGACTGGAGCAGGAGCCCGGCGGACGGCTGAGGAGACCGCACGCCTGCCTCCTGGCCCGCAAGCCCGAAAGGCCCTGACGGGTGGGCAGGGACCGATTCCGGTCACGGCACTAGATGGGGTGCGGGCACAGCCAGATCCAGGTGGAGTTCAGAGTCCCCACCTTGGCGTGGACCAGCTTCAACGGCCTGTCGCAGAAACCGGGGTCGGTGTCGTCGCCCTGCAGACGCCTCTCGACGACGACGCGATTGACCGTGAACCCTTCACTTTCGAGGAAATCCTTGGCGAACTGCTCGGGGGCCGACCGAAACAATTCCTTCTCTGCCTCGCTCAAGTCGACGTCGAAAAGCTCGATCTCCTTGATCGACTCGTTCTCGGTCTCCCGCGTGATCCTGGCCATGAAGAGGTCACCTCCACTCGAACCTTCCCTTCAGTCTGGGCACTCTTTCGGCCACCGCAAGTGCAGCGAGCCCGGGTCCGGGCATCGGGGAGGGCGGGCCCGTTCAGCCGATGTGCGCGCACAGGTCGTCCGTCGTCCCGTGCAGGAGGCGTACGGACTTGTAGCCGGTGGGGCTGATGTCCATCGTGTAGACGCCGTCGACGAGGTAGAGGCCGCGCGGCAGACTGCCCTGGTCCTGGCCGACCCCGACGAGCACCGGTCCGTGCACGGCCCACAGCTGGGAGCCGTCGGGCCGGTGTTCGACGACGGCCGAGCCGCTCGCGTCGGCGTCGTAGGAGGCGCCGGTCTCGGTGTTCGTGACACGAACGACCAGATCGCCCTGGTACGCGACCCGCCGCACGGAGCCGTCGGGGTAGGTGCTCAGCACGCGCCGCACCACTTCGTCGACGACCGGGTCGCCGTGGACGGGGAAGTCGCATCGCGCACCGGCGCCGACGTCCCACGGCGCGGAGGGTGCCGGTTCCCAGCCCGGCGCCGGCTCCGCGGACGCGGGCTGCGTCCCGACGAGCACGGCGGCAAGTACCAGCGTGGCGAGAGCTGTTCGGCGCATGGTTCTCCCTGGGCAGAGACGGGTGGAAGGAAGGGGCGTGCGCCAGTCTCTCCCCGGCCTCTGACCAAAGCCTGACCATCGACGTCCCGTTAGGCTGCCGGACAGCCATGGAGTTCCAACTGCTCGGTCCGTTCGCCGCCCGCCACGAGGGACGGCAGGTCCTGGTGGGCAGCCGCCGCCAGGAGCGGTGCCTGCTGGCGGTCCTGCTGCTGCACGCGGGCCGCGCGGTCACGACGGACCGCCTCATCGACCTGCTGTGGGACGACGAGCCGCCCGCCTCCGCCCGCGCCACCGTCCACACCTACGTCGGCCGCCTGCGTGCCGCGCTCAGGCCGCACGGGGTGTCCGTCGAGACCCGGCACGACGGTTACGCCGTGGAGCAGGGCCCCCATGGGATCGACGTCCAGGAGTTCGCCGGGCTCGTCGGGCAGGCGGCGGACTGCGCTGATCCCGCGGAACGGATCCGCCTGTACGACCAGGCCCTCGGACTGTGGCGCGGCCCGCTGCTCGCGGACGTGGCCGACGAACGGCTGCGCACTCGCCTCGGCGGCACGCTGGGCGAACTGCGCCTGTCCGCCGTGGAGCGGCGAGCCGAGACCCAGCTCGCCTTGGGGCGGCACGACCGTGTCGTGGCGGACCTGACGCCGCTGCTGGAAGAGCACCCGACCCGTGAACGGCTGGTCGGCGCCCAGATGACCGCCCTGTACCGGGCGGGCCGCCGGGCCGACGCCCTCCGGCTGTATCGCAGCACGCGTACGACACTGGCGACCGAACTCGGCGTCGAACCGAACGGCGAACTCCGCACCCTGCACGAGCGCGTGCTGCGCGCCGACCCCCGGCTCGACCGGCCCCCGGGCCCGTCTACGCGGTCCGGGTCGGCGACCAGTGGCTGCCGTGGAGTACGAGCGGACACCCCGCGCTGGAGTTCTGCAACACCTACGCCGGGTGGAGCGGGGAGCCGCTGCCCGGGTCGGAGTGGCTGCGCAGCTACGCCACGCTCGCCGTATGGGCCGGCCACCTCGACCTGATCGAGGACGGGCAGGTGACCCGGCTGCGGGAACAGGCCCTTCGGCAGCCGGCCGAGGCCGCCGCCGTCCTCGACGAGGCCCGGCGGTTGCGTACGGACCTGTACGCCTGTCTGACGGATCCGCAGGACGGCCGGGCGTTCAAGTCGGTGGCCGGGGCGGTGGAGGACGCCGCGCGGCTGTCGGTCTTCACGCGTGGCGAGGACGGTCTCGGACGCTGGCAGCCCTCGCCCGCCGCCGGACTGCGCCTGCCCGTCTGCGCGGTGGCCCGCAACGCGGGCGAACTGCTCGCCGACCCGCGGCGCTTCACCGTCCGCGGCTGCCCCAGTCCGGACTGCGGCTGGCTGTTCCTCGACGAGAGCGGGCGGCGCCGGTGGTGCAGTCTGGCGACCTGCGGCGCCAAGCGGTCGGCCTGGGATCTGTCTGACAAATGACCTTGGGTGGGTTCGCGGAGCCAGAGGATGAGTGAGGCGAGGTGGGCTCCGGCCTTGAGTGATCATGACTGGCCAGCGCAGTGATCGTTCCCGGACTGGGGTTCGATGAAAGATCGTCGATCATGGGCGGCAGGGCCCGGCTCCGACGTGGTGCCGCAGGCGGCTCGCCGGGCCGCGGCGACCTATGGTCGCTCACCCCAGCCCATGGGATCATTTTGTTCTAGAGACTACCGGAAGGGGGCGTAATGTCCCGCATCGAAGAAACCATCGACATCTCCCGTCGCCCCGACGAAGTCTTCACGTACCTGACGGATCCGAAGCACATCGCTGAGTGGGAGGAGAGCGCCGCAGCGGTACGCACCCTGAGTGAAGGGCCGCTCGGTGTCGGCTCTCGCTTCCAGGTGCAGCGGCGGATCGGGCGCCTGAAGGTCCCCATGACCATGGAGGTAACCGAGTTCAACCCGCCGCGCAGCTGGCACTTCCACGGCGTCAACGGCCCGGTCCGCAGTGACCTCCAGGGCACGATCGAGCCGCTCGACGACGGCGAGCGGTCCCGACTGACGCTGTCCGTCGATCTCGAGCCGCACGGCATCGGCAAGGTGCTCGTTCCGCTCGTGGTCAAGCCACTGGTCCGCAAGGAGATTCCGCGGGACGAGGCGCACCTCAAGGAACTGCTTGAGGTGGGCGCGTCCTAGGTGTGCTGATCGCACAGGTTGGTGACGGTGGTTCGCTCCGAAACCGGGAGTCGGCACCGGCACCGGCACCGGCACCGGAAGCCTCTCCTATGGGATGTCGACCGGCCGGAACCGGTCCGTGGCCGCCAGCACGGCCTCCGTCGTGGCATCCCCCGACAGCCCGTGCCCCTCTTCGCCGATCAGCACGAGGTCCGCGTCCCGCCACACCTGGGCCAGCCGCCACGCCACGTCCGGAGGCCCGCTGATGTCCAGCCGCCCGTGGATCAGCACGCCGGGGATGCCGGCGAGCTTCCCGGCGTCGCGCAGCAGCGCCCCGTCCGCCAGGAAGCCGGCGTGCCGCCAGTAGTGCGTGACGAGGCGGGCGAAACGCAGCCGGAAGTCCGGGTCCTCGAAACGGGGATCTGGCCGGTACCCGGGGTGCGTGGACACGTGCACGTCCTCCCACCGGCACCACTCCCGCGCGGCCCGCTCCCGTACGGCCGGATCAGGGTCGGCGAGCATCCGGGCGTAGGCGTCCACCAGGCTGCCGTCGCGCTCCCCCTCGGGGACGGTGTCACGGAACCGGGCCCACTCCTCGGGGAAGATCCGGCCCATGTCCCGCGTGACCCACTCCACCTCGCGGCGGGTGGTGTTGGTGACGCTGAAGAGGACCAGCTCGGACACCCGCTCGGGGTGCTGCTCGGCGTAGGCCAGCGCGAGGGTCACGCCCCAGGAGCCGCCGAGGACGAGCCATTCCCCGATGCCGAGGTGGCGTCGGAGCAGCTCGATGTCGGCGATCAGATGGGGCGTCGTGTTGGCGTCGAGCGAGGTACTCGGATCGGCGGCGTCGGGTGTGCTGCGCCCGCACCCGCGCTGGTCGAGGAGCACGATGCGGTACGCCGCCGGATCGAACAGCCGACGCCAGAACGGCCCCGCCCCGGAGCCGGGCCCGCCGTGGAGTACGAGCGCGGGCTTGCCCGCCGGATTCCCGCAGCTCTCCCAGTAGACGCGGTTGCCGTCGCCGACGTCGAGCATGCCGTGCTCGTACGGCTCGACGGGGGGATGGAGCTCAGCCATGCGCGACGCACTCTCCTCGACTCTCGACGGATACGACAGCATCGCTCGTACGACAGCATCGCCCGTTTCTGCCCGGCGAGCCCTGCGTTCACAGCAACGACGGCGCGTGGAACTCGCCGAGCCCTGAGGCCAGGTCCCGGTCCAGCCAGTAGCGGCGCGGTTCGGCGAGCATGACGTCGACGCTGACGGTGAGTATGCCGGGGATCCGGGCGAGTTCGCGGTCGACGAAGAGCGCCAGGGCGGAGCGGTCGGTGACCAGGCCGGTGGCGAGGACGGACATGTCGCTGGCGACGTGGGCGACGAGCCGGGTCTGGGGGAGCCGGTCGATGCGGCGCATGACGTCGGGGGTCTCGCCCGGGGCGACGCGCAGGCGAAGGATGAAGGGCGTCTGGAAGCCGAGCCATTCCGACACGATCTCCAGGCGCGGTTTGACCCACCCCTCGTCGAGGACCCGGCGGACGACCCGGTGCGCGGTGGAGGTGGCCAGGCCCGCGGCCCGGCCGATGCTCGCGGCGGAGGCCCGGCTGTCCTGGATCAGCAGGGCGACGACGGTGCGTTCGGCCTCGCTGAGGGGTTTGGCGGGGGGTGTCGCGGTCGCGGCGCCCTCGGGATGAGCGCCGGCGAGTTCGAGCAGGGCTGCCCGTTCGCCGTCGGTCAGGAACTGCGGGTCCCAGGTGATGCCCCGGCGCAGGGTACTGAGCGCGGGCAGGGCGTTGACGCGGCGGACGCCGGGGACGGAGAACATCCGGTCGATCGCCTCGCTGGTGGCCGCCTCGGAGGGGGCGTGGACGACGGCGTAGAGCGGGTAGTCGCCGGAGATCTGCGCCAGGAGCTGAAGGTGGGGCAGGTCACGGAGCCGGTCCAGGACGGCCAGCGGGGTTTCGCCGGTGATGTCCAGGAAAACGTGGACCGGCATCGCCGTCGTGTGCATGCCCCAGTCGGCCTGCCCGATCACGCGGATCATCCGGGCCTCGTGCAGCCGGTCGTAACGGCGTTTGAGGGTGCTGGCGTCGGCGGACAGGATCCCGCCGATGTCGTCCCAGGTGGCCCGGGGTGCCAGATGCAGCGCTCCGATGAGGCGCCGGTCGAGCTCGTCGAGGAGAGGGCGGGTCATGGCGCCCACCTTAGACCGCCGATTAATCCCACTGTTACAGCCAGGGCCTAGAGAATCTCTCACTTCAGTGCCATTGTTCGCGGGAACATCCCTCGAATGCACGAAGAGGTACCGGTGAGTGCCACCTCCGCCCAGCCTCAGCCGACCGAGCCGCAGTCGAGACTCCTGCGCACCGCGTTCCGCGGTTTCGCGGCGATCGAGAAGGTCGGCAACAAACTCCCCGACCCGTTCTGGCTGTTCTGGATCCTCGCGGGGGTCGTCGCCGTCCTCAGCGCCGTACTGGCGGCGGCCGGTGTCAGCGCCGTGCATCCCGGCACGCACGAGACCATCACGGTGGAGAGCCTGCTCAGCAAGGACGGCCTCACCATGGCCGTCGAGGGGGCCGTCGACAACTTCGCGGCCTTCCCGCCGCTGGCCACCATCCTCACCGTGATGTTCGGCATCGCCGTCGCCGAGAAGAGCGGACTGTTCTCCGCACTGCTGCGCCGCATGGTGGCGCGGGTGCCGGGCAGGTACCTCACCTTCGCCCTGTCGATGACGGCCATGGTCAGCCATGTCGCCGGCGACGCCGCCTACGTCACCCTCATCCCGCTCGGCGCCCTCATATTCCGCGCCGCGGGCCGCAGCCCGGTGCTCGGCTGCATCGTCGCCTACGTCTCCATCTCCGCCGGCTACGACGCCTCCCCGTCGCTCACCACCACCGACGTCCTGCTGTCGTCGATCTCCACCGCCGCCGCCCACACCATCGACGCGCACCACGTCGTCACTCCGGTCGCCAACTACTTCTTCGGGCTCGGCTCGTCCGCCCTCGTGGCCCTGGTGATCACGCTCGTCGTCGACAAGGTCCTGGCCCGCCGCTCGGACCTCCAGCCCGACGAGCCGGTCGCCGCGCTCGAGGCCGACGAACTGGAGGCGATCGAGGTCACCGGGCAGCAGCGCCGCGCACTGCGCGTGACCGGGCTGGTCGCTGTCGGCTTCCTCGCGTTCCTGGCCCTGGCCATGGTCCCCGCGTCCTCACCCCTGCGCGGCGAGGGCGGCGGCATCGTCGACTCCCCGCTGATCGGCGGGATGGCACTCGTCCTGGGCGTGTTCTTCGCCGTGCTCGGCACCGTCTACGGCCGGCTGACCGGCACCTTCTCCGCCTCCCGCGACATCATCGCCGCGATGGTCGACGGCACCCGGTCGATGGCGCCGATCCTCGTCCTGTTCTTCGCCATCTCCCAGTTCCTCGCCTACTTCAAGTGGACCAACATCGGCGACATCCTCGCCGTCACGGGCGCGGAGACACTGCGCGACCTGCACCTGCACGGCTGGGCCGTGCTGGTCGGCATCGCCGTGCTGATCACGTTCATGAACCTCGTCATCACCAGCGGCTCCGCCCTGTGGGCGCTGGCCGCTCCCGTCCTCGTGCCCATGCTGATGCTCATCGGCATCGAGCCCGAGACCACGCAGGCCGTCTACCGGGTCGCCGACTCGGTCACCAACTGCGTCACCCCGATGAGCCCGTACTTCGTCATGGCGCTGGGCTTCATCCAGCAGCACCGCAAGTCCGCCGGCATCGGCACCCTCGCCTCCTTCACGATCCCGATCGCCGCCGTCGTCTGGGTCGTCTGGATCGCGTTCTTCGTGGCCTGGTACCTGCTGGGCATCCCCTTCGGCATCAACTGACGCCCCCGCCTTCCGCCGAGGAACGCCGCCCCGCCCCCCGTACGAGAAAGCAGACCATGACCGCATCACCCGCTGCCGCTCTCACCGCCCGTGCCCAGGACGTCTCGCCGGAGATCGTCACCGACATCCTGACCCTCGTCCGCCACGAGACCAGCAGCCACGACCTGCCCGCCCTCACAGCCGGCCTGGACCTGCTGCGTGAGCTGGCCGTCCACCGGCTCGGCGGGCCCGACCGCGAACAGCGTCACCCCGGCGGCGCGTGCGGCGACACCCTCACCCTCACCTACGCAGGCACCGGCCCCGGGCACGTCGCGCTCGTCGGCCACTACGACACCGTGTGGCCGACCGGCACCCTCGCCGGATGGGAGCAGCCGGAGGCGTCCGACGACGGCCGGGAGAAGCTCAGCGCGCCGGGCATCTTCGACATGAAGACCGGCCTGGCGCAAGGCATCTGGGCCCTGAAGCTGGCCCGGGAGAGCGGCGGCCCGGTGCCTACCGTGACCTTCCTCTTCAACGGCGACGAGGAGATCGGCTCCCTGTCCTCGCGGCCGGTGATCGAGGAGGTCGCGCGGAAGGCCGACGCCACGCTGGTGCTGGAACCCACCGCCCACGGCGCGGTCAAGACCGCCCGCAAGGGCTCCGGGATCTTCCGGGTCACGGCCACCGGCGTCGAAGCGCACGCCGGGCTCGCGCCCGAGGACGGGGCGAGCGCGATCACCGCGCTGTCCGAGTTCGTGGTCGCCGCCGCGGCCGTCGCCCGCCCCGACCGGGGCACCACCATCAACACCGGGCTCATCGAGGGCGGCTCCGCCACCAACGTCGTCGCCGGGCAGGCCACCGCCCGCGTCGACATCCGGGTCGGCAGCGAAGCCGAACAGGCACGGGTCGACGCCGAACTGGACGCCATCGAGGTCAGCGACCCCCGCGTCCGCATCGACATCGAACACGCCTGGAACCGGCCGCCGATGACCCTCAACGCCGCCTCCGCCCCCCTGCTCGGCCTCGCCCGGGAGGTCGCCCGCGCCCAGGGCCGCGACGACCTGCCCGATGCCGCCGTCGGCGGCGCCAGCGACGCCAACTTCATCTCCGCTCTCGGCCTGCCCGTCCTGTGCGGCATGGGCGCAGTCGGCGACGGCGCCCACGCCCGGGGCGAGTTCATCCACCCCGACACCGTGCCCGCCCAGACGGCCCTGGTCGCGGGCCTGCTGACACGACTGGCCGGGCCGTTGCGGGGGTGAGGCATGGCGTCGACTGGGTGACCCGGTGGGCTGCATACGGGGTCGAGGGGCGCCCTAATCGTGTTGACCGCCCCCGGCAGGCGGTGCTGGAGTCGGCACGTGGACAGCATCCCCGCCAACCGGCGGCTCTGGAACCGGATCAGCACCGCCTACCAGCACGAGCACGACCCGCAAATCGGCGCCGCACCCCGGCTGTGGGGCATGTACTCCATCCCCGACGCGCACCTGCACGCCCTGGGCGACGTCACCGGCAAGCGCGTCCTCGAACTCGGCTGCGGCGCCGGCCAGTGGTCCAGGGCGCTTGCCGCCGAGGGCGCCACCGTGGTCGGGCTCGACCTGTCCGAAGCCCAACTCGCCGCGGCGGCCCGCGCGATGGGAGCGGCCCGCTACCCGCTGGTGCAAGGCGCCGCCGAACAACTCCCCTTCGCCGCCGACAGCTTCGACCTGGTGTTCTGCGACTTCGGTGGGCTCAGCTGGGCGCCCCCGCACCTGGCCGTCCCGCAGGCCGCACGCGTCTTGGGCCGAGGCGGGCGCCTGGTGTTCAACGTCGCCAGCCCATGGTTCGAAGCTTGCTACGACGAAGCCGCCAGCCGCGTGACCACGACACTGCAGCAGGACTACTTCGGGCTGAACACCATCGCCGAAGGCGACGGCGCGACCAGCTATCAGCTCACCTACGGCGACTGGGTCAGGGTCCTGCGCGGGGCGGGTCTCGTCATCGACGACCTCATCGAGCCGCGGCCCGAACTCGGAACACCCAACGGCTACAACGAAACCGACCCACCCGACTGGGCACACCGCTGGCCGGCGGAACTGCTCTGGGTAACCCACAAACCGTAAGTCCCGCCGCGCCGAGACGTGAAGGCCTCCCCTCGCCGGTGCCGAGCTCGCCGTCATGCCAGAAGGCCGAGATCACGGGACCAACGATCTGCGCTCCTGCGGCGATTCTCCCCTGAACGACTGATCGGCGGAGCGCAACACGGTGGCGTTCGGCCTGGAGATCAGGAAGGCTCGCGCGCATGATCTCTGTTGTGCAGAACGTGGCGATTGACTGTGCGGATGCCTACAAGCTCGCTCGGTTCTGGAGCAGTGTGACCGGGCGCCCGCTGCATCCGGAGGACCGGCCGGGCGCCCGGGAGACTCAGGTGCTGCTGGCGGAGGGTCCGGTGCTGTACTTCAACCAGGTACCCGAGGCCAAGACGGTCAAGAACCGGATCCATCTGTGCTTGCGCCCTGAGACCTCGCGCGACCAGGAGGTGGACCGGCTGTTGGGTCTCGGTGCCACCTTCGTCGCGGATCACCGCAATCCCGACGGCTCGGGCTGGGCCGTTCTCGCTGACCCCGAGGGCAACGAATTCTGCGTTCTGCGCAGTGAGTCCGACCGGGCCGCCACGAATTCCGAGGTCAGCCGTACAGCGCCACCCTCGGCTCCACCGTCCCCACCACTCCCGGATTCAGAACAGTCACCCGGTACCGCTCCCTGAGCGTCTCCCCCGCCCCCAACGTCCGCTGCGCGCCGACGAGATCCGTGAACAGCGTCCCCGTCTGGCTGCCCAGCCGCACGGGCACCCAGCAGCCGTGGCCCGTGCGCCGCTCCACCCTGACGTCCGACGGTGACAGGAACGGCCCGGTGTCCGGGGATGTCAGCAGGAGTTGGGGAGCGACGGTCGTGGGTGTCGGTGTGGTGTTGCGGTAGGTGAGTGTGACCTCCTGGCTTCCCTCCGACCGGAGGGGGCTCGTGGGCAGGGTCACGAAGTCGGTGGGTATGGCGGGGTCCTGTGTCTGGGAGGCCGCTGCGGTGGCCGCCGGCGGCGCAGCGACGGCGGGTCCCGCCGTGGTCAGGCCGGCGACCGCGACGGCGACGGCAAGGAAGGCGACTTTGAGACGACTGTTCTTCGACAACGACACGTTGGACGGTCCTTTGAGTGGGGGAGGAATTCGCTCGCGTGAACTCGTCGGCCGGCCATGACACTTGCCGGGAGACGTCCTCAGACTACGCAGCGGATCCTGGGCAGTGGCCCGGGCCCCGCGGATCAGCCGAACGGCCGAGGCGCCCGGAATCGGTGCCGCACCCCCTCCACCGTTCCGCGAGTGAACGGCACCGCAACTACCGCCGGGTAGTGGGGAGATCACGTGGAAGACAGCCCACAAGAGTGATCCCCATTCCCTTCCCCCGCCCGGTGAGCTAGAAACTTCAACGACCCAGCCGCACCACAGGGTGCTCGACGGCACACGCGCGCGCCCGAGGGGGAATCACCACAGTGACCGAGCAAGCTCATGGACCGAGACGGTCCCGCACCCGCGCAGGCAGACGCTTCCCGCGTCTGAGGATCGCCCTCGCCGCCGCCGTCTCCTTCGCCGTCGCCGGAACCGCCGCTCAGGCGATGGCCACCCAGCCCGAAGGCAGCGACGGGCAGCCGACCGTGCCGTCCCTGTCCTGGTCCGACTGCCAGGGCGGCTTCGAGTGCGCGAACGCCGACGTGCCGTTGGACTACCGCGACCCGCAGGGCAAGACCATCACCTTGGCGGTCATCCGCAAGAAGGCCCCGGACCAGGCCAAGAAGAAGGGCACGCTCTTCCTCCAGCCCGGCGGGCCCGGCAACTCCGGCGTGGACTTCGTGCGCAACAACCACGCCGGCCTGCCCGCCACCCTGCGCGACTCCTTCGACGTCTTCGGCTACGACGTACGCGGCGTCGCGCGCAGTTCGGCGGTCACCTGCTGGGACGACCCGACGTACACGCAGGCCGTCACCGCCGCCAAGGGCGCCCCCGGCCCGGACGCCTACGAGCCCGCCGTCCGCCAGGGCGCCGCGTTCGACCAGGCCTGCAAGGACAACGCGGGCGAGCTGACGCCGTACGTGGGCACCGGGTACGTCGCCCGTGACATCGATCTGCTGCGTCAGGCCCTCGGTGAGGACCAGCTGACGTACTACGGGCGGTCGTTCGGGAGTTACATCGGGACGGTCTACGCCGCCATGTATCCCGAGCGGGTGCGCGCCCTCGTCCTCGACGGCGCCTACGACCCCGAGCACTACGCGAACCAGCCGTACGCCTACGACCGGCCCCAGTACCTGGCCCTGGACGGCGCGATGAGCCGCTTCCTCGACTGGTGCAAGGCGAACCAGGAGACGTGCGGGTTCGGGGACGGCGACCCCCGGGCCGCGTTCGAGAAGCTCAAGGCCGACCTCGACGCCAACCCCGTACCGACCGCGAACGGCGGTCAGGCGAACGGCTACACCGTCGTCTACCGCCTCATGTTCAACATCAACGAGGGCAAGGTCATCTGGCCCTCCCTCGGCCAGGCTCTGCGCAAGGCCCAGCAGCGCGACACCACCTCGTTCCTGCTCCGGCCGCCGTCCCCGGCCAGCTTCGACTTCCTCAACCCCAACATCGTGGTCGAGTGCGTCGACAAGGACTACCCGCGCAGCCCGGCCCTGCTGAAGCGGCAGGTCACCACCAACGCCAGGCTGGCCCCGCTGCTCGGCCCGGCCATGGCGTACGGCCCGCCGCTCTACGACCACCAGCACGCCACCACGTGCGCCCAGTGGACCGGCGAGAAGCCCAGCCGCTACGACGGTTCCTTCCGGGCGAAGGGCTCCGCACCGATCCTGGTGCTCGGCACGACCGGTGACCCGGACACCCCGTACCAGGACGCGGTGGCCCTGTCCCGCAAGCTCGACAACGGCCGGCTGCTCACCTTCCAGGCCGAGGGCCACACCGCCTTCGGGCGCAGCGCCTGCGCCACGGACGCCGTCACCGGCTACCTGGTGGACCTGAAGGTCCCGGCGCGCGGCACGACCTGCGCGGACGAGACCCAGCCGCCGACCGCCACACCGAAGGTGGCCCCTCCGGGCACGACCCTCGGCGAGCTCCGCAACGGCGTGAACGACCGCCTGGACCGCCTCGGCTCCCTGCGCTGAGCAAGCCGCTGGCCGATGCTCTGACCGACCGCACCACGGCACCCCGGGTGCCGGGCCTCACCGGGCCCGGACCCGGGGTGTGCGCGTTTCCGGTGCTTCCCGCCTCTTGACCTCCTCTCGCGCGGACCCGTAGAACTGCACTCGCAGAAACCGGTTACTACCACTTACCGCAAGGGAAGGTCGCCACGATGAGAGCCTC
>KE354488.1 GCA_000415505.1 Streptomyces afghaniensis 772
GCCCCGTACCAGCACCCCGCCGCACCGAGTGCCGCACCACCACCGGCACGGCCAGCACCGAGCGCAGTCCCTCCACCGCCACCGGGGCGTCGTACTCGTGGCTGATCTGCCGCGACACCGAGTAGTCCGTCACCACGCACGGCCGGGCCAGCACCAGCGTCTTGCCGCCCAGCCCGTTCCCGGACGTCACCACCAGCGACCGCAGGGCGTGCGTCGCCGTGCCGCTCAGTTCGCTGATGCGCATCCGCTGCCCGGCCTCCATCAGGCCGCCGAAGGCGACCGGAAGGCCGGTGGCGCGCCGCAGCCGGAGCAGCGCGTTGCGTATCTCGACCGCGTCGGACGCGTCTGCTGTCACCTGTTCGCCCCTTCACTACGGCTCCCGCGCGGGCGCACCCCCCGTTCGGGGGTAGTGAGACCTGCATCACGGATTACACGATGGCTCGGAGCCGTCCGGCAATGGTCCGGTACCAAGGAGGACACATGACATCGGCGACGGAGGCCTTCCGCAGCGCGCGGGACTTCCTGCTGGAACACCGCGAGGACTACGGCACGGCCTACAAGGGCTTCCGCTGGCCCCGTCCCGACTACTTCAACTGGGCGCTCGACTGGTTCGACGAGATCGCGGACGGCAACGCCCGCACCGCTCTGCACATCGTCGAGGAGGACGGCCGCGAGACACAGCTGTCCTTCGGGGAGCTGTCCGTACGCTCGGACCAGTTCGCCAACTGGCTGCGCGCCCGGGGCGTGCGCGCCGAGGACCGGATCCTCGTGATGTTCGGCAACCAGGCCGAACTGTGGATCATCGCGCTCGCGGCGATGAAACTGCGGGCCGTGGTCATCCCGGCCACCCCGCTGCTCGGCCCCGCCGATCTGCGCGACCGCGTCGACCGCGGCCGGGTCCGGCACGTGATCGCGCGTTCCGAGGACGCGGGCAAGTTCGCCGAGGTCCCCGGCGACTACACCCGCATCGCCGCGACAGAGGCGGGAGACGCAGGAGCCGTGCCCGAGGGCTGGCTGCCGCTGGACGACGCCTACGGCGCCACCGCCCGCTTCACACCCGACGCCCCGACCCGGGCCGACGACCCGCTGATGCTGTACTTCACCTCGGGCACGACCGCCCGGCCCAAACTCGTCGAGCACACCCACACCTCGTATCCGATCGGGCACCTGTCGACCATGTACTGGATCGGCCTCAAGCCCGGCGACGTGCATCTGAACATCTCCTCACCCGGCTGGGCCAAGCACGCCTGGTCCAACCTCTTCGCCCCCTGGAACGCCGAGGCGACCGTCTTCCTGCACAACTACACGCGTTTCGACGCCGCCCGTCTCATGGCCGAGATGGACCGGGCCCGGGTCACCACCTTCTGCGCGCCGCCCACCGTCTGGCGCATGCTCATCCAGGCCGACCTGACGCAGCTGCGCACCCCGCCGCGCGAGGTCGTCGCCGCCGGTGAGCCGCTCAACCCGGAGGTCATCGAGCAGGTCCGCCGGTCCTGGGGCGTCACCATCCGGGACGGCTTCGGCCAGACCGAGACGGCCGTGCAGGTCGCCAACAGCCCCGGCCAGCCGCTCAAGACCGGCTCGATGGGCCGGCCGAGCCCCGGCTACCGCGTCGAGCTGCTGGACCCCGTCTCGGGTGCGCCGGGCGCGCGCGAGGGCGAGATCGCGCTCGACCTCTCGGACCGCCCCGTCGGCCTGATGACCGGCTACCACGGCGACGCGGACCGCACGGCGGAGGCGATGGCCGGCGGCTACTACCGCACGGGCGACATCGGCGCGCGGGACGAGGACGGCTACATCACCTACGTCGGCCGCGCGGACGACGTCTTCAAGGCGTCCGACTACAAGATCAGCCCTTTCGAGCTGGAGAGCGCGCTGCTGGAGCACGAGGCGGTGGCCGAGGCGGCCGTCGTGCCCGCGCCGGACGAGCTGCGGCTCGCGGTGCCGAAGGCGTACGTCGTCCTTGCGGCGGGCTGGGAGCCCGGCCCGGACACCGCGAAGGTGCTGTTCGAGCACTCCCGTGAGGCCCTGGCCCCCTACAAGCGCATCCGCCTCCTGGAGTTCGGCGACCTGCCCAAGACCGTCTCGGGCAAGATCCGCCGCATCGAGCTGCGCGAGGCCACGGCGGCCGGGTCGGACGCCGAGTACCGCGAGGAGGACTTCCGGTGACCTCGTACAGTCATGGAACCGGCGATACGGCTCTGCTCGGCGACACCATCGGGGCCAACCTGGACCGGGCCGTGGCCACCTGGCCGGACCGTGAGGCGCTGGTCGACGTGCCGTCCGGGCGGCGCTGGACGTACGCGCAGTTCGGCGCGGCCGTCGACGAGCTGGCCTCGGCGCTCCTCGCCTCCGGGGTAGTCAAGGGCGACCGGGTGGGCATCTGGGCGGTCAACTGTCCCGAGTGGGTCCTGGTCCAGTACGCCACCGCCCGCATCGGCGCGATCATGGTGAACATCAACCCGGCCTACCGCACCCACGAGGTCGAGTACGTCCTCAAGCAGGCCGGGATCTCCTTCCTGTTCGCCTCCCTCAGCCACAAGACGAGCGACTACCGGGCGATGGTCGACGAAGTGCGGGGCAGATGCGCCGACTTGCGTGAGGTGGTCTACATCGGCGACCCGAGCTGGGACGCGCTGCTCGGGCGGGGGACTCCCGGCGCCCGGATCACGGACGACGGCCTGTCCTGCGACGACCCGATCAACATCCAGTACACGTCGGGCACCACGGGCTTCCCCAAGGGAGCCACCCTCTCCCACCACAACATCCTCAACAACGGTTACTTCGTGGGCGAGTTGATCGCCTACACCGAGCAGGACCGGATCTGCATCCCGGTGCCCTACTACCACTGCTTCGGCATGGTCATGGGCAACCTCGCCGCCACCTCGCACGGCGCCTGCATGGTGATCCCGGCCCCGTCCTTCGACCCGAAGGCCACGCTGGAGGCCGTCCAGCAGGAGCGCTGCACCTCGCTCTACGGCGTCCCGACCATGTTCATCGCGGAGCTTAACCTCCCCGGATTCGCCTCGTACGACCTGTCCTCCCTGCGCACCGGCATCATGGCGGGCTCGCCCTGCCCGGTGGAGGTGATGAAACGGGTGGTCGCCGAGATGCACATGCAGCAGGTCTCCATCTGCTACGGCATGACCGAGACGTCCCCGGTCTCGCTCCAGACCCGGATGGACGACGACCTGGAACACCGCACCGGCTCGGTCGGCCGCGTGCTGCCGCACATCGAGGTGAAGATCGTCGACCCGGCGACGGGCGTGACCCAACCGCGCGGCACGGCGGGCGAGTTGTGCACCCGCGGCTACAGCGTGATGCTCGGCTACTGGAACGAGCCGGAGAAGACCGCCGAGGCCGTCGACGCGGGCCGCTGGATGCACACCGGCGACCTCGCCGTGATGCGCGAGGACGGCTACGTCGAGATCGTCGGCCGCATCAAGGACATGATCATCCGGGGCGGGGAGAACATCTACCCCCGCGAGATCGAGGAGTTCCTCCACGCCCACCCCAAGATCCAGGACGTCCAGGTCGTGGGCGTCCCGCACGACCGCTACGGCGAGGAGGTCCTCGCCTGTGTCATCCCCCTGGACCCCGCCGACCCGCTCACCCTGGACGAACTCCAGACCTTCTGTCAGGGCCGCCTGGCCCACTACAAGGTCCCGACCAGGCTTCAGCTCCTCGACTCGTTCCCGATGACGGTGTCCGGGAAGGTACGCAAGGTGGAACTGCGGGAGAGGTTCGCGGGAGGGCAGAGATAGAAGAGCTCGGGGTCGCCGTCGTCGAGGCCGTGGACCAGACCGGCCGGTCGCCAGCCGGCGCTCAGGAGCAGTTGCTGCATGGGCTGGTTGGAGACGTTGGTCGAGGTGAACAGTTTGGGCGTGGTGCACGCGGCTTCGACGGCCGTGAGAAGCCGCGTGGCCACACCCTGCCGGCGTGCGGCGGGTGCGACCGTCAGCAGGGTGAGGAAGCCCTGTTCGAAGAAGGTGTACTCCAGCACGCCGTAGCCGACGGGCCCGCGCGCGTCTTCGGCCAGCACCGCCCGGCCCTGCTCGCACCAGCGCCGGATGCCGGCGCGGCGCGCCCGGTCTCCCGCCGCCGCGATCGGGTCGGTCTCGGTCAGCGCCGTGTGGTCCGACGGCTCGGCGCGGCGCACGACGAGCGTGCCGGGTTCGATGTCGCCCATGGGGCGCATCCTGGCAGCAGTGCGGCCGGACCGCGCGCGGATTACCGCGCCTCGGTCACAGCGGTGCGCGCATGCACACGCGGGGCCGTCGGTCCAGGCCGTGTTCGGCTTCCGTCGCGCGGATCCTACGCAGGCCGGGGGTGAGGTCCGCCTCGGACAAGGTGCGGAAGCCGAGGCGGGCGTAGTAGGGCGCGTTCCACGGGACCTCCGCGAAGGTGGTCAGTGTCAGGGCCGACAGGCCCTCCTCGCGGGCGCGGTCGGCGGCGTGCGCGAGGAGGTGTCGGCCCACGCCCCGGCGCGCGGCGCGCGGATGGACCGAGACCTGCTCGATGTGCAGGGCGCCGTCCACGGGTTCGGCGACGAGGTACGCGGCCGGGTGGTCCCGTTCATCCGCCGCGACCCAGCAGCGGCCCGCCTCGCGGTAGCGCTCCAGTACGTCGAGCGCGGGCGGTTCGTCGTCGGCGATCTCCGGCATGCCGAGGTCGCGGAAGGGGGCACCGGCGGCACGTTCGATGTCCTGGAGGGCGGGCAGTTCGGCGGCGGTCGCGGGGCGGATACGCATGGGTTGAGTATGCGGCGCGGTGCACACCGGGACCCGGTGGCTACTCTCGTCCCTCCACACCGACTTGAACCGCGAGGGGAGCAGACCGTGCGCGACGCCGCCGTGACGCCCGAGGGCGAACGGATCCGCTGGGTCGAACTGCCGGGACAGGAACCGCCACGCGTCTACGTGCACGGCCTGGGCGCCACGTCGCCCGCCTACTTCACTCAGGTCGCGGTCCATCCACTGCTGGCCGGCCGCCGGTCGCTGCTGATCGACCTGCTGGGGCACGGCATCAGCGACCGGCCGGCGAGCTTCGACTACACCCTGGAAGCACACGCCGACGCGCTCGCCGAGGCGCTCACCGCCGCCGACGTCACCGGGGCGGAGCTGATCGCGCACAGCATGGGCGGCTCGGTGGCGATCGTCCTGGCCGCCCGGCACCCCCGCCTGGTCTCCCGTCTGGTCCTGGTCGACGCCAACCTCGACCCGATACCGCGCGCCCCCGGCTCGTCGGGCAGCAGCGGGATCGCCGCCTACACCGAGCAGCAGTTCCTGGCAGGCGGGTGGGAAGAGGTCCGTGACAGGGTCGGCCCCCACTGGTGGTCCACGATGCGTCTGGCCGGCCGGGAGGCCCTGCACCGCAGCGCGGTCCACCTCGTCCGCGGCACCGTACCCACCATGCGCGAACTCCTGCTGGACCTGAAGATCCCCCGGACCTTCCTGCTGCCCGAGGCCGACGGCCCGCTGCCGGGCACCGACGCGCTCTCCGCGTCCGGGGTGTCCGTCGTCGCGGTCCCGGACTGCGGACACAACATCATGCTGGACAACCCGGAGGCCTTCGCCCGCGTCACCGCGGCGGCGCTCACGGACTCCCGGTCCGTCCGGCGGTCGACGTAGTCCTGCCGTGCCTTCCACTCGTTCCACGAGTTCGTCAGGCGGGCACGCGCTCCGGGTCGGCACCGTCGAAGGGCGGGTAGGTCCGGTCGCTCATGCGCTCGGCCGCGTCGATGTAGTCGGCGAGGGCGTTCCGGGACCGGGCGAGCGCGGACATCTGGTCGTCCAGCCGGCGCAGCCGCGACCGCATCGCCGCCAGCAGTTCGGGACACCCGCGCAGCTCCGGGGCCTCTCCGACCGCGCAGGGCAGCAGATAAGCGATGTCCTCCGACGATAAGCCGGCACCGAGCAGGTGGCGGATCTGTCTCACCCGCAGGACCGCGCTCTCGTCGTACTCGCGGTACCCGTTCGTGCCGCGGTCCGCCTCCAGCAGGCCCTGGGCCTCGTAGTAGCGCAACTGATGGGCGTTGACGCCCGTCCGGCGACTCAGTTCCCCGATACGCATCGACAACCTCGCTTGACCTTCACACCGGTATCAACGTTGACGATGCTGCCATGAACAGAACCGACACACCCGTGACAGTCATCGGACTCGGACTGATGGGCCAGGCACTCGCCGGCGCCTTCCTGAAGGCCGGGCATCCCACCACTGTGTGGAACCGCACGACCTCCAAGGCCGACGGGCTGGTGGCCCGGGGCGCACGGCTCGCACCGACAGTCGGTGACGCGGTCGCGGCCGGCTCCTTGACGATCATCTGCGTCACCGACTACCAGGCCGTGCGGGAACTGCTCGGCACGAGCGACGTCGAACTCGACGGCACGACGCTGGTCAATCTGACCTCGGGCGACTCGGCCCAGGCCCGGGAGACCGCTCGATGGGCCGAGCAGCGCGGCGCCCGCTACCTGGACGGCGCCGTCATGGCCGTACCGCCGGCCATCGGCACGCCCGAGGCGGTGATTCTGCACAGCGGCCCCCAGGCGGACTTCGACGCGCACAAGCCGACCCTCGACGCGCTCGGCACCGTCACTCACCTCGGTGCGGACCATGGCCTGGCGTCCCTGTACGACGTGGCCGGACTGGCCATGATGTGGAGCGTCCTGAACGCCTGGCTCCAGGGCACCGCGCTGCTCAGGACGGCCGGTGTCGACGCCGCGACGTACGCGCCGTTCGCGCAGCGGATCGCCGCCGGTGTGGCCGACTGGCTGCCCGGATACGCCGAGCAGATCGACAGCGGCTCCTTCCCGGCCGAGGTGTCGGCCCTGGAGACCGACGCGCGGGCCATGGCACACCTGATCGAGGAGAGCGAGGCGGTGGGTGTCAGCGCCGAACTGCCGAAGCTGTTCAAGGCGATGGCCGACCGCTCGATCGCCGCGGGACACGGTGGTGAGCAGTATCCCGTGCTGATCGAAGAGTTCAGCAGGGCCCCGGGCCCGCCGACGACTGGACCGGTCCGGGCCTGTCAGGGCGCCCGGTTCTCCGTGCCGGTGGCGTCCAGTGCCCCGGCCGGGGCGTTCACCGGCCGCGGCGTGCCGGTGAGTTCGAGGACGAACAGCGGGACGCCGAGGGCGTCGGCGCGGGCCCGGGCGTCGTGCGCGTACCCGGCGAGGGAGAAGCAGAGGCAGTCCGCCGACTCCGTCATGGCCGTCAGCCACAGGCACTCCACGTCCCGCAGGGTCGCGGGGCGCACGGCCGGGTCGACCAGCGCGACGACGCCGCGGGCGGCGAGACCGATCCCGGACGGCGGCCGCTGATCCGCCCGCCGGACGCCCCGGTAGCCGAGCCAGCGCAGATAGAGCGCGGCGGCGGTGACGGCGTCGAGCGCGGTACGGACCGGTACGGAGCGGAAGGGCGGCCGGGCCGCGCCGTCGGCGGCACCGGCTGATGCAGGGGCCCCCTCGACGGCGGCTGCGGCGTGGCGCGGACCGGCCTGGGCACTCGCGCCCGGCGCCCCGCCCCGCCCGGCCCCGCCCGTCCCCTCCACAACCGGCACCCGCAGCACCACCCCGCACGGGCACCCCACCTCCGGCCGCGGCCACTCCCCACGTCGGCCGCAGCGCTCGCACCGCACCGTCACCCAGTCGTCCTGCCAGACGCGATGGGAGACGGGCGTCACCGTGCCGTCCCGGTCGAGCCGCGGGGCGACGGGCGCTCCGCACACGCACGGATACGACGGGGCCGTGAAGCGGTGCTCCCGTCGGCAGGACGGACAGCGCACCGGCACGCTCTCGGCCATGACCACTCCCGTACGGCGTCACATCGGGACAGCGCGTCCATCGTGCGCCGCCGAACCCCTGCCTGTCCGCCGCTTGCCCGTCTCTTGACGCCCTTCACCCGCCCCGCATACATTCATTCCAGATCGTAGAAGTTACTTTCCACATTACGGAAGAGCTCACCGCGGGGCGCGACGGGAGTGCGAATCCGACAGCCGAAGCAGGAGTACTCGATGGCTCGAATGACCGCTGCCCGCGCGGCAGTTGAGATCCTCAAGCGGGAGGGCGTCACCGACGCGTTCGGTGTCCCGGGCGCGGCGATCAACCCGTTCTACGCGGCGCTCAAGGCCTCCGGCGGCATCCACCACACCCTCGCCCGCCACGTGGAGGGCGCCTCGCACATGGCTGAGGGCTACACCCGCACCCACGCCGGCAACATCGGCGTCTGCATCGGCACCTCCGGCCCGGCCGGCACCGACATGATCACGGGCCTGTACTCCGCGACCGGCGACTCCGTCCCGATCCTGTGCATCACCGGCCAGGCCCCGACCGCCGTGATCCACAAAGAGGACTTCCAGGCCGTCGACATCGCCTCGATCGCCAAGCCGGTCACCAAGATGGCCGTGACCGTGCTGGAGGCCGCGCAGGTCCCCGGCGTCTTCCAGCAGGCCTTCCATCTGATGCGCTCCGCCCGCCCCGGCCCGGTCCTCATCGACCTGCCGATCGACGTCCAGCTCACGGAGATCGAGTTCGACCCGGAGACGTACGAGCCGCTCCCGGTCTACAAGCCCGCCGCGACCCGCGCCCAGATCGAGAAGGCGATCGGGATGCTGAACGCCGCCGAGCGGCCGCTGATCGTCGCGGGCGGCGGTGTCATCAACGCCGACGCCGGCGAACTGCTCGTCGAGTTCGCCGAGTTGACCGGCACCCCGGTCGTCCCCACCCTCATGGGCTGGGGCGTCCTGCCCGACGACCACGAGCTGAACGCCGGCATGGTCGGCCTGCAGACCTCGCACCGCTACGGCAACGCGACCTTCCTGGAGTCCGACTTCGTCCTCGGCATCGGCAACCGCTGGGCCAACCGCCACACCGGCAGACTCGACGTCTACACGGCCGGACGGACCTTCGTCCACGTCGACATCGAGCCCACCCAGATCGGCAGGATCTTCGCCCCCGACTACGGCATCGCCTCCGACGCCGGGGCCGCGCTGGAGCTGTTCGTCGAGGCGGCGCGCGAACTGAAGGAGGCCGGCAAGCTGCCCGACCGCTCCGCCTGGGCGGCCTCGGCGCAGGAGCGCAAGGCGGCCCTCCAGCGCCGTACGCACTTCGACGACATCCCGATCAAGCCGCAGCGCGTCTACGAGGAGATGAACAAGGCCTTCGGCCCTCAGACCCGGTACGTCTCCACCATCGGCCTCTCGCAGATCGCCGGCGCCCAGATGCTGCACGTCTACCGGCCCCGCCACTGGATCAACTGCGGCCAGGCCGGCCCGCTCGGCTGGACCATCCCGGCCGCGCTCGGCGTCGCCAAGGCCGACCCGGAGGCGTCCGTCGTCGCGCTCTCCGGCGACTACGACTTCCAGTTCATGATCGAGGAACTGGCCGTCGGCGCGCAGCACAAGATCCCGTACGTCCACGTCCTCGTCAACAACTCCTACCTGGGCCTGATCCGCCAGGCGCAGCGGGCGTTCGACATCGACTTCCAGGTCAACCTGGAGTTCGAGAACATCAACGCGCCCGAGCTCGGCGTCTACGGCGTCGATCACGTCAAGGTCGCGGAGGGCCTCGGCTGCAAGGCGATCAGGGTGACCGACCCGGCCGAGCTGGGCGCCGCGTTCGAGCAGGCAAAGAAGCTCGCCGCGGAGTACCGGGTCCCGGTCGTCGTCGAGGCGATCCTGGAGCGCGTCACCAACATCTCCATGTCGACGACGAACGACATCGGCAACGTCGTGGAGTTCGAGGAGCTGGCCACCGAGCCCGGCCACGCGCCGACCTCGATCAAGCCGCTGAAGGTCTGACACCCGCGCAGCCGAGGGGCGGTCCGTCCGGGAGGACGGACCGCCCCTGTCGCGTTCACGCGTTCACTACCCGCCTCCACCCCCGCAGCCGCCTCCGCCCCCGCCGCAGGAGGTGTAGCCCGCACTGCCGCCTCCGTACGGACCGCGCGAGTGCTTGAGGAGTCCCTTGCCGCCCACCTCGGCCCGGCGGATCAGCCCTGCCCGCAGGGCGAAGCGCGGCACCACCAGCCGCAGGGCCGCCTCGCCGTGCAGGGCGACGGCCAGCAGCCGGTCGTGGTCGGTCAGGCCGCGCCTGCTGGCGGGCAGCGGGTGGTGGAGCCCCAGCTCCCGGACATGGCGGCGCGCGGCGCGCGTGGGGCCGAGCAGCGGGTAGCGCAGCAGGCCCGCCTCCGCGAGCGGGATGCGCATGAGGGCCACCGCGAGCCGTATGCCCGGATCCTTGACCAACGTCCGCAGACCGGCGGGCTCGTGGAGACAGGCGTGCACCTCCTGGGCCAGGGGAGAGGGCGGCCGCTCGGCGCTCACGGCGTCAGCGATGCCCGCCCGCATCGTCCCCGGCCGGTCCGCCTCCACCAGGCCCCGCAGATACAGGTCCACCACGGCGACGGTGACGGCGGCCCGGGGGCCGTCCCCCAGCAGTGCGATCTCGTGCGGCTCCAGCCGGACCGCCGTACCGTCGCTCATGGCTTCACCCCCCGTGCCGGGGCCCGCCGCCCCCGTGCCGGCGGGTCCCGTGTGTCGAGAATGTGCCCGGCCCCGGGGGCGGTTGAAGCCCCCGGGGCCGGGTTCAGAGGTTCATTTGAGGGTTCCGTACGAGGCGTACGACCGGTGCCGTACGCGCGCCCGCGAAGGGCGGGGCGTGTTCACGCCTCGTGGTGCTCCGACAGCCCGGGCCAGTCGTCCGGGCCGCCGCCCTGCCACTCGACGAGGTCGCTCTCCGCCACGTCGGTGACGTAGAGGTCCGCCAGCCGCAGGATCTCGGCGACGTCGTCGGCGTGCGTGGCCACGCCCAGGGGCTCCTCGCCCAGGGTGACCCGGCGGGATCCGTCCAGGGCGGGGGGATGGACCACGACATGCGGGTGCTCGGTTGGATGTGCCATGCCTTCAGGCTGCTGCGGCCGGGCCGGTTCCGCACCCGTGGGGCGGCTCGTGGCCGTCCGACGGCGCGAGACTGGGCGCGACAGGACGTTCGCGCCGCCGGACGGGGTCATGGGGGAGGGGTGGGTATGAGGACCGCGGCGGGTGCGACGGAGTCCGGGACGGGCTTCCCTCAGGTCGAGAAGCCCGTCCGGGTCCTTCACCACCGCACTGGCTCGCACTCCGCCGCGGTCCGCGCCCTGCCCGCGTCCGTGCCCGGAGCGACCACCCCTCATCCGGGTCGCCCGGGCGGTCGGACGCGGTCAGGGAGTTCAGTCCTCGCGCAGGGCGCGGACCGCCTCCTCCACGCGCCGCCCGTACTCGGGGTCGGCGGCGTGGAAGTGCGCGAGGTTCTTCTCGATCACGTCGTCGCGGGAGACCTGCGCGAGGCCGCCGGCGATGTTCGCGACCAGGCGGGACTTCTCCTCGGCGGACATCAGCCGGTACAGCTCGCCCGCCTGGAAGAAGTCGTCGTCCTTGGTGTGCAGGGGCGCCGCGTGGGTGCCCGTGTGGCCGGTCACCGCCAGCGGGGCCGACAGCGGGCGGCCGGTCTCCACCGGGCCGTCGTAGGAGTTCGGCTCGTAGTTCTTGGCGTACCGGCCCTGGGGGTTGGACGCCATGAGCCCGTCCCGGCCGTAGTTCTCGGCGGTCGTGGCCCGGGGCGCGTTGACGGCCAGCTGCGTGTGGTTGACGCCCAGGCGGTAGCGGTGGGCGTCCGCGTAGGCGAACAGGCGGCCCTGGAGCATCTTGTCGGGCGAGGGGCCGATGCCCGGCACGAAGTTGTTCGGGGAGAACGCGGCCTGCTCGACCTCGGCGAAGACGTTGTCCGGGTTGCGGTCCAGCACCAGCCGGCCCACGCGCTGGAGCGGGTAGTCGGCGTGCGGCCACACCTTCGTCAGGTCGAACGGGTTGAAGCGGTAACCGTCCGCCTCGGCCGCCGGCATGAGCTGGACGTAGAGCGTCCAGGACGGGTGCACACCCCGCTCGATGGCCTGGAGCAGGTCCGTCTGGTGGGAGTTCGGGTTCTTGCCCGCGAGCTCGGCGGCCTGCGCGCTGCTCAGGCAGCGGACGCCCTGGTTCGTCTTGAAGTGGTACTTGACGAAGAAGGCCTCGCCCCGGCTGTTCGTCCACTGGTAGGTGTGCGAGCCGTAGCCGTTCATGTGCCGGTACGACGCCGGGATGCCGCGGTCGCCCATCAGCCAGGTCACCTGGTGCGTGGCCTCGGGGGAGTGCGCCCAGAAGTCCCAGACGTTGTCCGGCTCCTGACGGCCCGTGAACGGGTCGCGCTTCTGCGAGTGGATGAAGTCCGGGAACTTGACCGGGTCCTTGATGAAGAAGACCGGGGTGTTGTTGCCGACGAGGTCGTAATTGCCCTCGGCCGTGTAGAACTTGACCGCGAAACCGCGCGGGTCGCGCACGGCGTCCGCGCCGCCGAGGCTGTCGGCCACCGTCGAGAAGCGCAGGAACACCTCGGTCCGCCTGCCGACCTCGCCGAGGAAGTCGGCGTGGGTGAAGCCGGTGACGTCGTCGGTCACCTCGAAGTGGCCGTAGGCGCCGGAGCCACGGGCGTGCACCACGCGCTCCGGGATGCGCTCGCGGTTGAAGCGCGCGAGCTTCTCCAGCAGATGCTGGTCCTGGAGCAGAAGCGGGCCGCCGACGCCGGCGGTGGCGGAGTTCTGGTTGTCGGCGACGGGGGCGCCGGACTCGGTGGTGAGCACGCGCTGCGACATCGTGACCTTCCGTACGAGAGGGCAGCGGAAAAATGTTTCCGCTTCGTGGAGCCTAGGGTCGGGCGATCGGAGCGTCAACAGTTTGTTGAAGCGGTGGGCATGGGTGGGTCCGGGCGGCGCCGCCCCTTTGGGCGCGACAGGACAGGTGTCAGCGGCGACGCCGCCCGGGGTCTGGGGCCCCCGGGTCCAGAGGGGGGGTCAGGAAGACGTCAGAGCTGCGCGCCGGAGAGCCGCTCCACGGCCCGCAGCAGCGCCGAGTGGTCCAGGCCGCCGTCGCCCTGCGCGCGCAGGGACGCGACCAGCTGGGCGACCACGGCGCCGACGGGCAGGGCCGCGCCGACATTGCGGGCGGCGTCCGTGACGATGCCCATGTCCTTGTGGTGCAGATCGATCCGGAAGCCCGGCTTGAAGTCCCGGTCGAGGAAGTTGGCCTTCTTGCGGGTCAGCACGGTCGAGCCGGCGAGACCGCCGTTCAGGACATCCAGGGCGGCCTTCAGGTCCACGCCGGACTTCTCCAGGAAGACCACGGCCTCGGCGCACGCCTGGATGTTCACGGCGACGATCAGCTGGTTGGCGGCCTTCACGGTCTGGCCGGAGCCGTGCGGGCCGCACAGCACGATGGTCTTGCCGAGCGCCTCGAAGATCGGCTCGGCCTGGTCGAAGTCGGCCTGCTCGCCGCCGACCATGATGGACAGCACGGCCTCGATCGCGCCGGCCTCACCGCCGGACACGGGGGCGTCCAGGACGCGGATGTCCTTGTCCTTCGCCGCCTTCGCCAGGTCGACCGAGGTCTGCGGGGTGATCGAGGACATGTCGATCAGCAGGGCGCCGGGCTTCGCGTTGTCCAGGATCCCGTCGGGGCCGTAGGCGATGGCCTCGACCTGCGGGGAGGCCGGGACCATCGTGATGACGACGTCGGCGTCCCGCACGGCCTCGGCGATCGAACCGGCGGCCGTGCCACCCGCGGCAGCGAGGCGGTCCAGCTTGTCCCGCTCCAGTGTGTAGCCGGTGACGTCGTAGCCCGCCTTGACGAGGTTCTCGGACATGGGGGAGCCCATGATGCCGAGACCGATCCAGGCGATCTTGGGAAGGGCGGTGGTGGTCATGATGGGGGTGCCTTTCGGTGCGGGGTCAGCGGGGCAGCCAGTCGAAGGCCTCGGCGCTCGGGCGGTCGCCCGGCTTGTACTCGAGGCCGACCCAGCCGTCGTAACCCGCCTTGGTCAGCTGGTCGAGGAGGTCTTCGAGGGGCAGCGAGCCCGTCCCGGGGGCGCCGCGGCCGGGGTTGTCGGCGATCTGGACGTGGCCGGTCTTCGCGGCGTACCGGTCGATCACCTGCGGCAGGTCCTCGCCGTTCATGGACAGGTGGTAGAGGTCCATGAGGAAGCGGGCGTTGTCCAGCCCCGTCGTGTCGTTGACCTTGTCGACGACGCCGACGGCGGCCGGTGCGGACACCAGCGGATACGACGGCGACTCGGGCCGGTTGAGCGCCTCGATCAGCAGGATCGCGCCGATCCGGTCGGCGGCCCGGGCCGCGAGCACCAGGTTCTCCAGGGCGAGCGCGTCCTGCTCGGCCGGGTCCACGCCCTCGGCGCGGTTGCCGTACAGCGCGTTGAGCGCCTTGCAGCCGAGAGCGGCGGCGAAGCCGGCCGCCACGTCGATGTTGGCGCGGAACCTCTCCGACTCCTCGCCCGGGATCGACAGGGCGCCACGGTCGGGGCCGGGCAGCCGGCCGGCGTAGAAGTTGAGCCCCGTGAGCTGGACGCCGGCGTCCTCGACGGCCTTCTTCAGCGCGTCGAGCTCCGACTGTTCAGGGGTGGGCGAGTCGATCCAGGGCCACCACAGCTCGACCGCCGTGAAGCCGGCCGCGGCGGCGGCCGCGGGGCGCTCCAGGAGCGGGAGTTCCGTGAAGAGGATCGACAGGTTGACGTTGAAGCGCTGGTCTGCGAATCCCATCGGGCCGCGCTCCCTTCCGCTATTTTCGCATTGTGGAAGTTGGTTTCTGCTTAACGGAAGACTGCCGCCGGGTGTCGCGGCTTGTCAAGGGGACGGGAGGCGGGCCGCGCGAGGCGGGTGGGTGAGGTGTGTCCCGCCGCGGCGGGACACCGGCGGGAAGCGCCCCACCCGCCCGCGGCTCATCGAAAAGGGCTGGACGGAAAGGCCGTGTCCGGTTGTCACCGTCGAATTCGAGCCAGCGCAGGAGCACGGTCTCCGGGAGTCAGGGCTATCCCGCTGACCGAAAAACGCCCTTCTTCACAAGTAGCGGAAACTTGGTTCGCGGATCATTGATCTTGCAGGCCGGAACGGCATCGGTTAGCGTGTCTGCGCTTTCCAATCCGCGTCATCAACGGGGGTGGGGCATGAAACCGCGGATCGGTATCACCGCGCGCTTTCGATCGGCAATAGACAGCCATTGTCTGCATGCCGGATATGTCAATCACGTCATTCGGGCGGGAGGTATTCCACTCGTCATTCCCTGTGTCGACGACAAGCTCGCCGATGTGTATCTCCCACACCTCGACGGCCTCATGCTCACCGGCGGTGAGGACATCGACCCCGCCCATTGCTCGGGCGCCGAGAGACAGCCGGACTACCAGTACCAGCCCGGCCGTGACGTCTTCGAAATCCGGCTTGCCGAAGCGGCACTGGAAGCCGGGCTGCCGGTCCTCGGTATCTGCCGCGGCTGCCAGGTTCTCTACACCGCCACCGGTCATCCGCTCATTTCTCATATTCCTGACGTCAACGGCGGCAGCGTCGCCCACCGGATTTCCCTGACGGAGACCTCGCGGCACCGCGTGACCCTCACCGAGGACAGCGCCGTCGCGGCGGCGTACGGCCGGCCCGCCGTGACCGTCACCTCCTACCACCACCAGGGGCTGGGCCCCTTGGCGGCGGACGGTCACCCCTGGCGGGTCACGGCCCGCTCCGACGACCGGCTGACCGAAGCGATCGAGCACCCCGGCGAGGCCTGGGCGGTGGGCGTCATGTGGCACCCGGAGCTGCCCGTGGAGGACACCGGCGACCTCGCCGACCCGCTGATCTCGGCATTCGTCGCGGCGGCGGGAGGCGAGCGCTGATGTTCGAGGTCCGACGTCTCGGCCCCGAGGACCTCGGCACGCTCCTGGGCCTCCAGGAGCGCATCAAGTCCTCGCTCCCCGACCCGGGCGTCTTCCAGACCAGCACGCCCGAGTTCATCTCCTACTGCCTCGCCGACGGCGGGCTCTGCTACGGCGTGACGCACGGCTCCGGCACGGTCGCCTACCGGATGGTCTACTTTCCGCGCGACCGGGATTTCAACCTGGCCAAGGACACCCCGCTGCCGCCCTCCGAGTACGCCCGGGTCGCGCACTGGGACACCATCGCCGTACTGCCCGAATGGCGTGGCCACGGACTTGCCCGGCTGATGAATACCAGAGCCCTCGCCGACGTCGCCGCCCTCGACATCCGGCACCTCTACGCCACCAGCTCGCCGATGAATCCGAACGGCGTCGGATCACTGATGCGGGCGGGTTTCCGCCCGGTCCGGCTCGTCACCAAATTCGGCGGAAAACTGCGCTTCCTCTTCTACCGCCCCACCCCGGCCCCCTGGCCTCCGGTGCGAAACGGGCAAGAGGAGCGGTCCGTCGGCCTCTCCGCCACCGGCGAACTCGAAAGGGCCTTCCTCGAAGGCTGGGTCGGCGTCCGTCTCGGCGCCGACGACCGGTCAGGCACGAGCCTTTCCCTGCAACGACATTCGCTGCCCTTCACCGGCGAGCAGCCCTGAACAACACCGGTGGAATTCACGCACCTCTTACCGAAAGCGGAACGTTGAAGACGATCATCACCACCCCGAGTTCCGAGCTGGCGTACTCCGACTTCCTGCGCGACGGAAACATCGTCCACTTCCCCGACCTGGACACCGCGCCCGCCGACGAGCTGCTGTGCGAGGTGACCGCCCACGGCGCACGGGGCCTGATCATGTCCAGGCGGCCCCCTGAAGCCTTCCTGCGGCACTGGTGCCGGAGAGTGCCCGGGACCACGTACCTGTCGTACGTCACCGGCACCCCCAGCCGCTCCGCACCCCGGGACCTCGTCGAGTTCAACCACCCCGACGGCGGCCTCGCCTCGATCGCGACGGCCCTGAGCGGCTTCGAGCGGCGCTTCACCCTCCAGCACGCCCCCGCCCAGCCCGGCTTACCCGCCACGGGCTGCCGCGAGACCGTGCTGATCGGCGCCGGCGTCGTGAACCTGGTGACGGCCCTGTACCTGTGGCGGGAGGGCTACCGGGTCACCGTCCTCGACCGGTCCCCGGCCCCCGGCGGCGAGCACTGGCGCCGGTACGGCTGCACGCACGCCGGCGACGACGCCCGCATGTTCACCTTCACCGAGATGGACGGCTACAACAACCAGGACTTCCACGGCCGTCCGCCGGCGCACTTCCGGCTGCCCGTCGACCACGGAGGCTGGCTCGCCACCGGCGACCGGCCGCTGTCCGCCCCGGAACGCGCCTGGATCGAGGAGTTCGAACGTGTGCCGTCCTGGCTGGCCCGCGCCTACAACCAGGACATCTTCGCCTTCACCGCCGAGGCGTTCCACGAGTGGACCGCCCTGCGCCAGGAGCACCCCGGCCTCTTCGAGGACGTCGTCCTCACCGACGGTGTCCTGCGCCTGTACGCCGATCCGGACCACCACCGGGCCGCCCTCGCCCGGCACCGCGCCCTCGGCGCCCTCGCCCGCGAACTCACGCCCGGGCAACTGGTCCAGGAGTTTCCGGGACTGACCGGCGCCTTCGAGACGGGCGCCCTGGCCGGCGGGTTCCTCGTGCCCGGCTTCACCGTCGGCGTGCACCGGTTCACGCGGCGGCTCGTCACGTTCCTCCGGGAACGCGGCGTGGTGTTCCACTGGGACACCCCGGTGCGGTGGGTCCGGCGCGACGGCACGGGAGCCGTGACCGGGTTCGACTGCCCGGTGCCCGTACCCGCGGACGCGCACGTCGTCGCCTCGCCCGGAGTCGACGGCCAGGCCCTGCTCATGGGCTCGCCCTGCGAGGGCCGGATCCAGGGCGTCCTGGGCGGCTGGATGCGGATCGGCAACGAGCACACACGGCTGCCGCACTCGCTGAAGGTCGGCCGCAGGGGCCATGTCACCGAGGACGCCAACGTGACCGTCGCCCGCGACGGCGACGGCCGGCCGACCCTGATCGTCGGGTCCGGATACGGCTACACGGGCGTCGGCACCGACGCCGACGAGGCCCAGCTGGACGCCATCCGGCTCGGCATCATCGACACCATCGAACGGCTCTTCCCCGACCAGGCCCACCGCTCGGCGTCCTCACGGCCCGCCGACAACTACGACTTCAAGTACTGCGTCCGGCCCTGGACCGCCACGTCACTCGGTGTCTACCACGCGGAGACCACCGCGCACGGCGGCCTCTTCGTCATCAACGGCGGCCACAACACCGGCGGTTTCGCACAGGCACCCGCCGTCGCCCGGGCCGTCCTCGCCTCCCTCGGCGACCAGCCGCACCCGATGCACGCCCTCTACCACCCGGAACGCTTCACCGCCTTCATGACGGACGCGGCATCCGCCGGCACCGCCCCCAGGGCCCCCGCAGCGTCCCGCAGCTGACCACCGCCGCAAGCACGCCAGGAGGCAAGCACGGTGTCCCCGCACGAAGAGACCACCCCCCTCGACCCTCCGGACTGGGAGGAGTTCAAGGCCCTGGGCCGGCGCATCGTCGACGACATGGCCGACTACCTCGCCGGTATCCGCGACCGGCCCGTCTGGCAGCCCGTACCCCCGGACGTCCAGGCCCGGCTCGGCACCGCGCTGCCCCGGACCCCCACGCCCGTGCAGGACGTCTACGAGGAGTTCCGTACGACGGTCATGCCCTACCCGCGCGGCAACATCCACCCGCGCTTCTGGGGCTGGGCCAACGGCTCCGGAGTGCCCGTCGCCGCCTACGCCGACCTGCTCGCCTCCGTCGTCAACTGCACGCTCGGCTCGGGCGAGAACGCGGCGATGATGGTCGAGCACCAGGTGCTGGAGTGGCTGAAGGAGGCCATGCGCTGGCCCGCCGACGGCTCCGGCATCCTCACCAGCGGCGCCTCGATGGGGCAGATCATCGCGCTCGCCGCCGCCCGCCGGGCGAAGAGCGGCACGGCGGACATCCGCGGCCTGGGCGCCCTCGCCGACGGCCGGCAGTTCACCGTCTACGGCTCCACGCAGACCCACCACTCGGTGGAGAAGGCCGTCGAACTCCTCGGCATCGGCGGGCAGTACTTCCGGCAGACACCGGTCGACGCCGCCTTCCGGATCGACACCGGGGCCCTGCGCCGGGCCATCCGTGCCGACCGCGACGCCGGGCTCCACCCCCTGTGCCTGGTCGGCAACGCCGGCACGGTCAACACCGGAGCCGTCGATCCCCTCGACGAACTGCTCGCCATCGCCCGGGAGGAGGACCTCTGGTTCCACGTCGACGGCGCGTTCGGCGCCTTCGCGCAACTGCTGCCCACCCACCGGACCCTGCTGGCCGGGATGAGCGAGGCCGACTCGCTCGTCTTCGACCTGCACAAGTGGCTGTACATGCCGTTCGACGTCAGCTGCGTGCTGGTCCGCCGGGCCGACGCGCTGGAGAGCACCTTCAGCTCCAGCGCCGACTACATCAGCAGCACGGACCAGGGGCCCGCCGCGTACTCCCTCGCCTTCTCCGACCGGGGCGTCGAGCAGTCCCGGCGGTTCCGGGCGCTGAAGGTGTGGTTCGCCCTCAAGACGCACGGCATCGAGTCCTTCGCCGCGTCGATCGCGGGCAACATCGGCCAGATCGCCCACCTGACCAAACTGGCCGACAGCTCGGACAGGCTGGAGGTCGTCTCCCGCAGCGACCTCAACATCGTGTGCTTCCGCTATGTGCGGCCGGGCGCCACAGCGGACGAGCTGAACCGTCTCAACCAGGCCGTGCTGACCCGGTTGCAGGTCGGGGGACTGGCGATGCCGTCCCATACAGTGATCGACGGGAAGTTCGTCATCCGCGTCGCCAACAACAACCACCGGTCGGAGCTCTCCGACTTCGACTTCCTCGTCGAACAGGTCGTGGCGATCGGCGACGAGCTGATCGCCACGTGAGGGTGACGCCCCGTACGACGCCGGCGGACCGAGGAGGGGAGACGGACATGGACCCGACGCAGCGGCGGCGCCGGTCCGTGCCGGCCCTCGTCGGGCTGTCGGCCGCGCTCCTCGCGACGGCCCTGTGGGGCTTCACCTTCCTGGGCCCCGCCGCCGTCGAGCCCGTCAACATCTACTACCTCGTCCTCGGCCGGTACGCGGTCTTCGGCCTGATGTCGGCCGCCGTACTGCTGGCGCGGCCCGGCAGGCTCCGCACCCTGGGGAAGCGTGACGTCCTCAAGGCGATGCACCTGGGCGTCGTGGGATACATCGGCTTCTACCTGCTGCTGTCGATGTCCGCGTCCGTCGGCGGCGGTGTCCTCGCCTCGGCCATGACCGGTCTGATCCCCGTCATGGTCTCGCTGATCTCCAACGCCGTCGAGAAGGTCTTCGCCTGGCGCAGCGGGCTGCTGCCCATCGCCGTCATCGCCGCCGGGCTGTTCCTGGTGAACGGCGGTACCG
The DNA here is from genome assembly GCA_000415505.1 of Streptomyces afghaniensis 772. GTDB lineage: Bacteria > Actinomycetota > Actinomycetes > Streptomycetales > Streptomycetaceae > Streptomyces > Streptomyces afghaniensis. Next base: position 20,266 of record KE354488.1, read on the forward strand.
CTTCCCTGGGGACGGCGGGCGACGGGCAGGACCGGCTCGCGGGTGCGGCGCTCGGGTTCGCGGCGTGTGTGGCCTGGTCGTACTTCGTCATCGCCAACCGGATCATCCTGCGGCGTGCGGCCCGGGTTCCGGACAACGCCACGTGGACGGCCTGCATCGGTATCGGCGCGTTCCTCGGCTCCCTCGTCCTGCTGCCGCTGGCCGAGTCCGCCGAGGGCACGTCCCCGTTCGCCGACACCGGCACGCTGTGGTCGTTCCTCGCCTGGTGCGCGGCGCTGGCCGTGCTGGGCTCGTGGTGCGCCACGTGGTTCTGGAACATCGCGTCGAAGCGCCTCCCGGCGACGGTCATGGGCCCGATCATCGGGATGGAGGCGGTGTTCGGAGCCTTCTTCTACCTGATCTGGGAACAGCGCCTCCCCACCGCCCAGGAGCTCTGGGGCGGCCTGCTGGTCATCGGCGGCGTCTTCTTCAGCTTCCACGTCTTCGACCGCGCCAGACTCCCCCGGCCGGTCCCGGAGCGCTCTCCGCGCGAGACCCCGACCGGCCTGGGCGGAGGCGAGGGGCGGTAGCGCAGCGGAGGTTCGGAGCCATGAACGGCGAGCGCCCGTAAGCAGACCGGACTCACGGGCTTGGGAAGCCTTGGGTGTGGCGGGTGCGGAGTGTTTCGGCCGCGCTGGCCGACCGTCGCCTTCGGGCCAGACTCGTGGCCGACGGCTCAACGGCCTGGACCGCGGCCGGACCCGGTGTCAGACTCCGTCGCGATCACGGCAACCTGTCCTTCCCCGGAGTGAAGGGGGAACCGGCTTGGGCAACTCGACCGCGCTGCACGGTGTGTCCGAACACCCCGTCATCGGAGCCGCTGTCACCCGGCGCACCAGTCTGGTCCTGCCACCCGGCTTTTCCCTGGCGGAGTGGAAACGCGTCGGAAAACACCTCTTCCTGATAGCGGATTCCTCCTGCTGGTGGCACGGCGACTGGCTCGTGTACGGCCAGGAAAGATATCCCGGCAAGTACCGCCGGGCGATGGAGGAAACCGGTCTCGATTACAAGACCCTGCGCAACTACGCGTGGATCGCCAGACGTTTTCCGGCCTCCGAACGGAATCCCAGACTCAGCTTCCAGCACCACGCCGAAGTGGCCTCCCTGGCCCCTGAGGAACGCCGCAGATGGCTGGACCGAGCCGCCCAGGAGGGCTGGTCCCGCAACCGGCTCCGGCACGAACTGCGCAAGGAGCTTTCCGACTCGTCCGACGTTCGCGAACCACGTCAGGTGCGGCTCCAGTTGCGTACCACCACGGAGCAGGAGTCCGCCTGGACGAGGGCCGCCGAGCGCGACGGCCTCGAACTGGCCGAATGGATCACCGCCAGCCTCGATCGGGCAGCCGGACTCGACGACGAGGCCGGGCCCTGAAGGTCCCCGCCCCCGCCGCCCGGGCCGACTACGGCAGCTTTCGGTCATCCTCGGGCGGCGGCAGGCACCGTCCGGCCCCCTCCCGGAGGCAAGGTCCCCTGGTCGGCAAGGACGGCGAATTCAATAAGGCTTGCCTTACCTTCGAGAAAACCAGTCAGCAGTCTTAATGCGATCTCCTTGACGCGTCCGCAATTCCCCCGCCAGTCTTTGCCGAGCCGCGCCCCGACCAGCCGCGCTGCTCTTGCGAAACCGAAGCCCTCCGCACGTCAGCGCGAACCACCTTCGGGTACTTCACCGTGAGCATGGCAATGGGGGAACTGTTGACCTTCGTAATCGCCCAGCCCTGCGTCGACGTCAAGGACAAGGCCTGTCTGGACGTCTGTCCCGTCGACTGCATCTACGAGGGCTCGCGCACCCTGTACATCCACCCCGACGAATGCATCGACTGCTCGGCCTGCGAACCGGTCTGCCCGGTCGAGGCGATCCACCGCGACACCGAACTCCCCGAGGAGTGGCAGGTGTACGAGCGGGTGAACGCCGAGTTCTTCACCGCCACGACCGACCTGGGCTCACCGGGCGGCGCCACGGAGGTCGGCCCCGTCGCGGCCGACCACGAGCACATCACCGCGCTGCCCCGGTCGGCAGCCCGCACCTGACGCCCCGACGAAACGGTTTCGCTCCGCACCACCGCACGGCACAACTGCCCACCTCCCCCCGACGGAAGGACAGTCCGTGACGCAGACGACCTGGAACCAGGAACCCCATCCAGCCCGGCTCGAGGAGCGGCTCGACGACGACGTCGTGCGATGTCACCTCAGTCCGCGCAACTGCCGCATACGCCCCGGACAGCACGGCTTCTGCATGGTGCGCGCCAACCGTGACGGACGCCTGGTCACCCTCAACTACGGGCGTTCGGTGCACGCCACCGAGGAGACCATCGAGACCGAGGCGGTCTTCCACTACGCGCCCGGCGCCCGCATCCTCTCCATGGGCAACGTCGGCTGCATGCTCAACTGCGACTACTGCCACAACTGGAAGACGTCCCAGGCGCGTTACGTCGAGGACAAGGACGTCTACCACTACACGCCCGAGGAAGTCGTCGACATCGCCGTCCGGCACGGCATCAAGGTCATCTCCTGGACCTACAACGACCCGGTAGTGTGGCACGAGTTCGTCGTCGAGACCGCCGCCCTCGCCAAGGCCGCCGGCATCGTCAACCTCTACAAGTCCGCGTTCTTCATCAGCGGCGAGGCGATCGAGGAACTCATCCCCGTCATCGACATCTTCTCGGTGTCGATCAAGTCCCTCGACCCGAAGTACTACCGCAAGATCACCAAGGGCTGGCTGGAGCCGGTGCTGGAAGGCACCGAGCAGGTCTACCGGGCCGGAAAGCACGTCGAGGTCTCCACGCTGATGGTCACCGACCTCAGCGACGACGAGAAGACGGCCCGCGAGATGGCCACCTTCGTCGGTGAGCGGCTGGACCCGTCGATCCCCACCCACTTCGTGCGGTTCCACCCCGACTACAAGATGACCGACACCATCCGCACGCCCGTGGACCGCCTGGAACGCGCCCGCAAGGTCGCCATGGACATGGGCCTGAACCACGTCTACCTCGGCAACGTCTACGACACCGAGTCCACCAACACCTGGTGCAGCCAGTGCGGCCTGCTCCAGGTCACCCGGTACGGCCTCAACGCCGACCTGGTCGGGGTGGACGCCGACGGCAACTGCGCATCCTGCGGCACCCGCGCCCCCCTGAAGCTGCTGCCGGACGCCCGGCGCCGCAGCAAGGTCCAGGAGCTGCCCGCCGGCGGCGACCTCGACGTGGCGTCCTTCGACTGGCACGGCGACGTCCGCGCGCTCCACGTGCAGATGCGCAACGAGTCCGACGCGCCGGCCACCGCCTACACCCGCCGCTACGGCGATCCGGCCGCGGACGGCAGCTGGGAGATCGTCGAGCTCAAGCCGCAGGAGAGCTTCCGCTACATCGCGGCCAAGAGCACGCCCGACGAGCTCGGCGTCCAGGTGGCCATCCCGGACCGGTGCACCTCCAGCCTCCACCAGGTCTTCGACCGGGCCCACTTCCCGACCGTGGAGGTGGCCGCCGGGACCCTGAACCAGGACGTGTCGCCGCTGCCCCTCTTCCAGCCCGGCACCCGCCGCTGAGCCCCGGTCCCGGCACCCGGGGAGACAAGGGGAAGAAACACATGAGGCACGGAACCGACTACCGTGTGCTGCCCTTCAGCGACGACACCTCCGCGGTGTTCCTCACCGACAACCACCGGCTGCTGCTGGCCCCGGCCGGCACCGCCGAGCGCCTGGAGTCCGGCGTGGACAGCCTGTTGCCCCCAGAGCGGCAGGCCTGGGAGCGCATGCGGCAGGCCGTGGGCGCCGACGAGGGCGTCAACCGCTCCCGGCTGCGGGAGAGTTCGCTCTCCGACGGGGCCGACTTCGCGGTCAACGTCAACCTCACCAACGTCTGCAACCTCGCCTGCACCTACTGCTTCGCGGAAGGCGGGGACTACGGCCGGATCACCGAGGCCATGGGCGAGCACTCGATCGCCTGGATCTTCGACTTCATCGAGAGCAACGCCGTGCCCGGACAGCGCGTCCGCTTCGAGTTCTTCGGCGGCGAGCCGCTGGCGAACTTCGCCGTGATCCAGAAGATCTGCGAGCGCGCCCGGAGCGTCTCCCGGCGGGACGGCACCGAGTTCGTGCACCGCATCTCCACCAACCTCACGCTGATGCCGAAGGGCATCGAGGAGCTGTTCCGCGAGTACCGCTTCATCGTCTCGGTCTCCATCGACGGCGGTCGCGAGGTCCAGGACGCCAACCGGCCCTCCAAGAACGGCATGGGATCCTACGACCGGATCATGCGCAACCTCTGGCGGCTGCGGGAGGCGTGCGGCGACGACATCACGCTGGTGGCGCGGATGACGATCGCCACCGGCGAGCCCAGCCTCAAGGACAGCGTGCACGACCTGTGGCAGCTGGACCTGTTCGACTACTTCCAGATCTACCCGGGCGTGTACCCGGTGGAGAAGGACACGAAGGTCCCCATCGCCCTCACCCTCGGCGACCGCAAGCTCTCCGAGCCGCAGGGCATCCAGTACATCAACCACTTCCTCCAGCCCGGCATCGTCGAGCAGTTCAAGGACTTCCTCCTCCACTACCCGTCCCTCTTCGCACCCGGCAACCGCTTCAAGGGCGTGCTGGAGTACGAGCGGACCGTGCAGATGGTCACCGAGGGAGCCACCGCCCTGGCCTTCTGCTCCGGCGGCCGGACGTACTACACGCACTCACCCGACGGCAGCATCAGCCCCTGCCACCGCCTCGTCGGCGACGAGAGCTTCGACGTCGGCACCGGCTCCGAGGGGATCACCCGGGAGCACCCCGAGTGGCGGCGCACCGTCGACGAGCACCCCGTGTGCGGGGGGTGCTGGGCCCGCTACCTGTGCGGTGGCGGCTGCCGGCAGGAGAACCACGTGGCCTCGGGGGACGTCAACGTCCTCAACGACGAGTCGTGCCAGTACCAGCTGATGCTGGCCGAGGAGGTCATCAAGATGCTGGCCAGGTCCACGGCCGACTACCGGGCACGCTCCCGGGACCGGTACGACGACCTGTTCGTCTCCTGCGGCCGCCCCGTGGTCCCCAACGAGCGGCCCGCCCTGGAACAGCCCACCGGCTACGAGCCCTTCCGGGTGCTCTGCTGACGGTCCCCGCACCGCCCGGTCGCCCCTCCGCCGCCGCACGGCGAGCCTGACAAGGAGCAGCAGCCAGATGGCCGAGAAGATCGTTCGCCGCAACATCCACACCTACCCCTTCAAGTACCGTAAACCGGACTACGAGGAGTACTTCCGGCCCGAGAACGCCGTGCTCTACCTGCACGTGCCGTTCTGCATCACCAAGTGCGGGTTCTGCGACTACACCGTCTACATCAACAAGAACGAGCAGCACTTCGCGCAGTACGTCGACGCCCTGGAGAAGGAGATCCGCGCCTTCGCCGCGAACCGGGTGTTCCCCGCCTTCCGCGTGGACGCCGTCTACTTCGGCGGCGGCACGCCCGGCATCCTCACCGGCGACCAGACGGCCCGGCTGCTCGACGTGTGCCGCGAGTCCTTCGAGTTCAACGAAGGGGCGGAGATCGCCCTGGAGTTCGACCCGTCGACGGTGGACGGGGCCAAGATCGCGCGCATGCGCGAGTCCGGCTTCAACCGGCTCAACCTGGGCATCCAGGCGTTCGACGACCGCCTGCTGCAGATCTGCAACCGCTCGCACGACCTGGCCACCGCCGAGCGGGCCTACCGGACCATCGTCGACGGCGGTTTCACCCACACCAACATCGACCTGATCTTCCCGCTGCCCGACCAGTCCCTGGACGACTGGAAGCACAGCGTGGACCGGGCGATCGAGCTGGAACCCGCCTGCATCACCGCCTACGGCCTGGAGATCTGGCCCAAGACCGCGTTCCACTCCCTGATCAAGTCCGGGAAGATGGCGCTGCCGACGCCCGAGGACGAAGAGCGCATGTACGAGTACGCCATCGACGCGCTGGAGGCGGCGGGGTTCAAGCGCCGCAGCTCGACGGGCTACTACCACCCCGACCGCTGCGAGGACTACTCGCGGTTCCTGGAGTACTACTGGCGCACCTGGCCGATGATCGGCTTCGGCGTGTCGTCCAAGAGCGTGATCCACGACCGGCTGTTCGTGAACGTCAAGCCGCTCAAGCAGTACTACGAGCTGGTGGAGGAAGGAAAGGTCCCGCTCGATTTCGCCACGTATCTCACCAAGGAACAGGAGATGCGCCGGGTCATGATCCGTGGCCTGAAAATGTGCGAGATCTACCGTCACGACTTCGAGAACCGCTTCGGAGTCACGATGGAGGACGTCTTCGGCAGCGAACTGGAACAGCTTCTCGACAAGGGCTGGCTGGAAAAGCAGGGGGACGACGTGTATTCGTTGACCCGGGCCGGCCAACTGCTGTCCACGAATGTCTACGAGATGTTCTACGCGCCGGAGGACCTGAGTCCCGCGGAACCCGGTGAGGTACGCTTCGGCATATCCGAACTCGTCGAATGACCTGACCGACGGGTGTGCCGCAAGGAGGCGGGGGAATTGGCGCAAACCCGTTTATCGGGGACCGGGGTGAACGGCGTGGTGCAGCAGGGGAGCAGACGGTGAGCGTGATCCCGGCCTGGAGTGCGGGTCTCGGACTCGGTTTCCTCGTCGCCCTGCCGCTCGGTCCCATCGGACTGCTGTGTGTGCGCAGTGTTCTGCGCAACGGCTTTCTCTGCGGATTCGCCATCGGCCTCGGCGCGGCGGCCATCGACGTGCTGTACGCCGGCCTCGGCCTCGCGGGTGTCGGCAAGCTGCTGGACATCTCCGTGCTGCGGACCGCGCTCGGGCTCGCCGGTGCCGTGGTCATGGCGTATCTGGGTTTCCGCTCGGTGCGTTCGGCCTTCCGGGCGAGGAGCGCGGTCGTCGACACCGAGGGCGAGACGGTGCAGCCGTGGGAGGCCTTCCGTACGGCTCTCACGGCGACGGCGGCCAACCCGGCGACGATCGGCTACTGGGCGGCGGCCTTCGCCGCCGCCACGGCGGCGAACGTCACGGACACGCTCGCGGACTCGCTCGCCATGCTGGTCGGCGTCGGCTCCGGCACGCTGCTGTGGTTCACCACCCTCAGCATCGGGGCCGTGCTGTTCCGCCGCTGGTTCACCGCCCGCATGCTCCAGGGAGTGGACCTCCTGGCAGGCGTGGGCGTCATCTTCTTCGGCGGCGTCCTCGCGTACCAGGCCATCGGCTGACGGAACGGCGAGGCCGTGCCTCCCCGCGCACCACACCTGCCGGGTGTTGGTGACGCGCGGGGAGTACGGCGGTCCGGCGCGGCCCGGTCCCCTCCGGGGCCGGACCGCTCGATGCCGCCCCTGCGACCCCCGTTCGACCCGCCGTGCCCCTGCCCTCGACCCGCCGGTGCCCGGCACGGCCCTGCCGACCCGGCTGCCGCCCCCACAGCATCCTCGCAACCGAACCCGTGGCGGCATGGCTGCTCCACCTCCGGGGCTCACGGCTCCACCCCTGCGGTGTGGCTCGGCTCCGGGGCCTCGTCGTCGACCTGTTGCGGTGTGGCTCGGCTCCGGGGGCCTCGTCGTCGAACCTCTGCGGCCCGGCTTCATCCCGACGGTCTCGTCTCTGCACCCTCGGCGGCCACGCGGCCCCACCGTGGACGCCCCGTTGCTCCACCGCCGGTGGCCGGACGGCCCGCCCGGTGCGGGCCCGGGCGTTCGCCCTTCGTCGCCGGCCCGCCCTGTACCGCGCCATCCCGCCCGCCTCTCACCCCCCTCCAGCGAGGTGTTGTGCCCGAGCAGACCGGACGAAGGAGGTCGCCCCGGATGACCGGTACGGCGGAGCGTGTGCACCGGGCCCTGACGGACGTCGAGATGGCGGCGATCACGGCCGCCGTCGACGCGGTGGGCAGTGTCATGGACCTGGTGCCGGCCACCGCACGGGCCCTGTACACCGCACTCGCCCCCGGGGCGGTGGCCACCGCGGAGGCGGACCCCGGCCGCGCGGATCCGCCCCGCGCGCGGTTCGCGATACCGGAGACGCAGTGGCTCGCGATCGCAGAGACCTGCCTCGCCCGGGCCGAGGCGTTCGGGGCCGGGGTGCACGCCGCGCTCGAGCTGCACCGGGTGATGCCCGCCCGCTACCCGGATCCCGAGGTGACCGTGGCGCCCCGCCCCCGCGGGGACCACCGGCCGCCCGTCCACGAGCTGTCCGTGACCAGGGAAGCGGCCGACACGATCGGCGCGGCGTCCCGGCACTGCGAGCGGCTGGCGTCGTACTTCGGCCACGGCTCCCGCGAGCACACCGAGGCCGTCCGCAGCTGGCAGGGCGGCCTGTCGCAGCTGTTCGCCATGTCGTTCGGCGCGCGCACCAGGATCGAGCGCGCCGACGAGCTGTCCCTCACCGTCACGTCCGAGACGACGGGCTTTGTCCACGGCCTCCATTTCCGGCCGCACCCCGGACCCCGTCCCGCCCCCGCTCCGCAGCCGGGCCGCTGGGAGAGTGTTTTCTGACCGGCTGGAACAGATCCCCTTCGCCCCGTTGCGCAATGGCCTGTTTCATATGCGCACCGAACCTGTCAGCAGTGTTCACGGGAAACACTCTTGACTGCGAATTCGACGAAGGTAGCCTTGCTGCGCCTGGAGATGTACGGACCGCCTCCCGAGGGGAGACGTACATGGACACCTTCGAATTCGTGCCGTCGCCCGCTCAGCTCAGCTGGACGTTCGGCGGAGTGAAAGCGATTTCCCGATTACGTCCGGGAACGACGCTGAGACTGTGGACCGAGGACGCCTTCAGCGGTCTGCTCCACAAGAATTCGCACCTGCCCGGCGAGAGAATCCGGCACGGCAGATTCAATCCGCAGACCGGCCCTTTTCACGTCGAAGGGGCGGAACCCGGCGACACCCTGGTCCTGCACATCGCCGGACTGACCCCGGCCCGTGACTGGGGCGTCTCCACCCTCGTCGCCGGATTCGGCGGGCTCACCTCCACCGATCGCACCGCCACTTTGCAGGACCCGCTTCCGGAACGGACCTGGATCTACCAGGTCGACCCGAAGGCCGAAACGATTCGCTTCGAGGCGGCGGCCGGTGAGTTCGCGGTCGACCTGCCCCTGGCCCCGATGCTCGGCACGGTGGGCGTGGCCCCGCAGGGCGCGGAGGTGCGCTCCTCGCTGGCGGCCGGCGCCCACGGCGGCAACCTCGACACCCCCGAGATGCGGGCCGGTGCCACCTGCTACCTCGGGGTCAACGTCGACGGCGCGCTGTTCTCCGTCGGCGACGGTCACTACCGGCAGGGCGAGGGCGAGTCGTGCGGCACCGCCGTCGAGGGCGCCATGAACGTGACCCTCGTCGTCGACCTGATCAAGGGCGCCGCGCCCGCCTGGCCGCGCATCGAGAACGACGAGTACCTCATCACCCTCGGGAGCGCCCGGCCCCTGGAGGACGCCTGGCGCGTCTCGCAGGTGCAGATGGTGAACTGGCTGAGCGAACTCCACGGCCTCGACCGGCTCGACGCCTACCAGTTGCTCTCCCAGATCTCCCGCACCCCGCTGGCGAACGTCGTCGACACCGACTACACCGTCGCCACCAAGGTGCCCAAGGCCCTGCTCCCGGACAGACCCGGGTACGGCGGAGCCCACCGCCGGATGCGGGAGATCGCCGCCCGCCTCTGAGCACCCCGGCCGCGGCACACCGCCCGCGGCGGTCCGGCCACCGCCGTACGGCCCCGCCCGCAGCCCGTGCCCGCCCGGCTGCCATTCCACGGCTCCGGCGTACTCCCGCAGCCGGTCCCGGGCTGCCCCCCGATCGTCCGGGGCCGTACGGCCGCGGCACGCCCACCCCCGACACACCGCGACGCCCACACCGACACCGAGATTGGTGGCCACCATGGAAATGCGCAGCCTCGACCGCGGCACGCTGGGGCCGGAGAACGGCTTCTCGCAGCCACTGCTCCCCTGGTCCGCCCTCAACGCCCCTTTCAAAGGCGCCTGGTGCGTGGTCCACCCGGGGTCCTCGACCACCCGGCACGCCCATCCCGACTACGAGATCTTCATCGCCCTGTCCGGCGAGGCGGTCCTCGAATCCAGGGGCGAGCGTGTGCCCTTCCGCGAGGGGGACATCGTCCACTTCCCGCCGGACACGGATCACCAGGTGCACAACGAGGGGGCGGAGGACTTCCAGATGTACACGGCCTGGTGGACCCCCGAGACCGCCGAGGGATTCCTCGCCCGGCACCGCGGGGAGGCCTGAGCGATGGCAGGGACCTCACCGGGAGGTTCCCGGCCCGCCGTCATCATCGACACCTCACCCACCCCCAACGGCGACCTCCACATCGGGCACCTGGCCGGCCCGTTCATGTCGGCCGACATCCACGCCCGGTACCTGCGCGCCCGCGGCCGTCCCGTCGTCTTCTCCACCGGGACGGACGACAGCCAGACGTACGTCATGGCCGGCGCACGCCGCAGCGGCACCACCCCCGAGGAACTGGCCGCCGTCAACCACGCCGCGATCGGACGGACCCTCCGGGCCGCCGGCATCTCCGTGGACGGCTACGCCCCCTACGACGACGCCTACCGGGCGAACGCCCTGCGCTTCGTCACCGACCTGTACGACGCGGGCAAACTGGAGTTGCGTACCGTCTCCTTCCCCTGCGACGCGCGCACCGGTGAGGTCCTGCTCGAGGGACTGGTCGGCGGCTACTGCCCGGTCTGCGTCACCGAGAGCCGCGGCGGCGTCTGCGAGATGTGCGGCCACCCCAACAACTTCGACGAACTCATCGACCCGTGGTCCACCCTGGACCCGGCCGCACCCGTCACCACACGCGAGCACCAGGTGCTGGTGCTGCCCATGGAGCAGTACCGCAAACGGCTCGCGTCCTTCTACCAGACGCGCGAGTCGGGTCTGCGGCCGCGCACCCTGAAGTTCCTCCGCGAGGCACTGGCCCGGCCGCTGCCCGACTTCCCGGTCACCTACCCCGTCGCCCACGGGCTGCCCTCGCCCTTCCCGGGCACCGAGGGGCAGCGGCTCAACGCGTGGGTGGAGGGCATCCCGGCGGCGATGTACTGCACGGACTTCGCCGCCCGCCGGGTGGCCGACCCGCGCGTCGCCGGCAAGGAGCTCTGGCGCCCCGAACACGACCCGGAGATCATCTACTTCATCGGCTCCGACATCGTCTACTTCTGGGGCCTCACCCACCTGGCCCTGCTGATGGCCCACGACGGCCGGTACGCCCTGCCCGACCACATCGTCTCCAACGAGTTCTACGAACTGGAGGACGACAAGTTCTCCACCACGCGGGGCCACGTCGTCTACATCGACGAAGTGCTCGGCCTCGTCAGCCGCGACGCGTTCCGGTTCCATCTGGCGCTCACCGGACCGGAGCACCAGCGGACCAACTTCAGCCGGGACGCACTGGTGAAGGTCACGCGGGACCGGCTCGTCGGGCCCTGGAACCGGATCGCCGGCGCCCTCGCCCCGGCCGCCGCCGACACCCCCGGCACGCTGCCCGTGTCCGGCCCGGCCCGGCGGCGCGCCCGTGCCGTACTGGACCGGTTCGTCGACGCCTACGAGATCCAGGGCTACAGCCCGTCCACGGCCGCCGACCTCGTGGTGGCACAGCTGGACCGGCTGGGCAGGGCGACGGCCCGGCTCGCCGAACTGCCCGCCCCGGCACGGGCCGAGGCCCTCGGCGACCTCTTCCTGGAACTGCGCGTCCTGATCGCCGGCGCCTCGCCGATCCTCATCGACCTCGCCGAGGAGGCCCGCCGGGCCGGCGGCTGGGACGGCACGCTGGACGAGGCCCTGGCGGACGCCGGCGAGGTCACCGCCTTCCCGGTGCCGTTCCTCGGAGGCGCCGGTGAGCGCCGGGGGAGTGAGCACCGTGCGGGGGACGAACGGGGGCCCGGCCGGAGGGGATCGGCACACGGTGGTGGTGGGCGGCGGCGTGGTCGGACTGCTCACCGCGGTGGAATGCGTCCGGGCGGGGCAGCACATCACCCTCCTCGAACGGGGCCCCCTGCCCCACCCCGGCTCCTCCTCCCACGACCGGCACCGGGTGATGCGGGCCCTGCACCCGCACGATCCCGGCGCCACCCGCGCGGCCGTCACCGCGCACCGGCTGTGGCGGGAGCTGGAGTCACTGCTGGACGGCCGCTTCCTGTACCGCACGGGCGTACTGACCACGCTGCCGGCGGGGGAGACGGCCTCCGCGGCGGCCGGGCTGACCCGGGCCGGACTCCGGGCACGGGTGCTCGCACCGCGGCAACTTCCCGAAACGTACCGCCACTTGGCCTTCCCGGCCGGACTGGGCGCCGTCCTGGAGGAGGACACCGGAGTGCTCCTCGCCGACCGGGTGCTCGGGGCGGCGGTCCGCTGGCTCGGCGCCCACCCCAGGGCCCGGCTGCTGCCGCACACCACGGTCACGGCGGTCGACGCGGCGGCCCGGGCGGTGACGGTCGAGGACGGCCGGACCCTGCGCGGCGACCGGGTGCTGCTGGCGGCCGGGGCCTGGTCCCGGGCCCTGCTGCCGCCGGTCCTCGCCGGGCGGCTGACCGTGCACCGGCAGACCATGGTGTACTGCGACCCGCCGCCCCGGGAGCGGGAGCGATGGCGCGGCACCCCCGCCGTGCCCGTCTCCGGCATCCCCTGGGGAGCCTGGCTGGTCCCGCCGGTCGCCGGCACCCCGCTGAAACTGTCCGCCGACGCGCTGTGCCGCGTCGTGGCCGGGCCGGACGTCCCCGAGCCGGACCAGGCACCCGCCGGGGAACCGGCGAGCCGGTTCACCGAACTGGTCCCGGGCCTGCGGCCGGAGTGGGTCGTCGGCACCCGCGACTGCCACTACGTCACCGACGGCACATCGGGCGGCACCCTGCTCGCCGACCTCGGCGCGGGAGCCGTCCTCGCCCACTGCGCCTGCGGCGGCGGCGCGTTCAAGTTCGCCCCGCTCACCGCCCGCACGCTGGCGAGCCGGTTCGGCGGCGTGCCTCCCGCCCCCACCGGACTGCACCCACTGGACCATCCGGTCGCCACCGGCCCGGGCGACCCCGCCCCGACCCCCACGACACAGGAGACCACGCGTGATCGACTACAACGGCAGAACGTTCCGCAACACCGAGGCGGGCCCTGACGGCACCGCACCCGTGGCCACGTACCACCAGGACGGCGACCTCGTGTGGGCGGAGGCCGCCGGGGGCGAGGTCCGCCGCTGCGCCCTGGCCGGGACGTGCGACGCCGACGGCACCATCACCATGGGCTACACCCTGGTCCTGCGCAGCGGTGAGATCGCCGTCGGACGGTGCGTCAGCACGCCCGAACGGCTCGACGACGGACGCATCGTGCTGCGCGAGGAATGGGAGCGCTACCAGCCGACCCCCGCGAAGGGCACCTCCGCCATCGAGGAGATCCCGTCCCACGCCGCTGCCACCAAGCCGACAGAATCCGCACCCGAGGGGGGATGAGATGTCCACCGCCACACTCAGCAGGGTCGACGACCACGTACTCGCCTTCGACGACACCGTGACCAAAGCCGTGCGGGAGACGTCGGAACAACTCATGGCCGTCGAGGGGCCGGTGGACGGCGCCGCCTGGACCGCGGCGGCCGGCGACGCCTGGCACCATCTGCCGGCGGAACTCCGGCAGGCCGTGAGCCGGTTCCGCCGCCACTCCGGCGATCAGGGCGTCCTGTTACTGCGCGGACTGCCCGTGGGCGAGGACCTCCTGCCCGACACGCCCGCCACGCTCGACTCCGTCCAGTCGGAGCCGTCCGTCTCGGCCGCCGTCCTGATGATGATCGCCGGCGGCCTCGGCGACCCGGCCGCCTTCCGGCCGGAGAAGAACGGCGCCCTCGTGCAGAACGTGGTGCCGGTGCCGGGCAAGGAGGAGGTGCAGGGCAATCCGGGCTCCGTGGAACTGACCTTCCACACCGAGAACGCCTTCCACGCCCACCGCCCCGACTTCGTCCTGCTCATGTGCCTGCGGTCCGACCACGAAGGAGTCGCGGGACTGCGCACCTCCTGCATCCGGCAGATCCTGCCGATGCTGAGCTGGGTGGACCGGGAGGCGCTCTACCGCGCCGACTACGTCACGGCGCCGCCGCCTTCCTTCGGTGGGCGGAACAACCACGTCACCGAGCACGCCGTACTCGTCGGCGACCTCTTCGACCCCGACCTGAGGGTCGACTTCGCCGCCACCACCACCCGCAGCGGACAGGCCGAACTCGCCATGGCCGAACTGGAGTCGGCCTGCCACGCGCAGGCCCTGGAGTTCCGGCTGCGGCCCGGGGACCTGGCCCTCGTGGACAACCGGGTCACACTGCACGGACGTACCGGCTACCGGCCGCGCTACGACGGGCGTGACCGCTGGTTGCAGCGCACCTTCGTCCTGACCGACCTGCGGCGCTCCCGCCGGCACCGCCCCAACGACGGCAACGTACTGGTCCGGTGACCGGCCCGAGCGCGGCCCGGACCGCGCGCACAGTCCGTCAGGCGTCCAAGACACGGGAGATCGGCACAGTGGACACCCTTCGACGCGGACCGGACGGCCCGCACTTCGGCTGTGTGGGCATCGGTGTCGGCCCGGCCAACCTGAGCCTCGCCTCCCTGCTGCACGGCCGTCCCGAGATGACCAGCCTGTTCGTCGAGCGCCGGGAGACCTTCGGATGGCACGACGACCAGCAGATCGCCGGGGCCACGCTCCAGGTGTCGCTCTTCAAGGACCTGGTGACGCTGGCCGATCCGACGAACAAGTTCTCGTTCCTGTCGTACCTGCACGACCAGGGCATGATCTACCACTTCGTCAACGCCCAGTTCGACGCCATGCCGCGCCGGGAGTTCCGCAACTACCTGGAGTGGGCGAGCCGCAAGAACGAGAACGTCACCTTCGGTGAGGAGGTCCTGTCCGTCGACTTCGACGGGGTCTTCGTGATCCGGACCGGCAAGCGGACCCTGACCGCGGACCACGTGTCCCTCGGCATCGGCAGCCGGCCCTGGGTGCCCGAGCACGCCCGCGGCCTGCTGGGCGAGTCGCAGTTCCACGTCAGCGACTTCGTGCGGCGGTCCGGCGGCCTCGGCGGGCGGCGGGTCGGCGTGGTGGGCGGAGGCCAGTCCGGCGCGGAGGCCTTCCTCGACCTGATCTCCCGCCCGGAGGGGGAGCGCCCGGCCCATGTGGCGTGGATATCCCGGCGCGACAACTTCTTCCCCATCGACGACTCGCCGTTCACCAACGACTACTTCACGCCCTCCTTCTCCGACCACTTCTTCTCGCTCGACCGCGCCCAGCGCGAGGCGTTCAACGACCGGCAGCTCCTGGCCAGCGACGGTGTCTCGCCCGCCACCCTCAAGGAGATCTACCAGCGCTGCTACACCCGCCACTTCGTG
>KE354489.1 GCA_000415505.1 Streptomyces afghaniensis 772
CCATTCGTCTCCAGGCAGCTGATCCGTTGGCGCCGTCTCGCATTGCGGCCCACGTGCTCGGCATATCTCCGCCGAGCGGCGTCATTGCGCCCAGACCGGTAACCCATACGTCCACTGTTCCATCTTCCCTTCACTGCTGCCAGTCGGGTTCCGGGCCTAGAAATCCGTTGTAGGTCTTGGCATTTCTCATGCAGTTCCCATCCGGGAATGGGAAGAGCGGCTGAAAGCGTCGAGGGCCCCACAGGGCTTTGCACGCTAGCCAATGCTCAGACGTGTTGCAAGAAGCCCCAGTTCATTGGGGGTTGATGATTAGGGGGTGCGCCACCCCCCTATTTCATCACCGTAAAGAGGGCGCGACCGATCTGGCCCCAGTCCCGCCCGGCGCCGCGGTGGGTCGGCTTCAGCGGTGCGAGCGTCACCGGGTTAGG
>KE354490.1 GCA_000415505.1 Streptomyces afghaniensis 772
ACCCCCAGCACCGTCGAGCAGCATCTGACCCGCATCTACCGGAAGCTGGGGGTGCGGGGCCGTGCAGAGCTCCCCGTGGCACTGAACTCAGCGGAGTTCTGCCGGAGTTGAGCGGTGCCTCACGCCCTGCGCAGTCCCCGGCCCGCCTTGCGTCCGAGATAGCCCCCGCCCACCAGCTCCCTGAGAACGGCCGGGGGTTCGCAGCCCGCCCCGGGAAACTCGGCGTGCAGACGTTCCAGGATCGCCAGGGAGACGTCCAGGCCGATGGCGTCGAGCAGGGTGAACGGTCCCATCGGGTATCCGAATCCCCGTTCCACCGCGGTGTCGAGCGCCCCGACGTCGACAGCGGGGTCATCCAACAACCGCACCGCGTCCGTGAGATAGGGGAAGAGCAGGCGATTGACGATGAAGCCGGCTCGGTCGGGGCAGGTCACCGAGACCTTGCCGAGGCCGGCACAGAACGCGCGGCCCGCATCCATCACGTCGTCGGCCGTGTCCGGCGTCCGCACCAGCTCCACCAGCTTCATCACGGGCGCGGGGTTGAAGAAGTGCAGGCCGAGCGTCTCTCCGGGACAGCCGGCCGGAGCGGTACAGGCCGCGACGGACAGGCTGGAGGTAGTGGTGGCCAGGATCGCACCGGGCCGGCGAACCGCCCCGAGCTGCGCGAACACGCCGCGCTTGATGTCGAGGTCCTCCGCGACGGCCTCGATGACCAGGTCGCAGTCGGCGAGCGCCGACACGTCGTCGACGGCGGCGAGCGCGGCGACCGCCTCCTCCTTCCCGGTCGGAGTGATCCTGCCCCGACGCACCGCCTTGACCAGCGATGCCTCGATGGCCATCGCGGTGCTCTGTGCCTTGTCGGTGCTACGAGCCACCAGCGTGACGCGGAGCCCGGACGTGGCGCACACCTCCGCGATACCGCGTGCCATCGTGCCGGAGCCGTACACGCCGACGTGACGTATGCGCCTGCCGGGTGACGGGGAATCCACACGGCCCTGCTCGACCGGGCTCTGCTCGCTCGGCAGACCTTGCTCGTCGTAACCGTGGAAGCCCTGGCCGGTCTTCCTTCCCAGGGTGCCCCTTCGAAGCATCGAGGTCAGGAGCGGCACCGGGCGGAAGGCTTCGTCACCGGTGCGGTTCCAGTGCGACTGCAGGCAGCTGTGGACCTCGTCCACGCCCAGCTCGTCGATCAGCTCCAACGGACCGGACGGCAGTCCGCAACCGAGCCGCATCGCGGTATCGATGTCGCGGGGGGAAGCGAAACCCTCCGCGACCATGGCGGCAGCGCGGTTGAGGTACGGGTGGACGAGCCGAGCGGCGGAGTCGCTCGCATGGTGCCCGAGAACGACGCTTTCGAGGCCGATGGCTGTCGCGAGGCGTTCCGCCACCTCGACTGCTTCGTCGGAGGTCAGTGAGGTGCGTACGACTTCGGCGCGCCTGCCGGTCGCCGGCGGGCGCAGCAGCCGCAGGCCGGCGATCCGGTCGGGACACCCCGATGCGGTGGCGAGAGGGAAGAGAGGCAGCGAGGAGGCCGTGGTGACGAACGCCGTATCGGGCGGGCAGACCTGACGCAGCCGGCGAAGTACGTCGCGCTTGGCGGCCAGATCATCGGTCACCGCCTCCACCACGACCCCGACGTGGGCCAGCGCGGTGATGTCGGTGGTCAGGGCGCAGGAGGCGGGCTCTCCGGTCGCGTCGAGGTCTTGGCCCTTGAGGCGTCGTTCGACCCGGGCGATGACATCGGGGTCGTGGTCGACGCCGACCACCGGGCGTCCGGTGGCGGCGACCATGCCCAACAACGCTTCGCCTACCGTCCCGAGTCCCACGACTCCGACGGCCCGGCCGGGTTCCACTGTGTCCTGCACGTCCATTCCTCTGGTTGTCATCGGCTTCCGTCCCGGATGCTCACGGCCGGAAGCGGTTGATGGCGTCGATGTGCTGGGCGCGCTTGTCGTGGTCGCGCACGCCCAGGCCCTCCTCGGGTGCCAGGCACAGCACGCCGACCTTGCCCTGGTGCAGGTTGCGGTGCACGTCGTAGGCGGCCTGCCCGGTCTCTTCGAGGGGGTAGACCTTCGAGAGCGTCGGGTGGATCTTGCCCTTGGCGATCAGGCGGTTGGCCTCCCACGCCTCGCGGTAGTTGGCGAAGTGCGAGCCGATGATGCGCTTCAGCGACATCCACAGGTAGCGGTTGTCGTACTCGTGGGTGTAGCCGGACGTCGAGGCGCAGGTGACGATGGTGCCGCCCTTGCGGGTGACGTAGACGGAGGCGCCGAAGGTCTCGCGGCCCGGGTGCTCGAAGACGATGTCGACGTCCTCCCCGCCGGTGAGTTCACGGATGCGCTTGCCGAAGCGCTTCCACTCCTTCGGGTCCTGGGTGTGCTCGTCCTTCCAGAACTGGTAGCCCTCGGCGTTGCGGTCGATGATCGCCTCGGCACCCATCGCCCGGCAGATGTCCGCCTTCTGCTCGCTCGACACGACACAGATCGGGTTGGCGCCGCCGGCCAGCGCGAACTGCGTGGCGTACGAGCCGAGTCCGCCGCTCGCGCCCCAGATGAGCACGTTGTCGCCCTGCTTCATGCCGGCGCCGTTGCGGGAGACCAGCTGGCGGTAGGCGGTGGAGTTGACCAGACCGGGGGCGGCGGCCTCCTCCCAGCTGAGGTGGCCGGGCTTGGGCATCAGCTGGTTGGACTTGACCAGCGCGATCTCGGCCAGGCCGCCAAAGTTCGTCTCGAAGCCCCAGATGCGCTGCTCGGGGTCGAGCATCGTGTCGTTGTGGCCGTCGCTGGACTCCAGCTCCACGGACAGGCAGTGCGCGACGACCTCGTCGCCGGGGTGCCAGGCGTTGACACCGGGGCCGGTGCGCAGGACGACGCCCGCGAGGTCGGAGCCGATGATGTGGTACGGCAGGTCGTGGCGCTTGGCCAGCTCGCTGGTGCGGCCGTAGCGCTCCAGGAAGCCGAACGTCGGCAGCGGCTCGAAGATCGAGGTCCACACCGAGTTGTAGTTCACGGAGGAGGCCATGACGGCGACCAGCGCCTCGCCCGGGCCGAGCTCGGGCACCGGAGCTTCCATGAGGTGAAGGGACTTGCGTGGGTCCTTCACCCCCGAGTCCAGCCCATCGAACATTCCGGTGTCAGCCTTGCGGACGGCGATGCCGCGATAGCTGTCCGGGAGTGGCAGCGCCGCGTAGTCGTCGGACGTCGCCTCGGTGGAGACGATGGCATCGACTATTTCCTTCACGTGGTTTCCTCCGGGGGCGAGTGCGAGGTGGGGCAGTGCACGCCCTTCTCGCCAGAGATTAGGCGGGCTCGGTTCTCACGGAAATCCCCTATCGTGGACGACCGGTTCACCTGCCCCCCTACCGGCTGGCTCGGCGAAAGTAGGGGATTGCTGCGGTCGCATCCCCCGGGCATCATGTGCAAACGTGAGGCATCGCCCCGTTCAATGCGAAGGATGATTTGGAGTATGCGGCGTGGTTGGTAACCCCGTTAAAGAAACTGCTTGGGTGCGCAGGTTTCACCCGTCACCCGAGGCGCGATACCAGCTGCTCTGTTTCCCGCATTCAGGCGGATCCGCCAGCTTCTTCTTTCCGTTCTCGCAGCGGCTGGCCCCAGAGATCGACGTGTGGTCCATGCAGTACCCGGGGCGTCAGGACCGCAGGTCCGAAGCCAATATTCCGCACATTCATGAGATGGCTGACCGCGTTGTCGAGGCGGTGGGTCCGCGACTCGACGGCCCCTACGCCTTGTTCGGGCACAGCATGGGCGCAACGCTCGCATACGAGGTCGCGCTGAGGTTGCAGTCGAGCGGCCGACAGCCCGAGGCCCTCTTCGTCTCGGGACGACCTGCCCCCCACCGCAACGTCGACAAGGGGCTGCACCGGCTCTCGGACGAGGAGATAGCCGAGGACATCCGGGCGCTCGACGGCACTGGTTCGGAGATGTTCGGCGACGCGGACATACTCAAGATGTTCCTCCCGGCGATTCGCAGCGATTATCACGCTGCGGAGACGTACGAATACGTGCCCGGCACCGTTCTGAAATGCCCCATCCGCGGCTTCACGGGGTTCTCGGATCCACGGGTGGAAGTCAGTGAACTGCACCACTGGGGTGATCACACGGAGGGATCTTTCACGCTGGATGTCTTCTCGGGAGGTCACTTCTATCTCGTTGACGAGCAGGAAGGCATCGCCAGTGAAATTGAGCGCACCCTGTGTGGCGCCGGGCACCCGCAAGGAAACATGGGATTGTGACGTATCGGGCAACCGCAGCGCGTGTCGGGATACTGGGCACGGGTTCGTTCCTGCCGAAGCGCATGGTCGGGAACCAGGAAATGGCGGCCTCGACCGGTGTCACCCCGGAGTGGATCGAACGCAAGACGGGCATTCTTGAGCGCCGGTACGCGGAGGATGACCAAGCGGCGTCGGACCTGGCGGCAGAAGCCGGCCGCCGAGCCCTTCAGAACGCGGGGGTCGGTCCCGCCGAGCTGAGCTGGATCATCGTCGCCACTTCCACACCCGACCAGCCCCAGCCCCCTACTGCCGCTGTCGTTCAGCGTCTGCTCGGCGCCGACCGTGCCGCCGCCTTCGACGTGAACGCCGTGTGCGCGGGATTCGTCGTCGCACTGCGGGCCGGGGCCTCCATGACCCTGGAGGACGGGCGGCACGGTGGCCGCGCGCTGGTGATCGGCAGCGACGTGTACTCACGCATCGTCGACCCATCGGATCGCCGGACCGCTCCGCTCTTCGGGGACGGGGCGGGAGCGGTGGTGCTCGGGCCGGTCGCTGAGGCGGGCGGGCTCCTCGGTGGCAGCGTGGCAACGGACAGCCGACTGCTCGACCTCATCGGCATCACGGCAGGCGGCAGCCGGCAACCCTCCTCCACCGACACCCTCGCCCGTGGCGAGCACTATTTCCGCATGCGTGGGCGCGAGGTCCGCGACTACGTGACACGGGAACTCCCGCGTGCCGTTCACGACCTGCTGACGGACCTGTCCGTACCGCCCGAAGAGATCCGCCACTTCATCCCGCATCAGGCCAACGGAGCCATGCTCCGGGACATATGGGGCCACTTGGGCCTGCCCCATGCGCACCTGCACATGCCGGTCGCCCGACACGGCAACACCGGGGCGGCTTCCATTCCCATCGCTCTGGACCACGCGCACCGCTCGGGCCGGCTGGCGGCCGGAGAACTGGTCCTGCTCGCAGGATTCGGTGGCGGAATGACCATGGGAACTTCCTTGATCTCCTGGGGCAATCGCTAGCTGCCGCCAGGACAACAACGACGTAAGGACTGACATGGACAAGTCTCAGACACTCGCCCCCTTGCCCGCCGAGCCGCCGCCGGGCTGTCCTTTCTCCCCGCCGCAGGAATACGCGGGACTTCGTATTGAACATCCGGTCAGTCGCGTCTCGCTGCCCGACGGGAGCTGGGCGTGGCTGCTGACGCGCTATGCGGACATCCGTGGCGCTCTTTCGGACCCCCGGTTCAGTTCCGACGTAAACGCTCCGGGATTTCCCCGCAGCGGAATGGTGACCGCAGGCGAAGGCAGCAGTCTCATCCGCACCGACCCTCCTGAGCACGGTCGCCGTCGCAGGATGCTGACGCGCCCCTTCACCGTGAAGAGCGTGTCCGCGCTGCGCCCTCGCATCCAGCAGATCACCGACCAGCTGTGCGATGGGTTGGAGGAACAGAAAGGCAAGGAGGGGCCCGAGGGGTCCGTGGACCTGGTGAGGTCCCTGGCACTCCCGCTTCCGTCACTGGTCATCAGCCTGCTTCTCGGCGTGCCGTACGAAGACCGGGACCTCTTCCAGTCGATCACTGCCACTGTGCTCTCCCGGGTGAACACGGAAGAGGAGCGCACCACAGCCCGTAAGGAACTGCGCGCCTACCTGGACCACCTGGTCGCCGACAAGGAGGGGAACCCGGGCGACGACATCCTCAGCGAGCTGGTCCATGAGCGGATGCGCGAAGGCCAGTTGACCCGGGAAGAGGTGACGGGGACAGCCACGCTGCTGTTGATCGCCGGGCACGAGACCACCGCGAACATGATCGGGCTCGGCGCGCTGACGCTGATCCGCAATCCGCGGGCAGCGGACGAGCTGCGCGAGGACCCCTCCCTGATGCCGGGAGCCGTCGAGGAGCTGCTGCGTTTCCACAGCATCACGCGCAGCGGGCCGCGGCGGGCCGCGACAGCCGATGTGGAAGTGGGCGGCCAGCTCATCAAGGCGGGTGAGGGAATCGTGTGTGCCGTCGCCTCCGCCAATCGAGACCCCGAGCAGTTCCCTGACGGCGACACGTTCGACATCAGGCGTCGGAACGCCCAGCACCACATCGCCTTCGGGTACGGCGTGCATCAGTGCCTCGGTCAGTCCTTGGCACGTGCTGAGCTGGAGATTTCTCTGAACACGCTGCTGGCCCGCTTTCCGGAGCTGCGGCTGGCGGTGGAATTCGAGGATGTTCCGTTCCGCCGCGACATGTTGGTCTACGGCTGCCATGAACTCCCGGTCACCTGGTGACCGGTGAGCAACCACTGACCTGGGACCCGAAGAGGAGAACCATGAAGATTTCTGTCGACACGGAGAAGTGCTGCGGCGCAGGACAGTGCGTCCTGGTCGCGCCGGAGATTTTCGACCAGGACGAGGACGGGATCGTGATCCTTCTGGACCCCGCCCCTCCGACGATCTGCGTGACGCCGTCCAGGACGCCATGGCCATCTGCCCTGCGGATGTGATCCAGGTGGAATGACACCGAAGGGCGGCACTGGTTACTGAGGTTGCACTCGACGCAACTATTTCCGAGGAAAGGGTTCATCGCCATGTGCGGTATTGCCGGCTGGGTTTCGTACCGTCGGGATCTGACGCAGCAGTCGCAGGTCCTCGACGCCATGACCGAGACCATGGCCTGCCGCGGTCCCGACGCACGAGGCACGTGGGCGGACCGGCACGCCGCCCTTGGCCACCGGCGGCTCGCCGTCATCGACCTGGCCGGCGGGGCGCAACCGATGAGGGTGGATACCGCAGACGGCGAAGTGGTGATGGTCTATTCAGGAGAGACCTACAACTACACCGAACTGCGCGACGAACTCCGGCGCCGCGGGCACCGTTTCACCACCGACTCGGACACCGAGGTCGTGCTCCGGGGCTATGTGGAGTGGGGCGAGGCGATCGGTGAGCACCTGAACGGCATGTTCGCCTTCGCCATCTGGGATGCGCGCACCGAGAAGCTCGTCATGGTCAGGGACAGGCTGGGCGTCAAGCCGTTCTACTACTACGAGACCGAGGACGGCATCCTCTTCGGCTCGGAGCCCAAGGCGATCCTGGCGAACCCGCTCTGCTCCGCCGTCGTCGGCCTGGACGGGCTGCGGGAGATGTTCTCCTTCGCCAAGACCCCGGGGCACGCGATCTGGGAGGGGATGCGGGAGCTGCGCCCCGGCCACGTCGCCGTGACCGACACCAACGGCTCGCGGGAGTACGCCTACTGGCGCCTTGAGGCCGACGACCACACGGACGACCAGCAGGCCACCGTCGCGCACGTCAGGGACCTGCTGGACGACATCATCTCCCGGCAGCTCGTCGCGGACGTACCCCGCTGCACGCTTCTCTCCGGCGGTCTCGACTCCTCCGTCATCACCGCGTTCGCGGCCCAGCAGCTCGGGGAGCGGGGGGAGACGGTGCGCAGCTTCAACGTGGACTTCCCGAACCAGGAGGAGAACTTCAAGGCGATCGACCTCGCCCCCACCCGGGACACCCCGTACGCGCACGCGGTGGCCGAGCACGTAGGGAGCGACCACCGGGACGTCGTGCTCCACGCCGGCGCGCTGGCCGACCCGGCGGTACGGCAGGCGGCCGTCGGCGCACGGGACTTCCCCAACGGGATCGGCGACCGCGACAACTCGATGTACCTCCTCTTCAAGGCCGTCCGTGAGCAGTCGACGGTGGCGCTCTCCGGGGAGTCGGCGGACGAGTTGTTCGGGGGCTACCCGTGGTTCCACGAAGACAGGTACCGCTACGCGGACACCTTCCCCTGGCTCGCGGGCAAGGGCTCCCTCTTCGACGCGGGCGGCCTCCTGGACGACGACCTGACACGCCGGCTCGACCTGGGGACCTACGTCCAGGATCACTACGTCAGCGCCCTGAAGGAGGTGCCGCTGAAGAAGGGCGAGACCGGCCTGGAGAAGCGGATGCGCCAGGTCTGCTATCTGAACGTGACGCGGAAGATGCAGCCCCTGCTCGACCGCAAGGACCGGATGAGCATGGCGGCCGGGCTCGAGGTACGTGTCCCGTTCTGCGACCACCGTCTCGTGCAGTACGTGTTCAACACCCCGTGGTCGCTGAAGGCGTTCGACGGCAGGGAGAAGAGCCTTCTGCGCGCAGCGACGCGCGACATGTTGCCGCCGGCCGTGGCCGACCGCAAGAAGAGCGGCTACCCCAGTACCTTCGACCCGCAGTACCTCGCGGCGATCCGGTCCCAGGTCTCCGACCTGCTCAACGGCGACCACCCGGCGCTGACACTGTGCAGCCGGGACCGCCTGAGCGAGGCGATGAAGGCGGACCAGGACACCATCAGCCTCCAGCAACGGACGGTACTGGAACGCTCGCTCGACCTGGCGACGTGGCTCGACCAGCGCAACCCGACGCTGAAGCTCGACTGATCCGGCCGTCATCGGGTGATCCGGCTGTCATCGGGGAACCACGGGTCCGGAACGTCACGCTGTCAGTTCAGGGTCTGGGCGGCGTACAGCGCGCCGACGGCCGTGGCGAGGGCGCCGAGCAGGAGGCGTAGGGCTCGGTCGGGCAGGCGGGGCTGGAGGCGGGCGCCGAGGTAGCCGCCCATGAGGCCGCCCGTGCCGCAGGCGAGGCCGAGCCACCAGTCGGGGGCGACGTCTCCCGAACTGAAAAACGACAGCAGCGCGTAGGTGCCGGCGCCGACGAGCGACGTGGCGAACGTGGCGGCGAGCGCGGCCGGGGCGACGCGGGCGACGGGCAGGCCGCGTCCGACGAGGATCGGGCCGAGCAGGGAGCCGCCGCCGATGCCGTAGATGCCGCCGACCACGCCGACCGCCAGCGCGAGGCCGGTCAGCATGTGCGGGGCCAACTCACCTGGGGCCGACTCACCCGGGGCCGACTCACCCGCGGGCGACGGGCCGTGGCGTGCCGGGGCGAGGGCGCGCAGGAACAGCCACAGGCCGAGCGGCAGCAGCAGGGCGGCCGCCAGGAGCCGGAAGACCCCCGGGCCGGGGAGGGCGAAGACACGGACGGTGGCGCCGAGGACGACGCCGGGCAGCGTGCCCAGCACCAGGCGCCGGGCGAGGTCGCCGCGCAGCGCGCCGTCGAGGCGGTAGCGCCACAGGGCTCCGGGTCCGGCCACCACGTTGTACAGCAGGTTCGTCGGGGTGACCGCCGGGTTGGGCACGCCGAGGACGCTCAGCTGGACCGGGAGCAGGAACACCGCGCCGGACACCCCGACCGGGGCGGTCACGGTCGCGATGACCAGCCCGGCGGCCAGCCCGCCCCATACTGTCCAGTCCACCGTCGCCCCGCTTCCCCTGGCCCTTCGAACGTCCGGTCAGTATCAGCGCCCCGGAGGGCTGGGGGGTGGTGTGCAACGAGATGTTCATGAGCGCCCGGTGACCCGCCGGCAGGCCTCCGCGTACTCCCGGACCAGTGGACGTCGTCCGTCCTCCCGGCGCCAGGCCAGGACGTAACGGCTGGGTGTGAGGCCGCGTACCGGGCGGGCGATCACGCCGCCCAGAGTGAGCAGGGGGACGTTGCCCGCGGCCACGAGGCACACGCCGAGACCGGCGGTCAGAGCCTCGTACGTCTCCTCCGTGCTCGCGATCTCGGCGCCGATCCGGGGAGGTCGGCCGTCGCGGGCGTCCAGGGCCAGCCAGTAGTCGCGCAGCGGACCCGTGCTCTTCGGCAGCGCGAGGAACGGCTCGTCGAGCAGGTCCGTGAAGTCGACCTCGGTGCGGTCGGACAGGGGATGCGTGTCCGGGAGGGCGACCATGAGCGGTTCCTCGGCGACGACCGTCCAGTCGTAGCGCTCCTGGCCGGGCAGCGGCAGCCAGACGAAGGCCACGTCCGCGGCGCCGTCGGCGAGGCCCGCGCTCGGGTCCTCCCAGTTGACCTGCCGCAGCTGGATGACGGCCTCCGGGTGCGCGGCCGTGAAGCGGGAGCGGATCGCGGGCAGCAGGCCGCCCCGGACCGGGCTGGTGCTCATGCCCACGACCAGCGTGCTGTGCTGCGCCGCCCTGGCCGCCTCCACCGCGGCCGCCCCCTCCGCCCAGTCCGCCAGCACCCGCCGGGCGTGCGGCAGCAGTGCCGTACCGGCGTCGGTGAGGGCCACGCCGTGCCGGTCGCGCCGGAACAGCTCGATGCCCAACTGCCGCTCCAGCGCCCGGACCTGCTTGCTCAGCGCGGGCTGCGACACGTACAGGCGCTCGGCGGCTCGGGTGAAGTGCAGTTCCTCGGCCACCGCCACGAAGTAGCGCAGGTCGCGCACATGAACGTCGAGGGTCATAGCCATTGGTTATCACCAAAAGTCTTGGACCGGGCAGCGGGCCGGGCGAGAGGGTGGTCGGCGTAACGACACGAGGTCGTGACGACACGCGGTCGTGACGACACGCGGTCGTGACGACACGCGGTCGTGACGACACGAGACGGGGAGCTGTCATGAACAAGGTGTGGCTGATCACGGGTGCGAGCAGCGGCTTCGGGCGGGCGATCGCCGAGGCGGCCCTCGCCGCGGGCGACGTGGTGGTCGGCGCGGCCCGGCGCCCCGAGGCGTTGGACGACCTGGTCGCCGCCCACCCCGACCGGGTGGAGGCCCTGCGCCTGGACGTCGCCGACACCGGCGCCGCCGAGGCCGCCGTACGGGACGTCGTGGCGCGGCACGGGCGGATCGACGTCCTGGTCAACAACGCGGGCCGGACACATGTCGGTGCCTTCGAGGAGACCACCGAGGAGGAGCTGCGGGCGCTGTTCGAGGTGCATGTCTTCGGCCCGGCCGCCCTCACCCGGGCCGTGCTGCCGTACATGCGAGAGCGGCGGTCGGGCGCGATCGTGCAGATGAGCAGCATGGGCGGGCAGCTGTCCTTCGCGGGCTTCTCGGCCTACAGCGCGACGAAGTTCGCCCTGGAGGGCATGTCCGAGGGACTCGCGGACGAGGTCGCGGAGTTCGGCGTCAAGGTGCTGATCGTCGAGCCGGGCGCGTTCCGCACGGGCCTGTTCGCGACCGGGCGGGCCGGTGCCAGTGCGGACAGCGGCGTGTACGGCAAGGTGAGCGAGACCCGTGGCCTCGTCGCCGGCGGCGACGGCACCCAGCCGGGCGACCCGGCCAAGGCCGCCGCCCTCATCCTGGCCGCGCTCGACGCCGATTCCACGCCGCTGCGCCTGCCCCTCGGGGACGACGGCGTCAGCGCGGTCCTCGCCCATCTCGACCAGGTACGCGACGAGGTCCTGGCATGGGAGAAGCGGTCCCGGGCCACGGGGTTCGACGACTGACGTCGCGCACGCCAGCCCCGAAAGGAGGCGACCGCGGTCGCGGTCACCCCGGCGGCCGTGCCTCCCACGGTTGCGCGATGTCCCCGCCCGGCTCCCAGCCGTAGCGCGCGAGCTGGTCCGCGGCCGCTTTCCGGCCCGCCCTGCGCAGCAGGTCGACCGCGCTGTGGAGGGCGAAGACCGTCCCCGACTCGCCGGCCCGCCGGCACCAGGCGAGCGCCTCGTCGACCTGCCCGGTCCGCTGGAGGAGTTCGGCGCCCTGGCGCAGGGCGCTGATGTCCCCGGCCTCGGCCGCGCGCTCGTACCACTCCAGCGCCTCGTCGGTCCGGCCCGCTTCCTGGGAGAGTTCCGCGGCCCAGCGCAGCGCGAAGGTGTCGCCCGTCTCCGCCGCCCGCCGGTAGCGGGCCAGGGCCTCGGCGGGACGGCCGGTCTCCCTCAGCAGGTCGCCGGCCAGCCACAGGACGAACTCGCATCCGGCCTCGGCACGGTCCTGGAGCCAGTCGATCGCCTCGTCGGTGCGGCCGGCCTCACGCAGCAGGAACGCCGTCTGCCACAGCGCGTCCACGTCACCCGCCTCCGCCGCCCGCCGGTACCAGGCGACGGCCTGGTCACGCCGGCCCGCCTCCTGCAGCAGACAGGCCGCCTGCCACAGTGCCTCGGAGTCGCCGGCCCGCGCCGCGCGTTCGTACCACTCCAGCGCCTCGTCGATCCGGCCCGCTCCCTGCAACAGGCTCGCGGCCTGGCTGAGCGCACTGGTCTCGCCCGCCTCCGCGGCGCGGCCGTACCAGGTCAGCGCCTCGTCCGTACGGCCCTCCTCCTGGGAGAGGAAGGCACCCTGCCAGAGCGCGTCCACGTCACCCGCTTCGGCGGCGCGTTCGTACCACTCCAGCGCCTCGTCGGTGCGCCCCTCCTGCTGGAGCAGGGAAGCCGCCTGTCCCAGGGCGTCCGTGTCCCCGGCCTCGGCGCGCTCCCGCAGCCAGGCGACGGCCTCCTCGGTGCGGTCCGCCTCCAGCAGCAGGTCGACGATCTGCTGGGCGCCGTCCGTCTCCCCGGCGTCGACCGCCCGCTGGTACCACTCGAGTGCCTGGGCGACCCGGCCCGTGCGCCGCAGGACGTCACCGGCCTGGAGCAGCGCGGACGTGTGCCCGGCGTCGGCGGCACGGGCGTACCACGTGAGCGCCTCGTCGGTGCGGCCTTCCTGCTGGAGCAGCGAGGCGGCCTGCCACAGGGCGTCCACGTCGCCGGCCTCGGCCCGTTCCCGCAGCCAGGCGACGGCCTCCTCGGTGCGGTCCGCCTCCAGCAGCAGGTCCACGGCCCGCCGCCGCGCACTGGTGTCACCGGTCCCGGCCCAGCCGCGCAGCCACGTTATGGCCTCCTCGCCGCGCCCCGACTCCAGCAGCAGATCCACCAAGGGGCGGCGCAGGCCCGCGTCCCCCGTCTCGACCTGTGCCGTCAGCCATTCCACCGCCTCGTCGGCACGTCCGGCCTCCCGCAGCAGCGACACCGCCCGCAGCAGTGCCGAGATGTGCCCGGACCGGGCCCGGGCGCGCAGGGCGTCGAGAGCGTCGTCGGTGCGGCCCGCCGTCCACAGCAGATCGACCATCTGCTGGAAGGCGAAGGCGTCGTCGGTCTTGGCGCGGGCGCTCAGCCAGCGGACGGCCTCCTCGGTGCGCCCCGCCTCCCGCAGCAGGCCGACCGTCTGCTGCAACGCGTAGGTGTCGCCCGTCTCGGCGGCCCGCCGGTACCAGGCCAGTGCCTCGTCCGGGGCACCCGCCTCGCGCAGGAGGCCGGCCGCCCTGCGCATGGCGTCGATGTCACCGGCCTCGGCCGCCCGCCGGTACCAGGGCAGCGCGTCCTGAGGGTGCCCCTCGCTCTGCAACTCGTAGGCGAGTCTGCGCATGGCGTTGACGTCACCGGCCTCGGCGCGGCGGAGCAGCCAGCCCATCGCGTCCTCGGTGCGGCCCGCCTCGCGCAGCAGCCCGAGCGTCTGCTGGAGGGCTTCGCTGTCGCCGGTCTCGGCCGCCCGCCGGTACCAGCCGATCGCCTCGTCGGTGCGGCCCGCCTCACGCAGCAGGGCGGTCGTCTGCCGCAGCGCGAACGAGTCGCCGGCCTCGGCCGCCCGCTGATACCAGGTGATCGCCTCGTCGGTCCGGTCCGCCTCGCGCAGTACCTTCGCGGCCTGGAGCAGCGCGAACGTGTCGCCGTGCGCGGCGGCCACGGAGTAGGCGCGGACCGCGAGCCGTTTGAGACCGCGCAGCCCCGCCGAGCGCGCGATGTCGACGTGGCTGCCGACGGCGGCGTGGTCGACGAGCGCGTTCCACAGTTGCGGGGGCACGCCGGCGGTCCGGCGGTTGGTGCGGCCCTCCTGTTCCAGGTAGTCGGCGAGGACGTAGTGCGGCTGGGCCGGATACGGGTCGCCGGGCCGGGGCCGCATCCGGGTGAGGGGACCGCGGGCGCCATGGCAGGGCGCGGCCGTGTAGGCCAGCGCCTGCTCCAGCCAGTCCTCGCCGAGCGTGTCCCACTGGCCGTCCGTGAGGTAGCCCGGGGCGGCGGCCTCCAGCAGTGCGTGCGGGAGCGCCCGGGCGTGCCCGAGCCGCCGCGCGTCCATCGCCGTCTCGATCAGCGCCCGCGCCGCGGTGGGGGCGGCCCGGTAGCGGTCGAGCAGGGAGGGCGCGCCCGCCAGGTACTGGGTGATCTGCCCCTGATCGGCCTCGGCGACGGCCCGGGCCAGCCTGGGGTCGCCGCCGGCGGCGACCCGCAGCGCCTTGAGAGCCGGGCCGTTGAAGGTGTCCGGCACGGGTACGACGGCGCCGCTGAGCAGGACCCGAGCCTGCGGATGGGCATCGGCGAGGCCGGGCTGGGGCGTGCCGGTGAGGGTGGCCCAGTACTCGGGCCACATCGTGCCGAGGACGAGCACCGGGGCCCGGTCCGGCTCGGCGAGCAGGTCACGCAGTCCGGCGGCGACGCGCTCGCCGACGGAGTCGGTGGGCGTCAGCAGGTAGTGCTGCATCTCGTTGAGCCACACCACCGTCCGCGGAGCCACCGCGGCCAGGTCCGCCAGCACCGCCTGCGGGCGGTCGGGAGCGATCGGGTGCCACAGCCGCCAGCCGGCCGGGAGTTCCTGCACGGCCTCCCAGCAGGCCCGGGTCTTGCCGCAGGAGGAGCCGCCGACCAGTACGACCATGCCGCTGACGCCGTCGGCGGCCTGCTGGACCACCTCACGCAACCGGGTGTCGTGTACGCGTTCGACGTAGGCCGGGAGGAGGGGCAGCGTCTCGCTCCTGCCGTTGTCCCACGGCCCGGCGGCCGGGGGGACTTCGATCGCCCGGTGGACCTCCAGCGAGAACGGGTCGGCGAGTTCGCCGACGGGCCGCCCGGGAGCGGCCCGGCCCCCGGGGCCCGGCAGCGGATCGGGGCCGAGGTCGCCGACGCCGGGAACCGCCGGCGGCGACGGCGGCGTCCTCTCCTGCGATGGCGCCTCGGGCGCGCGGTCGGCCGCCATCAGTGCGGACCACTGGCGTGGCACCGGGGGAGGCAGCTCGGCCCAGCGGGCCAGGATCCGGGCCACCGCGAGCAGGTGGTCGAGGTTCCGCGGCGCGTGCTTGTGGTTGAACCAGTCGCTGATCGTCTTGACCGAAACGCCGGACTTCTCGGCCAGCCTGCTCCGTACGAGGCGGAGTTCACGGTCGGCGAGACGTGCCTCGGCCCGCCTGCGTAACCGGTCGAGCTCCTCGAGCACGAGCGACGCCACTCCACCTCCTCGGCACGGTCGGCTTTCCGGTTCGGAAATCCGAAAGGCCGCGTCGACCTTCAGGGTACGCAGTCGGATTCCGAACTGTTCCGAGTTGGCTGGGAGTTGTCACCCCACCGAGCGTGAACTGGTGCGCGTACGCCCCCCGGAGCACGACGGCAGGAGCAGCAGATGGACGCCGACCGCACCCCCACGCGCACCCGCTCGCGCGCCCGCGACTGGCGTCGCCTCCGCCGTGCCGTCATGTTCAGCGCGGTGCGCGGCGCGGCGGCCGCGCTGGGCTCCGGCGCCGTCAGCGCGCTGCTGTGGTGGTGGCAGCGGTAGGACTCCGCGTGCAGGGCCCTTGTGCAATTCCTGTGGAGGCCTCAATCTTTCGGCTGACGCACAGGAGTCCTCCAAGATTGACATGACCATGACCTACGGCCATGACTCCAGGGTGGCTCCGACGGGCGTGCACACACCCCACAGCGCACCACCGATTGAGGAGGACCCCTCAGATGGCAGTGATGCGTACTCCCCAGGGACCCACCCGGCGAAGACTGGCCGCGCTCGGCGCGACGGCCACCGCGGCGCTCGTCGCGGGCCTCGTCTCCGCCCTCCCCGCCGGCGCGGCCCCGGCCGCGTCCGAAGGGCGCATCCAGTACGAGGGCGCGGCGAACGCCGTCGCCGACAGCTACGTCGTCACCCTGAAGACGCAGAAGGCCGGTTCCGCCGCGGGCCGGGCCCTCGCGCACAAGTACGGCGCCGACATCGAGCGCACCTACACCAAGGCCCTGAACGGCTACGAGGTCGAGGCCTCCGAGTCCGAGGCGAAACGCCTCGCCGCCGACCCGGCCGTCGCCTCCGTCGTCCAGAACAGGACGTTCCGCATCACCGGGACGCAGCCCAGCCCGCCGTCCTGGGGCCTGGACCGCATCGACCAGAAGAACCTCCCGCTGAACAGCTCCTACACCTACCCCGACTCGGCCGGGGAGGGCGTCACGGCGTACGTCATCGACACCGGCGTCCGCATCACGCACAGCGACTTCGGCGGCCGCGCCTCCTACGGCTACGACGCCGTCGACAACGACAACACCGCCCAGGACGGCCACGGCCACGGCACGCACGTCGCCGGCACGGTCGCCGGCGGTGCCTATGGCGTCGCCAAGAAGGCCAAGGTCGTCGGCGTCCGGGTGCTCAACAACTCCGGCCAGGGCACCACTGCCCAGGTCGTCGCGGGCATCGACTGGGTCGCGCGGAACGCGGTCAAGCCGGCCGTCGCCAACATGTCCCTCGGCGGCCCCGGCGACACCGCCATCGACACGGCCGTACGCAACGCCGTCACCTCCGGCGTCACCTTCGTCGTCGCGGCAGGCAACGAGTCCACCAACGCCTCCACCCGGTCCCCGGCCCGCGTCACCGAGGCCGTCACGGTCGGCGCCACGACGTCCAGCGATGCCAAGGCGAGCTACTCCAACTACGGTTCGGTCCTGGACCTGTTCGCGCCCGGCTCGTCCATCACCTCGTCGTGGAACACGAGCGACTCCGCGACCAACACCATCTCCGGTACGTCGATGGCGAGCCCGCACGTCGCCGGAGCCGCCGCCCTGCACCTGGCCGACAACCCCACGGCCACGCCCGCGCAGGTCTCCTCCGCGCTGACGGCCGCCGCCACCACCGGCGTCGTCACCAGCCCCGGCACCGGCTCGCCCAACCGGCTCCTCAACGTCGGCGGCGGCACGACCACCCCGCCCGGCCCGCGCTTCGAGAACACCGCCGACCAGGCCATCGCCGACAACGCCACCGCCGAGTCGCCGGTGACCGTCTCCGGCGTCTCCGGCAACGCGCCCTCGGCCCTGGCCGTCGAGGTCCACATCGTCCACACCTACATCGGAGACCTCCAGGTCCAGCTGATCGCCCCCGACGGATCGGCGTACACGCTGAAGGGCTACGGCAGCGGCGGCAGTGCGGACAACATCGACACCACGTACACCGTGAACGCCTCCTCGGAGGCAGCGAACGGCACGTGGAAGCTGCGCGTGAGCGACAACGCCCGCTTCGACACCGGGCGGATCGACGCCTGGGCGCTCCAGTTCTGACCTCGCTCGTGACCGGCCGTCAGTCTCCTGACGTGCCCCGTACGTAGGCGTCCTCGTCCTCCGGGAAGGGCTTCGGGCCGACGACCCAGCCCGCCCCGAGGACGAGGCTCGTCTCGCGGTGGACGCCCCTCGAACGGCACCTCCCAGTCCGCCCGCAGCACCAGCGCACTCGCCGGCACCAGGGCTGTGTCCGGCCGCAGCGCCGCCGCACACGCTCGATCGCCCGGCCGTCCGCCGCCCGGCCCACGCGTCCAGGTTCCGCCCGTCCGCCTCCGGTTCGCCCGTGAGCACCCCGTGCGCCGCCACCGGAAGCTGAGCCGACCACTCCTCCCGCAGTTCCACGGTCCGGTCAGGCGGTTCGGCGCCCGTGTCGAGGTCGCGATCGTCTGCATTCCGCCCCCGTCGCCCCGCCGCATACGATGCGCACAGCCGTACGTCGGTTTCCGCACGGCCGCTCTCTCCGCCGCCTCAGCCAGGAGCACCGTACCCGTGTCGATACCCCCGCCCCCCGGGAACCAGCAGCCCCGGGACCCGTACGGCCCGCCGCCTGCGAACTGGCCCCAGGGAGCGCAGGGCTACAGCCCCCATGGACCCCATGGCCCCTACGGCCCCACCGGCCGCCCGTACGGCGCGCCGGTCTCCGTCAACGCGCTCGCCGTCGCCGCGCTCGTGCTCGGTGTGCTCTGCTTCCTGCCCGCCGCGGGGCTCGTGCTGGGGCTGATCGCGCTGCGGCAGATCAGGCGGAACGGCCAGAGCGGCCGGGGGCTGGCGATCGCCGGGGCCGTGCTGTCGTCCGTCGGGATCGCGCTGTGGGCGGTGACGCTGTCCACGGGTGTGCTGTCCGAGGCCTGGGAGGGGTTCAAGGACGGCGCGCGGGGCAACGAGAGCCTGTCGCTGGAGAAGGGCGACTGCTTCGACGCGCCCGGCGGTCTGGAGGGCGACACCTACGACATCGACCCGGTGTCCTGTGAAGGCGGGCACGACGGCGAGGTGTTCGCGGTCGTGACACTGCCGGGCGGCGCCTTCCCGGGCGACGCCGAGATCACCGACATCGCCGACGAGAGGTGCTACGCGCTCCAGGACCAGTACGCCATGGACTCCTGGGCGATGCCGGCCGACGTCGACGTGTACTACCTCATGCCGTCCCGGGACAGCTGGCGTTACGGCGACCGCGCGATCACCTGCGTCTTCGGCAACACCGACGCGAAGGCCGGACTGACCGGCTCCCTGCGCGGCGACCCCACCACGCTCGACACCGACCAGGTCGTCTTCCTGTCGGCGGCCAACGCCGTCGACGCGGCGCTGTACGAGGAGCCCGAGGACACCCCCGTGGACGACCTCGCCGGCCACCGGGCCTGGGCCACCCAGGTGCACGACGTGCTCGGCGAGCAGATCGAGGCACTGCGCGGGCACTCCTGGCCGACCAGAGCCCGGCAGCCCGTCGCCGGCCTGGTGAAGGACCTGGAGGACGCCCGGGAGGAGTGGGCGAAGGCGAGCGAGGCGGACGACGTGGACTCGTACCACGCGCACTACGACAAGGCCTACGAGTACGTCGACGGCCCGTCGACCGTCACCGCGCGCAAGGCGCTCGGCCTCGCGACGGCGCCGCCTTCCCCGGGCGACGACGAGGGCGGTGGCTCCGAAGCCCAGGTGTGACGGCGGCTATAGCGGGGAGAAAGTGCCTGCGTAAAGCCCTCGGGGCCCCCATGTCATCACATCGAGTGATTCTCTGGCCTTTGCTTGCATGGCACAACCTACGGTTGCCAGGCTGTTGCTGTCTGTACAACCTGATGGGAGCGGCCAGTGACATTCGGTGAGCAGCCGGCGTACCTGCGCGTCGCGGGTGATCTCCGCAAGAAGATCGTCGACGGTCAGCTGCCACCGCACACCCGACTCCCCTCCCAGGCCAGGATCCGCCAGGAGTACGGCGTCTCGGACACCGTCGCCCTGGAGGCCCGCAAGGTGCTCATGGCGGAGGGTCTGGTCGAGGGCCGCTCCGGCTCGGGGACGTATGTGCGCGAGCGGCCCGTGCCCCGGCGCATCGCCCGCTCCGGGTACCGCCCGACCGGCGGGGCCACGCCGTTCCGCCAGGAGCAGGCCGACGGCGAGGGGCGCGGCACCTGGGAGTCCAGCAGCGAGCAGTCCGAGGCCAGTGTCGCGGTCGCCGAGCGGCTGGGCATCGAGCCGGGCGAGCGCGTGATGTGCACGAGGTATCTCTTCCGCGAGGGCGGCGAGGCGATGATGCTCTCCACCTCCTGGGAGCCGCTCGCCGTCACGGGCCGTACGCCGGTGATGCTGCCGGAGGAGGGGCCGGTCGGCGGCATGGGGGTCGTCGAGCGCATGCGCGCGATCGACGTGATCGTGGACAACGTCACCGAGGAGGTGGGCGCCCGCCCCGGCCTCGCCGAGGAGTTGCTCGTCCTCGGGGGCGTCCCCGGCCATGTGGTCCTGGTCATCCAGCGCACGTTCTACGCCTCCGGCCGCCCGGTCGAGACGGCCGACGTGGTCATCCCGGCCGATCGGTACCGGGTCGCCTACCACCTTCCGGTCAAGTAGCGAACGCTCACTTCAGCCCCGCGGCGCGCCCCCCGCGCGCCCCGCTCACACGATCACCGCGGGAGCCGTCCCCGGCCCGGGTGGTCCGTATCCCTGAGCCGGCCGTCGTTCTCCCAGGTCGGTGGCGGCGTATGCGGTATGCCTCCGGCCGGGTGCGTCGAGGCACGCGGGCGGCGCGTTCGTCGTCGTGCGCCCCCTGTGTTCTGGCCGGTTGCGTACCTCTTTGTGAAAAGCCGTATTCGCTGCGTGAAGGTTAGGCGTAGGCTCGGGCATATGCGCATTGCGGTTTCCTTATCGGGTGGGGCACGGCACAGGCCGCGGGCGGGAAGTGGAGGGGCGCGATGAACGACAGCACGATCACTCTTCCCTGGCTCGTGATACGAGAGGACGACAACGGCAACCGCTACCGGGTCGGCCGGTACGCGACCCGGGCCGAGGCCCAGCAGATCGCGGACAGCCTCGACGGCCGCGGCCACAAGCAGCTGTACTGGGTCGAGCGGCTCGGTCAGAACGGGTCGGGGCTGCGCACGACTGACCCGGGCCCTGTCGTCCGGATCGGATCGCAGCCGTAGGCTCCCCGCATGAGTGAGCGGATCGTCGTCGTGGGTGCCGCGCTGGTCGACGACGGGCGGCTGCTGGCCGCCCGGCGCAGCGCGCCCGTCGAGTTGGCAGGGCGCGTGGGAGCTGCCCGGCGGCAAGGTCGAGCCGGGGGAGACGGCCGACGCGGCGCTGGTGCGGGAGCTGCGCGAGGAGCTCGGCGTCGACGCCGAGGCCGGCGGGCGCGTCCCGGGGGAGTGGCCGCTGAAGTCGCCGTACGTGCTGCAGGTGTGGACCGCACGGCTGCGGCCCGGCTCCGCCGCCCCCGAGCCCCTCGAGGACCACGACGCACTGCGCTGGCTCGGCCCCGAAGAGATCTGGGACGTGGACTGGCTCGACCAGGACGTGCCCGCGGTGCGGCAGACACTCGCGCACCTGGGGCCGCTCGGCGGTCGTCGTACGGGAGAAGTACCCGGCGCCTGAGGCCAACCGGGGGCGTGCGAGACCTGAAGGCGTCCGTGCGGGCGCCCCGTACGACTTTCGTGCCACAGTGCGCTGCCCCGCGCGGTACTTCGCCCCGGATATCGGGTATGTGCCCATTAACCCTACGAAAAGGGACACCGTTGGGCCCGCTGCCGGGGAAGTGATCGGCGTGATCGACACCGAAGGTGACCGCGCCGCGTGGACCTTTCCCGCCGAGCCGGGCGCCGTGCGCACGGCCCGTCAGGCCGTCCGCGGCCAACTGCGCGACTGGGGCCTCGACAGCCTCGCCGACCTCACGGCGTTGTTGGTCAGCGAGTTGGTCACCAACGCCCTGCGGCACGCCACGGGCCCCATCGGCGTCCGCCTGGTCCGCCCCTCCGAACTGAACGCCATCCTCCTGGTGGAGGTCTCCGACCCGCTCCCGGACCCGCCCCGCGAGCGCGCCGCCAGGCCCGAGGACGAGAGCGGCCGCGGGCTCTACCTGGTGGCCACCTCGTGCCGCCGCTGGGGCACCCGGCCCGGCGGCGTGGGCAAGACCGTGTGGTTCGAACTCGCGGTTCCGGAGTGAAAAATCGGTGTACGTCCGCCCCGTCGCTGTCGAGCGAATGGTTCAGGCCAGTGGCGGTTGCCGACGGACGGGATTCGACGACGTGTCGCCTGGTTAGAAGACTGGGAGTGTTCTCACGGTCCGGACCGAAAACCATCGGGACCGTGCTGTGATCGTGAACACCGTGTTGTGCGGCACCGTAGTGCTGGATACTGCGGGCAGCCGCCCCCGGTGACCGGTGCCGGACGCGGTGAGCTGGAGGGGACGGTTCGCGTGAGCGAGATACCAGCGAAGGCCACGGAGTCCGAGGACCCGTCGGCGGGCGCGAGGGCGATGGCCGCGGACGGCCTGGCCTCCGCGGTGGGAGGTGCGCTCGCGGCCGACGGGGTGCAGCCCGGGGACGCCATGTGGCAGAGCAGTCCCCCCGGCTCCATCTACGACTACATCAAGGTCGCGTCCTTCTCCATCGGCCCCGACGGGCTGGTCGACCAGTGGAGCCTGCGCGCGGAGCACCTCTTCGGCATCCCCGCGGACCGCGCCGTCGGCATGGACCCCATCGAGACGTTCATCGACCCGCGCCTGCGCGAGCGGGGCATGCGCAAGATGGCGGAGATCCTCGACGGCCGCGAGTGGACCGGCGTGGTGCCCTTCCGGACGCCGAAGGACGCCGAGGGGGAGTGCGGACGCGAGGGGCTCGCCGAGGTGTACGTCATGCCGACGCGCACCGAGGACGGCGAGAAGGCCGCCGTCTGCATCGTCGTCGACGTCCGCACGCTGCGCAGCATCGAGACCGACCTCGCCGCTTCGCAGGCCATTTTCGGTCAATCCCCGTTCGGTTTCCTGCTGATCGACGCCGACCTGCGGGTCCGCCGCGCCAACCACCGGTTCGCGTCCGTCTTCGGCGGCGAGCCGGACGACCACCGCGGCAAGGGCGTCCACGACTACCTCCAGCGCGGCGAGGCGGAGCGGGTCGCCGCAACGCTGCGCCGTGTGCTGGAGACCGGCAACTCCATCACGGACATGCACGTCACGGGCTTCGTGCCGGGCTCCGACGAGCGCCGCCACTGGTCCGTCAACCTCTATCGCGTGCACAGCGGTTCGGGCCGGCCGATCGGCATCGCCTGGCTCGGCACGGACATCACCTCGCGCCGCGCCGCCGCCCGCGAGGCCGCCGCCGCCCGGCGCAACCTCGCCCTGCTGAACGAGGCCGGCGCCCGCATCGGCAACTCCCTCGACCTGGAGACCACGGCCCGGCAGCTCCTCGACGTCGTCGTGCCCGGCTTCTGCGATCTGGCCACCGTCGACCTCTACCAGGGCCTGCTGGTCGGCGACGAGACCCCGCCCGGGCTCGCCGACGGCAGCGCCGAACTGCGCCGGGTGGCCTTCGCCAGTGCCGTCTCCGACGCGCCCTTCACCGGCACCGGCGTGCCCGTCGCGGTCGGCGCCGTCCACCACTACCCGTTCAACTCGCCCTGCGCGGACGCCCTGCGCACGGCCCGCCCGCAGACCGTCCCCGGCGAGGACGGCGGGCTCGTGCAGTCCACGCTCGCCGTGCCGATGGTCGCCCACGACACCGTCGTCGGGCTCGTGCAGTTCGCCCGTACGAAGGGCAGCGAGCCGTTCGGCGACCGCGACCGGGACCTGGCCGTCGAACTCGCCGCCCGCGCCGCCGTCTGCATCGACAACGCCCGCCTCTACCGGCGCGAGCACCAACGCGCGTTGATACTGCAACGGTCCCTGCTCCCGCCCGGCGACCCGGAGGCCTCCGGCCTCGACATCGCCTGCCGCTATCTGCCCGGCAACGCCAACACCGGCCGGCCCAGCGAGGTCGGCGGCGACTGGTTCGACGTCATCGAACTCCCCGGGCACCGCACCGCGCTGGTCGTCGGCGACGTCATAGGCCGCGGCCTGCGCGCCGCCGTCGCCATGGGCGAACTCCGCACCGCGGTACGCACCCTGGCGCAGCTCGACCTCGAACCGGCCGAGGTGCTCTCCCAGTTGGACGAGATCGCCCGCGGCCTCGGGGCCCCGGGCG
>KE354491.1 GCA_000415505.1 Streptomyces afghaniensis 772
CCAGCAGGCGACCAGGGCGGCCCGCGCCCCCGGGAGGCGGACCTGTCGGAGGTGTACCTCGCCACCTGCGTCTACGCCGTCTACGACTCCGTCACCCGGCGCTGCACCTTCGCCAACGCGGGCCATCTGCCGCCCGTCCTGGTCGAACCGGGCGAATCGGCCCTGATGCTCGACGTGCCGCCGGGCCTGCCGCTCGGCGTCGGCGGCGAGCCCTTCGAGGAGGTCGAGGTCGAACTCCCCGAGGGCGCCCTGCTCGCGCTCTACACGGATGGACTGGTCGAAAGCCGCGATCACCCCCTCGACGAGGGCCTCCAGGCCTTCGTCAGCACCCTCTCCGACCCCAACCAGCCCCTGGAGGACGTCTGCGACCACGTCCTCAACACCCTCGACACCCATCACGGCGAGGACGACATCGCGCTGCTGATGGCACGTGTACAGGGCCTGCCCACCGAGTCCGTCGGCGACTGGACCCTGCCGCGCGAGCCGCGCAGCGTGGGCCGGGCCCGCGAGTACGCGCGCGCCCAGCTGCTCAGCTGGGACATGGAACCCCTGGTCGACACCACGGAACTCCTGGTCAGCGAACTCGTCACCAACGCCCTGCGCTACGGCGAGGGCGAGATCCGGCTGCGTCTGCTGCTGGACCGCACCCTGGTCTGCGAGGTCTGGGACTCCGGCCTGGTCCAGCCCCGCCGCCGCCGGGCCCGCGACACGGACGAGGGCGGCCGGGGCCTGCAGCTGGTCGGCCTCCTCAGCGCCGCGTGGGGCTCCCGCCGCACGCCCCGGGGGAAGACGGTGTGGTTCGAACTGCCCCTGCCGGGCGGCGAAACGAGCCTGACGGACCCGGCGGAGGCGTTGCTGAGTCTGTTTTAGCCGGGTCCGCTGGCCCGGCCGTCAGGAAATCTCCTCGATCCGCTCGCGGTTGAGGAGATGGGTGGGCAGATACGTCTGCGCGGGATCGACAGGAAAACCGTAGTCGTAGGCGAGACACGCCATCGCGAGCGGCCCGAGTGCCACCCTGGCGCGCGGGGCCGCCGACGCGCCCCAGTAACCGCCGTGCTCCGCGACAGCTTCGGCGAGCACCTTGGCGAAGGTGTCGTGGTCACGTGCGATGAGCCGGTGGAAGAGGGCGGCGGGCAGGTAGTCGATCCCGTTCACGAACTCCAGCGGCGCTTGGGTCACGCCGTCCCGCCCGGACGTTTCGATGGTGGCGATCAGCTTCTTCACGACGTCATCCATGCCGGGGCCGTTCGAGAAGTAGGCCTGCAGCGCGTCGATCCAGTGCAGCACGTACTCGTCCACGGAGTCGTCCTGACGCAGCACCTCCAGCGGCACCCGGCACAGCCGGCCGATCCGGGCGGTCTGACGGCACACGATCGCGAGGTAGAGGGCATCGAGCCAGGCACGCGCGTCAGCGGGCGGTTCCGCGGGCAGAGCGGGGAGCTGCCAGACGCGGTCCTCGCCCAGGCGGCACTCCTGCGACGGCGCGCCGGTGAACAGCGCGGAGCCCAGCCGGGTCGCGGTGGCCCACGCGTCCCACGTGTCGATGTGCGCGACGTCCGGATCGTAGGCGCAGCGCGCGTGGGCGAGTGCCAGGATGGAACGGAACACGTCGCCCAGTGCTGCCGGGTCCCGCACGAGGAGGTCCATCGACTCCGCTGCGCTGCGCATGAGTTCACCGAGCGCGGGAGGCTCAGCGGTGGCGTGGGTGGCGAGACGGCCGACGCGGTCGAGACGGACCAGGCCCTTCATCAGGCCCAGGAGATGCGACGGCGGCCGCACGGAGAAGGTGAGCGTGTCGTGGTCGATGATCGTGAGCGATGTCAGGGAGCCGTGATGCCACCAGTAGACGCGTGGTGAGAGCGCACCCGGCCCGTCCTGGTAAGCGCCCAGCGCATACGCGGCAAGGCTGTTGACGGCATCCACCACGGAGCCGTCGGTGATCGGGTGATACACCAGATTGTGCCGGGTCGGCACAACGACCAGGGCACCTGCGTCCGGGAGATTCTCGCCGACGACCTTCCGGGCCACTTCTGCGAGGAACAGCGCCTTGCCGGCGACGAACGGGGAGTCCCCGTACACGGAGTGCAGCCTCGCCTGCCCCTCGACGCCCACCTCCTCGTGCCGCACGGGCACGCGCATCAGATTCGCGCGCGCCGCCTCCCCGAGGGCCTGAAGCCCGGCACGCGCCACGTCCCGGTCGGTGAGGATCCGCACGCTGGTGGGCCCGTCCAGGGCGTAGGCGAGGACCAGTCCGTCGGCCACGACCCGCGCGTACCGCAGGGCGCCGGAAAGCTCCGGGGTGATCGACTCGACGGGCAGCAGGCGGGCGTGGACACCCCGGAGCAGTTCCGCCACGCTCTCATCGCCCTGGCTCGCCTGCTGCAAACGGCCGAAGTGTGCGGCGACGAGGTCGGGCCAGTGCTCCTCCGGGGTCTTGCTGCACGTGTGTGCCAAGGACTCGAGGGAGTACTGGTGGCCGTCCCGGTGGTGCGGAGCCGCGAGTGCGCGCAAGTGCGTGGCCTGCGCCGCGGAAAGCGTCGGCAGTTCGGGGTCGGCGACGTTGTCCGGTGTCATGCCCTCGAGCCTATGAGCCGGGTGCCCGATGCCGAATCCCGGCCCTCGCCCGCCCAGTTGGCGCCCCCACCAGGGCTCGTCCAGGGCGGCGACGGATCCTGGACTCACCCCCCCCATGAGTGACGTGTTCGCCGTGGACCTGGCCCTCGACCTGTCGCCGACCGTGCCAGAGGCCGTACTCGCGCACCTCCGCCGGCACGTGGAGGGTGACAGCGCGGACGACGGCAGCGGCGAGGCGGACTGGCCGGCTCTTCAGGGCGCCGACCACTGGTCGCTGACGGCCCGGCAGGAGATCCACGCGGAGCTCCTCGCCGAACTGGTCGCACTGGCGGACATGCTCGCCTTCAACGCGAAGATCGAGGGAGTCATCGGCCAAGTGCGGTTCTACGAGGACGACATTTCCGAACTCCTCGTCAACAGGTCGGGAACGCTGGTGAAGATGCCGTTGCGGGCGGCAGAGCCGAACGCTTCCCGGCACGTGCCGTAGGGCAGTGCCGGAAAGCGAACGGCATCGGCTGCGTCAGGTGTCGTACTCGCCCACCCAGGACCTCCCCAGGGGCGCCCGCGGGATGTACTCGGACCTGACTTCGACGGGCAGGTCGGCGTCGTGCACCATGCAGGCGATGGCGAGCGGGCCGAGGGGACCAGGCCCTCGTCGCTGACGGAGCGTGCTTCGTTCTGGCCGGAACATCAGGTCTCGAACTTGCCCAACCAGGCGCGCTCCAGCAGGTGTTTGGGCAGGTAGTCGGAATCCACCTGGATCGGAATGTCGCCGTCGTAAGCGAGACACGTAACCGCGAGCAAGGCCAGGGCTACGGCACCAGTCGGATCCTTCTCGCGGTCCTCGTCCGCTGTCCAGTACGCCTTGTGCAACTCCAGTGCCTCTACCAGAGCCTGATTGAAACCAGGCCCGTCCTGGCGCAGAAAGCGGTAAAAGAGGTTGATCGGCGGATATAGGACGTTCTGGAGCAGATCCCGTGGGGCGATCCGGACGGCATCGGGATGCGACCCCTGAAGCGTGGCGGTCAAATTCTCCACCAGTGTAGGACGCTGCGGCCAGTAATCCTGAAGCGTGCTCACTCAGCGATAGACATACTCGTCATACGCATCATCAGAAGAACGCAGCTGTTCCCGCGGAATCTCACACAGTGCGGTCAGACGCTCCCGGTCACGGCAAATCACTGCCAGCCAGAAGGTGGTCAGCCAATTGCCGGCATCCGCGTAGGGCCGCGGGTCGATGGCCGGGAGGTTCCGGACCTCGTGTCCGATGCGGTATCGGACTGTCCCGTCGTCCGTCCTGGTAACGGCGAACAACGCAGCACCGAATTGCATCGCCGTGACGACCGCCTCCCACGTCTCCACCTTTGCGGCACGAGGATCAGGGGCGCAGCGAGCCTGAAGATGGAGTAGTGCCTTGGAGAAGGCGGAGTCAATCATGGACGTCCGAGTCGTCAAGTCACCCGATGTACATCGTCGGACTCTTGCCGAGGGCCTCGGCATAGCTTTCGTCGTTCGGGCCAGGGGGTGCCGTGCCTGGCGACCACGACGGTCATGAGGCGCTCCTGTCGGTGATGTCGAACTGCCGCGTATGGTAGCCAGCGTACTCGCCGGCATTCCTTTCGCCCTTGACAACGATGTAGTCCAGCTTTCCATCTTTAAGAGCAGCTTCCAACTGGTCGGGGCAGGAGTCCGCTTCCAGACCGTCGATCAGCGCCTGCGCGTTCTCCTGGAGTACGGCGAGGCCCGCTTCCGCGTTCCCCGTGGGCAAGACCGGGCGGGGGATGATCGCGACCAGCGCATGTCCCTTTCAGAGGGGCTGGCCACGCAACGGCCAAGCCAGTAAACCTAAAAACCGCGTCGGTGACCCACTGCAGCCTCTGGGCGGAATAATGCTCAGCCTTCCTTCTATGTCATCCTCTTCACTGGCAGCCGCTTCACCGGAACTCGGGAAAATCCTCGTGCAGTTCTTCCATCGCACGCTCACCGGGCTTAGCCGCCACAAGACCGCGCGCAGCGTTCAGAGCCCAGTCTGTGTCGATACGACGAGCCGCAATAATCGCCAAGGCCAGCTGAAGACCGAGATCGTATGGAATTTGCTCTTGCTTCAACCTCGCAGTGCCGCGTGCCACCGCTTCTTTGATCACCGGCAGAGAGGCCACGACGAGATCCTCACGCAGCAGGGAGCTGATGTGCCGGTCGAATTGAACAGAGTCGACCACTCCGAGCAACGCCTCTGCGGCTCTCACCCGCTCGGCACCCGTGCCACGTTCGTCCACCATGTCGATGCTGTCTCCCACAGCGTCCGCCAACACTCCAAAGGTGTCGTCCTCGCCGTGCATCCTGTCGTACGAGGCGCCCCGCCAGGCGACTGCTCCGGGCGAATGAGCGGTAGCGACCACCTCTTCGTACCCGATCGCGTCACCCCAGCGTGTCAGCGCGACGCACGCCAGGAAACGCCCTGCCGGGTCCTCATCCGAATCTCGCAGCACTTGCCTGAGGGCCTCGGAGCGGTCCCTGTAACCGCCGTCGAGGCCATCGCTGATGACTTCGTCGGGATCTGATGGCATTCCGTCAAAGTCCACAAAGAGTAGCTGGGCGACTCGGGTGCTCGGTTCCCACGAATCCTGACTGTCGGGCAC
This sequence comes from Streptomyces afghaniensis 772, assembly GCA_000415505.1. Lineage (GTDB taxonomy): Bacteria > Actinomycetota > Actinomycetes > Streptomycetales > Streptomycetaceae > Streptomyces > Streptomyces afghaniensis. The sequence goes on from KE354491.1 coordinate 5,214, forward strand.
TCTCTACTCCAGTATGAAAGCTTGGGCTCTCGGACATGCTGTCCGACGGCTTCACGGCGTCCTGGTCGTCGGGTATGGCCCGTCGACGTACTCCTTCGGGACTACTCCGCTGATCAACCATTCTCCGTCACGCCTCGTATTGAGCAGCGCCATGACCCGGCGGTGCACCTTGCTGGTCTTGCCCTTGCTCAGGCCGAGGTCATTAACGAACTTGGTCACCGCGTCCGAGTCCGACGGCCTAAGCGTCGTCGGCACTTCCACGTCCTTGCCCGCCACCTTGTTGATCTCGTCGTTGATGCTCCGCTGGATCTGTTCAGGGCGCCAGATCTCGACACCATGGACTTTGCCAGCCGCGATGTCAGCCTGCAGCCGCTGGTAGTCGATGCTGACTTCTTGGGCGCCATAGACCTTTCCGGTGCCATCCTTCGGAGCGAACGAGGTGAACTGGCTCGCCTCTTTGGCCTTCGGGTTTGCGCCGCCGAGTACGTGTTCCAGGGGTGTGATCTTGCCCGCGGGATCGGCCGGCATGATGCCTAGATCCGGCTCGAAGCGCGACTTGCGCAGTCCGAACTGATTGTGCGTGGCGCTGAAGTCATCGTCCTGACGAATCAGTAGAGGCTCGTCCCCACTGGGCTTCGGAGGTGCTCCGTCCGTGGTCGAGGTCTGCGTATCCATGTCCGGCCCGCCCGTCGGGCTGTCGGGCACGTCCGCCTGGTCGGCGTCATCAGCGGCTGATGTGTTCCCGTCAGGGTGGCTATCGGCAGGTCCTTCAGCAGGGCCGTTGGAGGCAGTATCACCATGGTGGGAGTCATAGCCGGCAGCGTCATCGCCGGGAAGGCCATCATGGTCGGACTTGCCGTGCCCAGCGCTTCCATTGTCACCACCGTGGCTGCCAGGGGGTTGTCCTGCACTCCCGGCCATGTCGTGACCTGAGTGTCCCGCATTGTCGCTCGCACCCACGAGGGCCGGCTCTCTGATGGGAGAGGCGTGGTGCGATCCCACCGTTCCCGTTACTGCGGCATCACCAGGCTTGACAGCTGTTTCAACTGGCGCTTGGTCCGCATGCTGCAGCACGTTGCCGTGCTCGTCGAGGAGGTTGCCGTCCGGGTCGTAGTAGCGCGCCGGGGCACCGTCCTCGGTGGGCAGCTTCGTCGTGCCCTCGGGCAGGACCGGGACATCCTCGGGCAACCGCACATTGCCCTCGGGCAGCTTCGTCGCGCCTTCCGGCAGGGCGGCGCCCTCGGGCAGGTTCACCGTGCCGTCGGCGAGCATGACCGTGCCCTCCGGCAGGGTGACCGCGTTCTCGGGCAGCTTCGGGATGTCGATGGTGCCGGCACCCTTCAGCGCCGCGCTGATGTCGCCGATCTTCGACAGGCCGGCGCCCGCGCCCTTGGCGATGTAGGTCATCGGGTCGATGACCCGGCCCGCCTTGCCCGCCACCGACAAGGTCTTGGCGACCGCGCCCGCCTTGCCCGCGCCCGCCGCGGCGCCGCCCGCGCCGCCGGTGAAGACGGTGGTCAGGACGTTGAAGGTGACCGCTCCGGCGGCGCGGGCGGGGTTCTTGCCCCACTGATCCCACGCCACCAGTGCCTTGCCGGTCTCCTTCATCGCCGTGCGCGAATCACGCAGCCAGCCCGGCATCTCCTTGTCCGACGCCGTCCAGAACCACGCCTGCGCCCCGGGGATCGCCGTGATGGCCAGACCGGTCGCCAGCTGCGCCAGGCCCTTCCACGCCTGCCCCATCGCCTCCCAGCCGCCGAAACCGACCAGGGTGCCCAGGCCCTTGATCGTGCCCCAGACACCGTCGACGATCAGCCCGTCCCACACGAAGGACTTCACCCAGTGGCCGACCTCGTACCAGTGGTGCTTCTCCTCCACCGGGTCACCCCAGGGAAGTTTGGCGTTCTTCATGTCATCGGCGTTGAAGCCGTACTGGTTCTTCTTCTCCGAACCGTCCCCGGCCACCATCTGCGTCCCGCCCCACAGAGCGGTGATCTTGTTGTGGCAGGTCCGCTCCGCCGCCCAGAACGCCGCGACCGTCGCGGTGATGTCATCGCGCAGCTTGTTGTGCTCGTCGACCTTGTCCTCGTCGTACTCCCACTCGTCGTCGTCCTTGACCGAGTCGACGAAAGCCACCGCCTCGGCCTTCAGCCGCTTCAGCTTGGCCACCAGCGGCCGGATCTCCGTCGCATACGACGACAACGCCCCCGACACCGTCTGAAGATCATCGGCGAACGCGTCCGCCTTCTCCTTGACCGGCTTCGTCGTGGCGAACAACTGCTCCGCCTCCGGAGCGTGATAGAACGCCGACAGCCCCTGGAACCGCGAGTGGATGTCCCCACCAGCGTCCCGGACATGACCCGCGTCCTTCTTCAGATCCGCGTAGTCGGTCTCCAGCTGCTCCAGATTCCCCGTGAACTGCGGGATCTTCTCCGGCTGGATCACGTTTTCCCAATCCCCGTACGCCCGTTGCCGCCTGCTTCGGACCAAGTCCCTCTGAGCCTCAGTCAGTCGGATCATCATACGAAGGGTCGTGGGCGTGGTCTGTGACCCATTACCGAACCCTCGCCCGCAACCGAACTCCCGTTCCACTCGTCACCCCTGTCACCACTGCGAGACTTACGAGGGGAGACGGCATGGACCGCACGGAGGGCACAACCCAGAACGGGAACCATCCCGCCGAAGCCAACGCCGGGGCGGATGTCCAACCCCTAGCCCAAGCCCAAACCGAAGCTGAAGCCGAAGGCCAAACCGAAGCTGAAGCCGAAGGCCAAACCGAAGCTGAAGCCGAAGGCCAAGCCGAACCCGAAGCGCTACCTCAAGCCGACCCGGAATCCCAACCTCAAGCAGACCCGGAAGCCCAACCCCAAGCCGACCCCGACCCCGGCGCCCCACCCCGACGCCGCCGGCGCCGCTGGCTCAGACGCGCTGCCTTAGCCCTCATCATCGCCCTCCTCCCCCTCCTCACCGCCGAAACCGCCCTCTACATCAACTACACCGGCGACCCCGCACCCGGCACCCACACCAGGAACCGCGACGCCCTCTGGCTCGGCCACGCCTGGGTCGACGGCCGCAAGAAGGACGCCGACGTCACCGCCCTGGCCCGCCGCCTGCAAGGCACCGGCATCCGCGACCTGTACGTCCACTCGGGCCCGCTGGAACACGACGGCACGCTGCCCAAGTCGGTTTACCCAAGAGCCCGTTGGTTCATCGACGCCGTACACGAGAAACTCCCCGGCGTCCGCGTCCAGGCCTTCCTGGGCGACGTCCTGGCCACCGAGGGCCCCGACGGCATGCGCCTGGACAACGCGGACACCCGAGCCGCCGTCGTCCGCTCCGCCCGCCAGGTCCTGGACACCGGCTACGAGGGCATCCACCTCGACCTGGAGCCCCTGCACTCCGGCGACCGGAACTACCTCACCCTCCTCGACGCCCTGCGCCGCGAGACCCGCTCCCGGGACGCCCTCCTCTCCGTCGCCTCCCACCAGATCGACCCGCTCCCCGCCCTTCACTCCGTGGCCGGGACGTTCACCGACCACCCCAAGTGGTGGTCCCAGGAGTTCTTCGGCCAGGTCGCCCGCCGCGTCGACCAGATCGCCGTGATGTCGTACGACACCGCGCAGCCGCTGGAGAGCACCTACGGCGGCTACGTGGCCCAGCAGACCTCCCTCGCCCTGGAGGTCACCCCGCCCTCGACCGACCTGCTGATGGGCCTGCCCTTCTACTGGGAGAGCAACTTCGACCACTGGGGCCACGCCGAGACCGTGCCCGCCGCCGTCCGGGGTGTCCGCCTGGGCCTGTCCCGCACGGACGCCGACCGGGCCCGCTTCGGCGTCGCGCTGTACATCGACTTCGCGGCGACCGATGCGGACTGGCGTGCGTACAAGGAAGACTGGGTGCGGTGACCAGGACCCGAAGGCCTCTCACCCGCACCGACCTCGCCCCCCTCGCCCGCGCAGCCCTGGGCCCCGGCCGCACCCTCACCGGTGTGGAACGCCTGCGCGGCGGCACCAAGAAGGGCGTCTACCGCCTGACCCTCGACGACGACTCCACGGCCGTGGCCTACGTGTGGTCGGCCGACGAGGACTACTGGGACCAGCCGGACCCCGACCCCAGGGACGTCTTCTCCCACGGCACCGGCCTCGGCCTGTTCACGGCGGCCCACGAACGCCTGGCCGCCTCCGGCGTCCGCACCCCCCGCCTGATGTACGCGGACGCCACGCACACGCACCTCCCGGCCGACGCGGCCGTCGTCGAGGACATGACCGGCGGCAGCCTGGAGGACGCCCTCGCCCGGGACCCGCGCGAGGCACCTCGGCTCATGGACCGGATGGCGGAACTCCTCGCCACCCTGCACTCCCACACCGGCCCCCGCTTCGGGAAGGTCGCCGTCGTCGACCAGGGAGGTTCCTCCCACGGCGTCTCCTGCGAACGGCGCATCACCGACGGCGCCCTGCGCTGCCTCGCGGAAGCGGCCCGGCGCGAGCCCCGCGCCGCCGCCGTACGCCGGGAACTGGAGGACACGATCCACGCCCTGGCCGCCGAGGTCCGCCCGCGCGACCGCCAGACCCTCATCCACGGCGAACTCGGCCCGGACCACGTCCTGCTCACGTCCGACGGGCAGCCGGCGCTCATCGACATCGAGGGCCTGATGTACTTCGACGTGGAGCACGAGCACGTCTTCCTCAGGCTCCGCTTCGGCCCCCGCTACGACGCGCTGCGCACTCCGGGCCTGGACGAGGCGCGCCTGCGTCTGTACCGCCTGTCGATGCACCTCGGCCTGGTCTCGGGCCCGCTGACCCTCATCGACGGCGACTTCCCGCACCCGGAGCGGATGCGGGACATCGCCGAGCACAACCTCCAGCAGGCGCTCAGCCTGCTGAAGAGCGCCTCCTGATCTTCGAGCCCAGCCACACCAGCGGGTCGTACTTGCGGTCGATCGCCCGTTCCTTCAGCGGGATCAGCGCGTTGTCCGTGATCTTGATGCCCTCCGGGCAGACCTCCGTGCAGCACTTGGTGATGTTGCAGTAGCCCAGGCCGTGTTCGTCCTGGGCGGTGGTCTTGCGGTCCAGGCCGGATTCCGCAGCCGCGTCCAGCGGATGCATGTCCAGCTCCGCCACCCGCATCAGGAAACGGGCCCCGCGAACGCCTGCTTGTTCTCCTCGTGGTCACGGACCACGTGGCAGGTGTCCTGGCACAGGAAGCACTCGATGCACTTGCGGAACTCCTGCGAGCGGTCCACGTCCTCCTGCATCATCCGGTACTCGCCGGGACCGAGATCCGCCGGCGGCACGAAGGCCGGGACCTCCCTGGCCTTGGCGTAGTTGAAGCCGACGTCGGTGACGAGGTCGCGGACGACCGGGAACGCCCGCAGCGGCGTCACCGTGATCGTCTCCTCCCGGTCGAACACCGACATGCGGGTCATGCACAACAGCCGCGGCCGGCCGTTGATCTCGGCGGAGCACGAACCGCACTTGCCCGCCTTGCAGTTCCAGCGCACCGCGAGATCGGGGGCCTGGGTGGCCTGGAGGCGGTGGATGATGTCGAGCACCACCTCGCCGTCGTTCACCTCGACCTTGAAATCCTCCAGGCCGCCGCCTCCCATGTCACCGCGCCACACCTTGAAGTGGGCCGTGTAGCTGCTCATTCGTACAGCTCCTCTTCGGCGAGGTACTTGACCAGCTCCTCCTTGTCGAAGAGGGCGAGCAGGTCGGCACGGATGGGTTCGGTGGTCTCGCGGGTGAGGGCGATCTGGCCGCGGACCGGGTCCGTGGCCGCCAGACCGCCCGTCGGGTCGGTGAGCGCGCACAGCAAATTGATCCGGCGCCACTTGCGGTCCATCCCCGGATGGTCCTCGCGGGTGTGCCCGCCGCGCGACTCGGTGCGCTCCAGCGCGGCCCGCGCCACGCATTCGCTGACCAGCAGCATGTTCCTGAGGTCCAGGGCGAGGTGCCAGCCGGGGTTGAACTGCCGGTGTCCCTCGACCCCGGCCCGGCGGGCCCGTGCCCGCAGCTCGCCCAGCTTCTCCAGGGCCTGCTTCATCTCCGGCTCGCGGCGGATGATGCCGACCAGGTCGTTCATCGTCTGCTGGAGTTCCTGGTGCAGGGTGTAGGGGTTCTCCGGCGGGCCGCCCTTCGGCTCCTCGGTCTCCGCCTCGGCGGAGAAGGGTCGCAGGGCCTCGGCGGCGGCGGAGTCGATCTGGACGTCGTCCACGACGGGCCGCGCCCCGCGCGGCTCCGCCGCGTACTCGGCCGCGTGCCAGCCCGCCCGGCGCCCGAACACCAGGAGGTCGGACAGCGAGTTGCCGCCGAGCCGGTTGGAGCCGTGCATACCGCCGGCCACCTCACCGGCCGCGAACAGGCCCGGTACCCCGCGGGCCGCCGCCGTGTCGGAGTCGACCGCGATGCCGCCCATCACGTAGTGACAGGTGGGCCCGACCTCCATCGCCTCGGCCGTGATGTCGACGTCCGCCAGCTCCTTGAACTGGTGGTACATCGACGGCAGCCGGCGTTTGATGACTTCGGCGGGCATCCGGGTCGACACGTCGAGGAACACGCCCCCGTGCGGCGAGCCGCGCCCCTCCTTCACCTCGCTGTTGATCGCCCGCGCGACCTCGTCGCGGGGGAGCAGCTCGGGGGGCCGCCGGTTGTGGTCCGGGTCGTCGTACCAGCGGTCGGCCTCGTCCTCGGTCTCGGCGTACTTGTCCTTGAAGACGTCGGGGATGTAGTCGAACATGAACCGCTTGCCGTCGGAGTTGCGCAGCACGCCGCCGTCACCGCGCACCGACTCGGTGACGAGGATGCCCTTCACCGACGGCGGCCAGACCATGCCCGTCGGGTGGAACTGCACGAACTCCATGTTCAGCAGGGGAGCGCCCGCGAGGAGGGCCAGCGCGTGGCCGTCGCCGGTGTACTCCCACGAGTTCGACGTCACCTTGAAGGACTTGCCGATGCCGCCGGTCGCGATCACGACGGCCGGGGCTTCGAGCACGAAGAAACGGCCGGACTCACGCTCGTAGCCGAAGACCCCGCTGACCCGCTGCCCGTCCTTCAGGACCCGCGTCACCGTGCACTCCTGGAAGACCTTCAGCCGGGACTCGTAGTCGCCGGTCTCCTTGAAGTCCTCCTGCTGGAGCGCGACGATCTTCTGCTGGAGGGTGCGGATCAGCTCCAGGCCCGTGCGGTCGCCGACGTGCGCGAGGCGCGGGTACTCGTGGCCGCCGAAGTTGCGCTGGGAGATCCGGCCGTCCTTGGTGCGGTCGAACAGCGCCCCCCAGGTCTCCAGCTCCCACACCCGCTGCGGCGCCTCCTGCGCGTGCAGCTCGGCCATCCGCCACTGGTTGAGGAACTTGCCGCCGCGCATGGTGTCGCGGAAGTGGACCCGCCAGTTGTCGTTCTCGTTGGCGTTGGCCATCGCCGCCGCGATGCCGCCCTCGGCCATCACCGTGTGCGCCTTGCCGAACAGCGACTTGCAGATCACGGCCGTACGGGCGCCCCGCTCGCGGGCCTCGATGGCGGCGCGCAGTCCGGCGCCGCCCGCCCCCACCACGACGACGTCCCACTCCTGCCGGTCGACCACGGACATCAGAACGCACCCCTCATCAGAAGAACCGCGGATCGTCGAAGGCACCGGACGCGACCAGGTAGACGTAGAAGTCGGCGAGCGCCACGGACACCAGCGACGCCCAGGCGAGCTGCATGTGCCGCGCGTTGAGCCGGCCCGCCCACTGCCACATCCGGTAGCGCACGGGATGCCTGGAGAAGTGCTTGAGCTTGCCGCCGACGATGTGCCGGCACGAGTGGCAGGAGATCGTGTACGCCCAGATCAGCACGATGTTGACCAGGAACACGAGCGTGCCGAGGCCCATGTGGCCCCACTCGTAGTTCTCGTCGCGGAAGGCGAGCACGGTGTCGTAGGTGAGGATCCCGGCGACGACGATCGCGGCGTAGAAGAAGTACCGATGGATGTTCTGCAGCACCAGCGGGAAGCGGGTCTCACCGGTGTACTTCTTGTGCGGCTCGGCGACCGCGCAGGCCGGCGGGGACGCCCAGAAGCCCCGGTAGTAGGCCTTGCGGTAGTAGTAGCAGGTCAGGCGGAAGCCGAGCGGGAAGATCAGGATGATGATCGCGGGGGAGATCCCCCACCAGCTGCCGAAGATCTCCCAGTTCGGGCCGGCCCTCATCGGCTCGCAGCGCTCCGCCAGACAGGGGGAGTAGAAGGGCGAGACGTACGGCGCCGCGTAGTAGTCGGCGTCGGCGAAGGCCCGCCACGTCGAGTAGACGATGAAGGCCAGCAGGCCGGCGACCGTGCCGGCCGGGGCCAGCCACCAGCGGTCGGTGCGCAGGTGCGGGGCCTCGATCGCGGCGCGCGTACCCGCCCGTACGCCGCCGCTTCGGTGATGGGGTTCTGTGGCGGGAGGTTCCGTACCAGTGGCCACTTGACGACTCCGGTCGGGTTCGGGGGAGGTGCCGGTCGCTCGACGCCCTCCCGGTCAGGGAGCGCGCCGGTCCCGGGCGCCGAGCCCCTCGTCGTCCGAGTCGACCCACAGCGAGGGGTCGTACGGCGCGTCCGAGATGGTGACGAGGTCGGGGCGCTTGGGTGCGGCCGGTGTGGCGGCGGCGTCGCGCAGCAGGGCGACGCTCTCGCGCAGGTGGTTGGCGTCGGCACGGACGCGGCGCATCTCCAGGCCGCCGGTGCCGAGCTGCTTCTCCAGGCGTCCCAGCGAGCGGAACAGCTCGTCGAGACTGCGCTGGACTGACGTCAGTTCGTCGTGAACGGACATGACTTGCCCTCACTTCCGCGGGTCCTTCGAGGCCCAAGGCGGCAACGTTCATGCGCCTGCGAGTGTTGCGCGTCACACCTTGTGCTGTGAAGGGATGTGCATCGATTGGCCGAGGCGTGCGGGTGCACCCTGCGGTGCGTTGCGCCGCCCGGGTGACTTCCCGCCCGTGACCGCCGTGTCGCTCTGTGTTGCCGAACCCTTTCCTCTTCAGTGGCCGCATACATCAGATGAACTCCAAATACCGCCAAAAGTGATCATAACGCCCGCGGCTTCCCGGAGGTAGCACAGATGTCCCAGCACGGCGTCGGCCCGCGCGCGGTCACGCGTTCGGTCGCCTTCCTCACCGCGGGTGTGCTCGCGGTGCCCGCGCTCACCGGATGCGGCTCCGAGGACCCGGCGGGCAAGCCGCTCGCGGCACCGGACATCCAGCCCGCGGGCCGCGACCGGATCGCCGACGGCGGCACCCTGCGCTGGGCCGTCGACTCCGTGCCCGACACCCTGAACACCTTCCAGTCGGACGCCGACGCCACCACCCTCCGCGTCGCCCAGGCCGCCCTGCCGTCGATGTTCCGGATGAACGCCAGTGGCCGTCCCGAGCGCAACCCCGCCTACCTGGAGTCCGCCGAGGTCGTCGAGACCGAGCCCAAGCAGGTCGTCCTGTACAAGCTGAACCAGCAGGCCGTCTGGAGCGACGGCCGGGAGATCGGCGCCGCCGACTTCGCCGCCCAGTGGCGCGCCCTGTCCGGCAAGGACACCGCCTACTGGACCGCCCGCAACGCCGGCTACGACCGCATCCAGAAGGTCGAGCGCGGAGACAACGCGCTGGAGGTCAGGGTCACCTTCAGCCGCCCCTACGCCGACTGGCGCTCCCTGTTCTCGCCGCTGTACCCGAAGGACGTCATGGGCACCCCGGACTCCTTCAACGACGGGGCGCGCAGGAAGCTCAAGGTCAGCGCCGGTCCCTTCACGGTGGAGAAGGTCGACCGCGAGGACGACGAGATCACCCTCGCCCGCAATCCGCGCTGGTGGGGCAAGCCCGCCAAGCTCTCCGAGATCGTGCTGCGCACCGTGCCGCGCGACAAGCGGGCCGCCGAGCTGGCCGCCGGCACCCTCGACGTGGCCGAGATCGACCCCACCGCCGCCCGCCGCATCACCGTCGCCGCCCGCCCCCAGAGCTCCAGCAGCCCCCTGATGGGCCCCGGCGCCGACCGGTCCGCCGCGGACGCCCTGCACTCCTGGGCCGTCGCCAACGGCACCGACGAGGACGCCGCCGACGAGGAGACCGTCGCCCGCAAGAAGCTGCGCAAGGCGGCCGCCAAGTACGCCCGGCAGCAGCAGGCCCTGCGCGGGTTCGAGGTGCGCAAGTCCCTGGAGCCGGCCTTCACCCAGCTCGCCCTGAACGGCGCCGAGGGCCCGCTCGCCGACGAGCGCGTGCGCAGGGCCGTCGCCCGCGCCCTCGACCGCAGGAAACTGGCCGAGGCCGTCCTGAAGCCCCTGGGCCTGCCCGCCGTCCCGGTCGGCAGCCACCTGGCCCTGTCCGGCCAGGCCCACTACGCCGACAACAGCGGCGCCCTCGGCGGCCAGGACACCAAGGAGGCCCAGGCCCTGCTCGCGGACGCCGGGTGGGTGCGCGGCGGCCCCGTCAAGGAGCAGAAGAAGAAGGAAGGGGAGAAGGCGGCCGGCGCCGAGGGCGAGAAGGCCTCCGGTTCCTCCCGGAACGAGCAGGACGACGAAGGCACGTACGTCGTCGGCGAGGACAACAAGGCGCACGGCGGGAAGGACCCCGCCGACCACCTCGCCCACGACGGCAAGCAGTACCAGCACCCGGCCCGGGGCGGTGCCCCCGGCGCTTACGCCCCCAAGGGCACCGCCGCCCCGGCGAACCGCGGGGCCGCCCCGCTCGCCAAGAACGGCAAGCCCCTCACGCTCCGCTTCGTGCTCCCCTCCGGGCCCGGCTCCCAGACGCTGCGCACGGTCGCCGACCGCATCTCCCGCATGCTGGAGCGCGTCGGCATCGGCACGGACATCTCCAAGGTCTCCGACGAGTCCTACTTCAAGGACCACATCGCGTCCGGCCAGTACGACCTCGCCCTCTACTCCTGGCCGGCCACCGCCTTCCCCGCCACCGACGCCCGCCCCGTCTACGCCAAGCCCGTCCCGGCCGCCGACGGCTCCCTGAACGTCGAGCAGAACTACACCCGCGTCGGCACCGACCAGGTCGACCAGCTCTTCGACGAGGCCGTGTCCACCCTCGACGAGAGCGAGTCCCGCTCCCTGATCCGCAAGGCCGACTCCCGCATCTGGGCGGCGGCCGGCTCCATCCCCCTCTTCCAGCGCCCCCAGCTCATCGCGACCCGCAAGAACCTCGTGAACACCGGCGCCTTCGGCTTCGGCACCCCCGCCTACGAGGACATGGGCTTCCTGAAGAAGGGCGCGAAGCCGGCCTCGGGCCCGTCGGCGAAGGGATCGGCGACCCCGTAGTTCCCTTGCCGTCACCGCCCGGCGCCCGCACCATGAGCCCAGCAGCGATCATGGTGCGGGCGCGGGGCGTTCGGGCACGGGGGGGAAGAGGAACCTTCACCTGGTCCCGCGTCGCCACGCGGGACCGGCTGACCGGGGCCTCCGAAGCGGACGGCAGGACGGTCTCCGGGCAGGCCGGGGCTGACACTCCCAGCCGTCCGGGGGGTAGCCCCCAGCAGGCCCGGGCGCCGGCGCCGAGTGCTGTGAAACAGGAGCTGACCTGCACCGACGTATCCCGGCTCACCCCCGCACCCGCGGACCCGTACCATGGGGTGAGGCCGTGGCATGTTGAGCCCGGCAGGGCCCGCGCACCACCGACGTACGCGCAGGGCATTCCTCACACTCCGGGAGTACGCCTTCTTATGGCCACGCGCCACGACATCCGCAACGTCGCCATCGTCGCCCACGTCGACCACGGCAAGACCACCATCGTCGACGGCATGCTGAAGCAGGCCGGCGCCTTCGCCGCGCACCAGCTCGACTCGGTCGACGACCGCATGATGGACTCGAACGACCTGGAGCGTGAGAAGGGCATCACGATCCTGGCCAAGAACACGGCGGTGAAGTACCACCCGAAGGACGGGGGGGACGTCATCACCATCAACATCATCGACACCCCCGGCCACGCCGACTTCGGCGGCGAGGTGGAGCGCGGTCTGTCGATGGTCGACGGCGTCGTCCTGCTCGTGGACGCCTCCGAGGGCCCGCTCCCGCAGACCCGCTTCGTGCTGCGCAAGGCGCTCCAGGCCCGGCTGCCCGTCATCCTCTGCATCAACAAGACGGACCGCCCGGACGCCCGGATCGACGAGGTCGTCAACGAGACCTACGACCTCTTCCTCGACCTGGACGCCGACGAGGAGCAGATCGAGTTCCCGATCGTCTACGCCTGCGGCCGCGACGGCATCGCCTCGCTGACCAAGCCGGACAACGGCACGGTCCCGGCCGACTCCACCAGCCTGGAGCCGTTCTTCTCCACCATCCTTGAGCACATCCCGGCCCCGAGCTACGACGAGGCCGCCCCGCTCCAGGCCCACGTCACGAACCTGGACGCCGACAACTTCCTCGGCCGTATCGCGCTGCTCCGCGTCGAGCAGGGCGAGCTGCGCAAGGGACAGACGGTCGCGTGGATGAAGCGCGACGGGTCCGTCAGCAGCGTCCGTATCTCCGAGCTGATGATGACCGAGGCGCTCACCCGCAAGCCGGCCGAGGTGGCCGGTCCCGGTGACATCTGCGCCGTGGCCGGTATCCCGGACATCATGATCGGCGAGACCCTGGCCGACCCGGAGAACCCGGTCGCGCTGCCGCTGATCACGGTCGACGAGCCCGCGATCTCCATGGTCATCGGCACCAACACCTCCCCGCTGGTCGGCCGTGGCGCCACCGGCAAGGGCGCCGACAACAAGGCGGCCGTCAAGGACCGCAAGGTCACCGCCCGTCAGGTCAAGGACCGCCTCGACCGCGAGCTGATCGGTAACGTCAGCCTCCGGGTGCTGGACACCGAGCGGCCGGACGCCTGGGAGGTGCAGGGCCGTGGTGAGCTGGCGCTGGCCATCCTGGTCGAGACGATGCGCCGTGAGGGCTTCGAGCTGACCATCGGCAAGCCGCAGGTCGTCACCAAGGAGGTCGACGGCAAGGTCTACGAGCCGGTCGAGCGCATGACGATCGACGTGCCCGAGGAGCACATGGGCGCCGTCACGCAGCTCATGGGCGTCCGCAAGGGCCGCATGGACAACATGTCCAACCACGGCTCCGGCTGGGTCCGCATGGAGTTCGTCGTGCCCTCGCGCGGTCTGATCGGCTTCCGGACCGAGTTCCTGACCCAGACCCGCGGCACGGGCATCGGCCACTCCATCCACGAGGGCTTCGAGCCCTGGTTCGGCACCCTGCAGACCCGTAACAACGGCTCCCTGGTCGCCGACCGCGCCGGTGCGGTCACCGCCTTCGCGATGACCAACCTCCAGGAGCGCGGCGTGCTGTTCGTCGAGCCGGGCACCGAGGTGTACGAGGGCATGATCGTCGGCGAGAACTCCCGCGCCGACGACATGGACGTCAACATCACCAAGGAGAAGAAGCTCACCAACATGCGGTCGTCCACGGCCGATGTGACCGAGTCGATCGTCCCGCCGCGCAAGCTGTCGCTGGAGCAGTCCCTGGAGTTCTGCCGCGACGACGAGTGCGTCGAGGTCACCCCGGAGGCCGTGCGCATCCGCAAGGTGAACCTGGACGCCCGCGAGCGCGCCCGCGCCGCGAGCCGCGCCAAGCACGGCTGACGCCTGCCGTTCGACGACACCGGGCACCCCGCCTCGCGGGGTGCCCGGTGTCGTCGGTGCCGTGGTCGGTGCCGTCGTAAAGCGGAGGGAACGCAAAGGGAAGGGTGAGGGAAAACCCTCGATTTGCCGGGGAGAGCCGTCCGGAGCGCCTCGTTCGCACTACCCTGCTGCGGAAGTGCCGCGCTCTGCCCGCGCACAGGCCGCACAACGGCCTTGCGGTGGAGGCCTCTTGAGCGGGCGACGAGTGCGCCACAGCCACCGGTGGCAGCCTGCACGGCAGTCACGGTAGCCGCAAGCGGTTTATCTCATTCTCGCGTCCGGAATGCGGACACGCGCCACCGATAGATGTGTAACAAGTCCGTTTCGCAGGGATCTTTCACCAAACCCTTTGTCCGGATTTTGGAAGATGTATACGCGAGCTGTGATCGAACCGAGACCTCGAGAGTGTGGTTCGCTCCTGGCGCATGGCAGATAGTTAGGCGCGTAGAGCTCGGATGAACGGTCGACTCGCTGGAGGCGGCGCCGACTCACGAGCGCGGGGGCACCTGACGATTTCCGGCACCGGCGACGGGCGGTGCGGTGGTCTGTCTGTGCTCCCTTTGCGGTGAACCAATGACTTCATAGGAGGAACCCATGCGCGGTGCCAAGAGCGCCAAGTGGGTCGCGGGGGCGATAGTCGTCGCCCTGGCCGCCACCGCCTGCGGCGGCGGCGACGACAGTGCCGGCGACGACATGAACAAGGGGAAGGCCGACCCGAACGGCATCGTCACTGCGCAGCTGAGCGAGCCCCAGAACCCGCTCCAGCCGGCCAACGCCAAGGAGAGCCAGGGCAGCCGTGTCCTGCGCACGATCTTCGCCGGCCTGGTCGACTACGAGCCCGGCACCGGCAAGCTCGTGTACGTCAACGCCGAGTCGGTCACGCCGAACGACGACTCGTCCGAGTGGACCGTGAAGCTCAAGCCGGGCTGGAAGTTCCACGACGGCACGCCGGTCACCGCCAAGTCCTACGTGGACTCCTGGAACTGGTCGGCCAACATCAAGAACAACCAGACCAACTCCAGCTGGTTCTCCGACATCGTGGGTTTCGAGGACGTGCACCCGGAGAAGGGTGACCCGAAGAGCGACAAGATGTCGGGCCTGAAGGTCGTCGACGACAACACCTTCACCGTCAAGCTGACGCAGCCGGTCTCGTACTTCGCGTACAAGCTGGGCTACGACGTGTGGTCGCCGCTGCCCGAGTCCTTCTTCAAGGACCCGAAGGCGTTCGGCGAGAAGCCGGTCGGCAACGGCCCGTACAAGTTCGTCTCCTGGGAGCACAACAAGCTCATCAAGGTCCGCAAGTTCGCGGACTACAAGGGTCCGAACGCGGCCAAGAACGGCGGCATCGACTTCAAGAACTACACGACCGCCGACGCCGCGTACTCCGACCTGCGCTCCGACAACGTGGACTGGATCGAGCAGGTCCCGACCACCGCGCTGGCCAGCTACAAGACGGACCTCGGCGACCGCGCGATCGACCAGCCGTACTCGGCCGTCCAGTCGATCGTCCCGGCGTTCTACACCAAGCAGTTCAAGGACATCGACCCTAAGGTCATCCAGGGTCTGTCCATGGCGATCGACCGCCAGACGATCACCAAGACCGTCCTCCAGAGCACGCGTACCCCGGCCGACTCCTACGTCGCCCCGGGCGTCCTCGGCTACAAGAAGGGAGCGCTCGGCGACATCGTCAAGTTCGACCCGGCCCAGGCCAAGAAGCTCATCCAGGAGGGTGGCGGCGTCCCGGGCAACAAGATCCAGATCCAGTACAACGCCGACCAGGACCACAAGCCGTGGGTCGACGCGGTCTGCAACTCGATCCGCAAGTCCACCGGCGTGGAGTGCACCGGCGACCCGAAGCCGACCTTCCAGGCCGACCTCGACGCCCGTGACGCCCACGAGGTCAAGTCCATGTACCGCGGCGGCTGGGTGCTCGACTACCCGGTCAACTCGAACTTCATGCGCGACCTGTACGGCACCAAGTCGGCCGGTAACACCAGCGGTTACTCCAACAAGGAGTTCGACAAGCTGAGCTCCGAGGCGGACAAGGCCGGCTCGATCGACGAGACCGTGAAGATGTACCAGGACGCGGAGCAGCTCCTCGCCAAGGACATGCCGGCGATCCCGCTCTGGGTCTACAAGGTCAACAGCGGTCAGTCCACCAAGATCCTGGGCAAGATCAAGTACGGCCAGGACGGTGACCCGATCTTCGACTCGATCCAGGTCAAGCAGAAGTAACCAGATGACCGCAGGCCGGTGCCGCCCCTCCCGGAACAGGGGAGCGGCGGCACCGGCCCGTAGGCACAGGCCTCCACCTCACCCCCTCACCTGCGGTAGATGAGTGCGCAGGCCTCGCCGACCCCTCACGGCATGGAGGCGCAAGATGGGGCGCTACGCCGCCAGGCGACTGCTCCAGATGATCCCGATCTTCATCGGGACAACTCTGTTGATCTTCTTGATGGTCCACATCCTGCCGGGCGACCCGGTCCGGGCCATCTACGGGGACAAGGCTCCCGATCCCGCACAGATCGCGCAGATCAAGCGCGAGTACGGCTTCGACAAGCCCGTCCTCGAACAGTACGTCCACTACATGTGGAATCTCCTCCAG
>KE354492.1 GCA_000415505.1 Streptomyces afghaniensis 772
TGGGGGAACCGGTTCCGGCCGGAGTCCCCGGAGATGGAACACGATGCGACGGCGCGCCTCGGTGGCGCGCTCGTCCGGAGAGCGGTGAATTTCGGTGCATGTCGTACTCGCCGGCGGAGGAACCGCGGGCCACATCGAGCCCGCGCTCGCCCTCGCGGACGCCCTGCGCAGGCAGGACCCGAGCGTGGGCATCACGGCCCTGGGCACGGAGCGCGGCCTCGAGACCCGTCTCGTACCCGAGCGCGGGTACGAACTCGCGCTGATCCCCGCCGTCCCGCTGCCACGCAAGCCCACCCCCGAGCTGATCACCGTCCCGGGCCGGCTGCGCGGCACGATCAAGGCGACCGAGCAGATCCTGGAGCGCACCAAGGCGGACGCAGTGGTCGGCTTCGGAGGCTACGTCGCCCTGCCCGGCTATCTCGCGGCCAAGCGCCTCGGTGTGCCGATCGTCATCCACGAGGCCAACGCCCGCCCGGGCCTGGCCAACAAGATCGGCTCGCGCTACGCCAGCCAGGTCGCCGTCTCCACCCCGGACAGCAAGCTGCGCAACTCCCGCTACATCGGCATCCCGCTGCGCCGCTCCATCGCCACCCTGGACCGGGCCGCCGTGCGCCCCGAGGCCCGCGCCGCGTTCGGGCTCGACCCCAACCTGCCCACGCTCCTGGTCTCCGGCGGCTCCCAGGGCGCCCGCCGGCTCAACGAGGTCGTGCAGACGGTCGCGCCCTGGCTCCAGCAGGCCGGAATCCAGATCCTGCACGCGGTCGGCCCGAAGAACGAACTGCCGCAGGTCCAGCAGATGCCGGGAATGCCCCCCTACATCCCGGTAAGTTACCTGGACCGGATGGACCTCGCGTACGCCGCGGCCGACATGATGCTCTGCCGCGCGGGCGCGATGACCGTCGCCGAGCTCTCCGCCGTCGGGCTCCCCGCCGCCTACGTCCCGCTGCCGATCGGCAACGGCGAACAGCGGCTCAACGCCCAGCCGGTGGTCAAGGCCGGTGGCGGCCTGCTGGTCGACGACGCGGAGCTGACCCCCGAGTGGGTCCAGCAGAACGTCCTGCCCGTGCTCGCCGATCCGCACCGGCTGTACCAGATGTCCCGCGCCGCCGCCGAGTTCGGCCGCCGGGACGCCGACGACCTGCTCGTCGGCATGGTGTACGAGGCGATCGCCGCCAGTCGTGCACACCGCTAGGACCGTATGACGGAAGGCAGGGGAGCGTGGCCGGATCGACCACCGCCGAGCGCGGTGAACGCCAGCAGGAGTCGTCCGGCCCGCCGCCCGTCAGGCGTCTGAGGCGACGTCACCTTCGTGTGATCGTCATCCTGGGGCTGGTCCTGGTGTTCCTCGGCATCCCGACGGTTTGGCTGTTCTACGGCTCCGACTGGCTGCGCGCCGAGCAGGTCTCCGTGTCGGGGACACGGGTCCTGACGCCGGATCAGGTCGAGGCGGCCGCCGACGTCCCCCTCGGGAAGCCGCTCATTTCCGTCGACACCGATGCGATCGAGACGCGACTGCGGCAAAAATTGCCCCGAATTGACTCGGTTGACGTGGTCCGCTCCTGGCCCCATGGAATCGACCTGAAAGTGGTCGAGCGGACTCCGGTTCTGATTGTCCAAAAGGCCGGAAAGTTCATCGAGGTGGACGATGAAGGTGTCCGTTTCGCCACGGTTTCCGAGGCGCCGAAAGGCGTGCCCGCACTGGAATTGACGCTCTCCCGGTCCAGCTCCGCCGCCGCGAGCCTGCGCCGCTTCGGCGAGACCCGGCTGGTGCGCGAGGCGGTGCGCGTCGCCCGTGCCGTTCCGGCCGCCGTCGCACGCGACACACGGACCGTCAAGGTCCGTTCCTACGACGACATCTCGCTGGAGTTGAGGGACGGCCGTACGGTCGCCTGGGGGAGCAGCGAGAAGGGCGCCGCGAAGGCCCGTACGCTCACCGCCCTGATGAAAGCCTCGCCCGGCGCGCGGTACTTCGACGTGAGTGTTCCCACCGCGCCCGCGTCATCAGGGAGTTGACGCACATCCGCGCAGGCCAGCACCCTGGTTGGGCAGTGCTACGGCTGATCACATAGGGTGAAAAGAAAAACGGGAGGTTCGGCGTGTTCGTTGAAGGAGCGCCACTTGTCGACTTAGTGTCCTGTTCAGAAGACTCCAAGGAACAGACACACTGGTAACCCTAAACTTCAGGGTTAGGGTTCGGGTCGGCGATACGGACCGTCCCATTCGGCATCAGTCGTCGGGTCGCGGGGCGCAGCGCGCCACGGTGATTCGGCGACACGTAACTCGAGGCGAGAGGCCTTCGACGTGGCAGCACCGCAGAACTACCTCGCAGTCATCAAAGTCATCGGTGTCGGCGGCGGTGGTGTCAATGCCATCAACCGGATGATCGAGGTCGGTCTCAAGGGCGTCGAGTTCATCGCCATCAACACCGACGCGCAAGCTCTGTTGATGAGCGACGCCGACGTCAAGCTGGACGTCGGCCGTGAACTCACCCGCGGACTCGGCGCCGGAGCCAACCCGGCCGTGGGCCGCAAGGCCGCCGAGGACCACCGCGAGGAGATCGAGGAGGTCCTCAAGGGGGCCGACATGGTCTTCGTGACAGCCGGTGAAGGCGGCGGCACCGGCACCGGCGGCGCGCCCGTCGTGGCCAACATCGCCCGCTCGCTCGGTGCCCTCACCATCGGTGTGGTCACGCGCCCGTTCACCTTCGAGGGACGGCGCCGCGCGAACCAGGCCGAGGACGGCATCGCGGAGCTCCGCGAAGAGGTCGACACCCTCATCGTCATCCCGAACGACCGGCTGCTGTCCATCTCGGACCGCCAGGTCTCGGTGCTGGACGCCTTCAAGTCGGCCGACCAGGTCCTGCTCTCCGGTGTCCAGGGCATCACCGACCTCATCACCACCCCGGGCCTCATCAACCTCGACTTCGCCGACGTCAAGTCGGTCATGTCCGAGGCCGGCTCGGCCCTGATGGGCATCGGCTCCGCTCGCGGCGACGACCGCGCGGTGGCCGCCGCCGAGATGGCGATCTCCTCGCCGCTGCTGGAGGCGTCCATCGACGGCGCCCGCGGTGTGCTGCTCTCCATCTCCGGCGGTTCGGACCTCGGTCTGTTCGAGATCAACGAGGCCGCCCAGCTGGTGAGCGAGGCCGCCCACCCCGAGGCCAACATCATCTTCGGTGCGGTGATCGACGACGCCCTCGGCGACGAGGTCCGGGTCACCGTGATCGCGGCCGGCTTCGACGGCGGCCAGCCCCCGGCCCGCCGGGAGAACGTGATCGGCTCGACCTCGGCCAAGCGCGAGGAGCCGGCCCCGGCACGGCAGACCGAGAGCCGCCCGTCCTTCGGTTCGCTCGGCAGCGTGACCCCGAAGGAGGACCCGGAGCCCGCTCCGGAGCCGGTCAACGACATCCCGGTCGCGCCGCCGGTCCCCCCGGCGCCGCGGACCTACTCGGACAGCGCGGCCGAGGAACTGGACGTACCGGACTTCCTCAAGTGATCCTTCTGACGTGATAGGACAGCGCGAAAGCGTGAGCGGCGCCCACTTCGCCTTCACCGACCGGTGGGGCGGGGTGAGCGCCGCTCCGTATGAGGAGCTCAATCTCGGCGGAGCGGTCGGTGACGACCCCGACGCCGTACGCACCAACCGCGAACTGGCGGCGAAGTCCCTGGGCGTCGATCCGGACCGGGTGGTCTGGATGAACCAGGTGCACGGGGCCGATGTGGTGGTGGTGGACGGGCCGTGGGGATCTTCGTCCGAGATCCCGTCGGTCGACGCGATCGTCACGACGCGGCCGGGGCTCGCCCTCGCCGTGCTCACCGCCGACTGCGTGCCGGTCCTGCTCGCCGACCCCGTCGCCGGGATCGCCGCCGCGGCCCACGCGGGCCGGCCCGGCATGATCGCCGGAGTCGTCCCGGCCGCGCTACGCGCGATGACGGACCTGGGGGCCGAGCCCTCCCGGATCGTCGCCCGCACCGGACCCACCGTCTGCGGCCGGTGTTACGAAGTGCCCGACGCGATGCGCGCCGAGGTGTCCGCCGTCGAGCCGGCGGCGTACGCCGAGACGAGTTGGGGCACACCGGCGGTCGACGTGAGCGCCGGAGTGCACGCACAACTGGACCGGCTCGGAGTACGTGACCGGGCGCAATCGCCGGTGTGCACGCTGGAGTCGGACGATCACTTCTCGTACCGCCGCGACCGTACGACCGGTCGGCTCGCGGGTTATGTGTGGCTGGACTGATAGGCATGACGGACCGTAAGGACGAACTCGCCGCGAATCTGGCGAAAGTGGAGCGGCGTATCGCCGACGCGTGCGAGGCCGCGGGGCGCGGGCGTGACGAGGTGACCCTGATCGTGGTCACCAAGACCTACCCCGCGACCGATGTGCGGATCCTCGCGGAACTAGGCGTGCGCCACGTCGCCGAGAACCGTGACCAGGACGCGGCGCCGAAGGCCGCCGCCTGTATGGATCTGCCCCTTTCTTGGCATTTTGTCGGTCAACTCCAGACCAACAAGGTGCGATCCGTGGTCGGTTACGCGGACTTCGTGCAGTCCGTCGATCGTTCCAAGCTCGTCACAGCTCTGTCGAAGGAGGCCGTCCGCGCCGGACGAGAGCTCGGGTGTCTCATTCAGGTCGCACTCGACGCCGGCGAGAGCGAGCGGGGTGAGCGCGGAGGCGTCGCGCCCGCCGGGATCGAGGAGTTGGCCGACCTCGTCGCGCAGGCTCCGGGGCTGCGGCTCGGCGGACTGATGACCGTCGCACCGCTCACCGGGGAGTACGCGGGGCGCGAACAGGCGGCGTTCGGGCGGTTGATGGATTTGTCGACTGACCTGCGCCGGAGCCATCCGGCTGCCACCATGGTCTCGGCAGGGATGAGTGCGGACCTCGAACAGGCCGTGGCGGCCGGAGCGACACATGTGCGCGTCGGCAGCGCGGTACTCGGAGTCCGCCCCAGGCTCGGGTAACGTCGCCAGGAAGTCGGACCACAGCAGAAAATATGGTCATTGCCGCCGATAGGCGGATTCAAGGACCACGTGGATCGCGGGCACTTGGCAGTCGTCAGCCGATCCACCACAGAGCGGAGGACTCAGAGCATGGCCGGCGCGATGCGCAAGATGGCGGTCTACCTCGGCCTCGTGGAGGACGATGGGTACGACGGCCGCGGATTCGACCCCGACGACGACTTCGAACCCGAACTGGACCCGGAGCCCGAGCGGGACCACCGACGGCACGAGCCGTCCCACCAGCCGCACGTCTCACATCAGCCCCAAAGGGACGAAGAGGTACGAGTCGTACAGCCGTCCGCACCTCGTGAACCGGCCGCCCGTTCCGCTTCGCTACCCGCGGAATCCGGCCGCCCGGCGCGCATCGCGCCCGTGGCATCCATCACACAAGAACGCGCAAGTCTGGAGAAGAACGCACCGGTGATCATGCCCAAGGTCGTGTCCGAACGAGAGCCTTACCGGATCACCACGCTCCACCCACGGACCTACAACGAGGCCCGTACCATCGGGGAACACTTCCGTGAAGGCACTCCGGTGATCATGAATCTGACTGAGATGGACGACACAGACGCGAAGCGACTTGTCGACTTTGCGGCCGGTTTGGTGTTTGGTCTTCACGGCAGTATCGAGCGGGTGACGCAGAAGGTGTTCCTGTTGTCGCCTGCTAACGTCGATGTCACGGCGGAGGACAAGGCCCGCATCGCAGAGGGCGGGTTCTTCAACCAGAGCTGAGACGTAACACCGGAAGCAGCAGCAACAGCAGGGCACAGGGGAGAGGGAAGCAACAGGTCATGAGCGTGGTTTTGGATGTCGCCTACATCGCGCTGATGTGCTTCCTCATCGTGCTCATCTTCCGGTTGGTCATGGACTACGTCTTCCAGTTCGCCCGCTCATGGCAACCAGGCAAGGCGATGGTGGTCGTTCTGGAGGCCACCTACACTGTCACGGATCCACCGCTCAAGCTTCTGCGGCGGTTCATTCCGCCGCTGCGTCTCGGGGGCGTGGCGCTCGACCTGTCCTTCTTCGTGCTGATGATCATCGTCTACATCCTGATCTCGATCGTGAGCCGGCTGTGAGCGATGTGAACTACGGTCTTGCCGAATGCCGACGACTACGTTGAGGTGAAGAGATGCCGTTGACCCCCGAGGACGTGCGGAACAAGCAGTTCACGACCGTCCGCCTCCGAGAAGGCTATGACGAGGACGAGGTCGATGCCTTCCTCGACGAGGTCGAAGCCGAACTGACCCGCCTGCTCCGCGAGAACGAGGACCTGCGCGCCAAGCTGGCCGCGGCCACGCGCGCTGCTGCCCAGAACCAGCAGAACATGCGCAAGCCTCCGGAGCAGCAGGATCAGCAGCAACAACAGCAGCAGCAGCAGGGCATGCGCGGTCCTGGTGGTCCTGTTCCCGCCGGCATATCGGGCCCGCCGCAGCAGCAGATGGGTGGCCCCATGGGTGGTCCGCCCCAGCTGCCGAGCGGTGCCCCGCAGCTGCCCGCCGGTCCCGGCGGTCAGGGTGGCCCGCAGGGTCCCGGCCCGATGGGCCTGGGTCCGGGCGGTCCGGGCCCGATGGGCCAGCCCCCCATGCAGCAGCAGATGGGTGGTCCGATGGGCGGCCCCATGGGCGGTCCGATGGGCGGCCCCGGTCAACGGAGGCCCCGGTGGCGACAGCGCCGCCCGTGTCCTCTCGCTGGCCCAGCAGACCGCCGACCAGGCGATCGCCGAGGCCCGTTCCGAAGCCAACAAGATCGTCGGCGAGGCGCGTTCGCGTGCCGAGGGTCTGGAGCGTGACGCCCGTGCCAAGGCCGATGCCCTGGAGCGGGACGCGCAGGAGAAGCACCGCGTCGCGATGGGCTCCCTGGAGTCCGCCCGCGCCACGCTGGAGCGCAAGGTCGAGGACCTGCGCGGCTTCGAGCGCGAGTACCGCACGCGCCTGAAGTCGTACCTGGAGTCGCAGCTGCGTCAGCTGGAGACCCAGGCCGACGACTCGCTGGCCCCGCCGCGCACTCCGGCGACCGCGTCCCTCCCGCCGTCCCCGGCGCCTTCCATGGCACCGGCCGGCGCGAGTGCCCCGTCGTACGGCGGTGGCAACCAGACGATGGGCGGCGGTCCCTCGCCGTCCGGTCCGTCCTACGGCGGTCAGCAGCAGATGTCTCCGGCGATGACCCAGCCGATGGCGCCGGTGCGTCCGCAGGGCCCGTCGCCGATGGGCCAGGCGCCCTCGCCCATGCGGGGCTTCCTGATCGACGAGGATGACAACTGACGGCCTGATGGCCAGTAGTACGGCATAGACGTCGGCAGCGTTCAGGGCGGGGCCCCGGGTTTGCACCCGGGGCCCCGCCCTTTGTCGCGCGCGCCGTCCCTTTGCCACACGCGTTCGTGCGCACACAACGCCGAAGGCCCGGTCCCGCCAAGATCTTTGGCGGGACCGGGCCTTCGGTCCGTGGCTTACCCCCTGTGGGTTACGCCTTGCGCAGGCGGAACGTCAGCGTCAGTCCCTCGTCCGTGAACGGGCTCCCGTAGCTGTCGTCCGCATCACCTCCGGCGAAGTCCGTCGCGAGGACCTCATCGGCGATCAGGCCGGCGTGGTCGGTGAGGGCCGCGACCGTCGCCGGGTCCGTGGCGGTCCAGCGCAGTGCGATGCGGTCGGCCACGTCGAGGCCGCTGTTCTTGCGGGCCTCCTGGATCAGGCGGATCGCGTCACGGGCCAGACCCGCACGGCGGAGCTCCTCCGTGATCTCCAGGTCCAGGGCGACCGTCGCGCCCGCGTCGGACGCCACCGACCAGCCCTCGCGCGGGGTCTCCGTGATGATGACCTCGTCGGGGGCCAGCGTGATGGTCTCGCCGTCGACCTCCACCGACGCCGTACCCTCGCGCAGGGCCAGGGACAGGGCGGCAGCGTCCGCGTTGGCGACGGCCTTGGCCACG
Source organism: Streptomyces afghaniensis 772 (assembly GCA_000415505.1). Lineage (GTDB taxonomy): Bacteria > Actinomycetota > Actinomycetes > Streptomycetales > Streptomycetaceae > Streptomyces > Streptomyces afghaniensis. The sequence continues at coordinate 7,928 of KE354492.1, forward strand.
TCCTGGACCCGCTTGCCGAACCGCTTGCCCAGGGCGCGGAAGTTGGCCTTCGCCGTGGTGTCCACCAGGGAGCCGCCGACCTCGCTCAGCGTCGCCAGGGACTCGACGTTCAGCTCCTCCGTGATCTGCGTGCGCAGTTCGGAGTCCAGGGTCTCGAAGCCCGTCGCCGCGATCAGGGCGCGGGACAGCGGCTGACGGGTCTTGACGCCCGACTCCGCGCGCGTGGCACGGCCCAGCTCCACGAGCCGGCGCACCAGCACCATCTGCTTCGACAGCTCCGGGTCGATGGCGGTGAGATCCGCCTCGGGCCAGGACGACAGGTGGACCGACTCCGGTGCACCCGGGGTGACCGGAACGATCAGGTCCTGCCACACCCGCTCGGTGATGAACGGGGTCAGCGGGGCCATCAGCTGCGTCACCGTCTCGACGACCTCGTGCAGGGTGCGCAGCGCGGCCTTGTCGCCCTGCCAGAAGCGGCGGCGGGAGCGGCGCACGTACCAGTTCGACAGGTCGTCGACGAACGCGGACAGCAGCCTGCCGGCGCGCTGGGTGTCGTAGGCGTCGAGGGCCTGGGTGACCTGGTCGGTGAGCGCGTGCAGTTCGGACAGCAGCCAGCGGTCCAGGACCGGGCGGTCCGCCGGGGCCGGGTCGGCCTCGGACGGGGCCCAGCCCGACGTGCGGGCGTACAGGGCCTGGAAGGCGACCGTGTTCCAGTACGTGAGGAGCGTCTTGCGGACGACCTCCTGGATCGTGCCGTGGCCCACGCGCCGGGCCGCCCAGGGGGAGCCGCCGGCGGCCATGAACCAGCGGACCGCGTCCGCGCCGTGCCGGTCCATGAGCGGGATCGGCTCCAGGGTGTTGCCCAGGTGCTTGGACATCTTGCGGCCGTCCTCGGCGAGGATGTGGCCGAGGCAGACCACGTTCTCGTACGACGACTTGTCGAAGACGAGCGTGCCGACCGCCATCAGCGTGTAGAACCAGCCGCGGGTCTGGTCGATGGCCTCGCAGATGAACTGCGCCGGGTAGCGGGCCTCGAACAGCTCCTTGTTCTTGTACGGGTAGCCCCACTGTGCGAACGGCATCGAACCCGAGTCGTACCAGGCGTCGATGACCTCGGGCACGCGCGTGGCCGTCTTGCCGCAGCCGTCCTGCGGGCAGGCGAAGGTGACCTCGTCGATGAACGGGCGGTGCGGGTCCAGGCCCGACTGGTCGGTGCCGGTCAGCTCGGTCAGCTCGGTGAGGGAGCCGACGCAGGTGAGGTGGTCGTCCTCGCAGCGCCAGATCGGCAGCGGGGTGCCCCAGTAGCGGTTGCGGGACAGGGCCCAGTCGATGTTGTTGTTCAGCCAGTCGCCGTACCGGCCGTTCTTGACCGTGTCCGGGAACCAGTTGGTGTTCTCGTTCTCCGCGAGGAGGCGGTCCTTGACCTCCGTGGTGCGGATGTACCAGGAAGGCTGGGCGTAGTAGAGCAGCGCGGTGTGGCAGCGCCAGCAGTGCGGGTAGCTGTGCTCGTACGGGATGTGCTTGAAGAGCAGGCCGCGCTGCTGGAGATCCTCGGTGAGCTTTTCGTCCGCCTTCTTGAAGAAGACGCCGCCGACGAGGGCGACGTCCTCCTCGAAGGTGCCGTCCGGGCGGACCGGGTTCACGACCGGCAGGCCGTACGCGCGGCAGACCTTGAGGTCGTCCTCACCGAAGGCGGGGGACTGGTGGACCAGACCCGTACCGTCCTCGGTCGTGACGTACTCGGCGTTCACCACGAAGTGCGTGCCGCCCTCGGTCTCCGGGAACTCGACGAGCTCGAACGGGCGCTGGTACGTCCAGCGCTCCATCTCGGCGCCCGTGAAGGTCCGGCCGGTGGTCTCCCAGCCCTCGCCGAGGGCCTTGGCGAGGAGCGGCTCGGCGACGACCAGCTTCTCCTCGCCGTTCGTCGCGACGACGTAGGTGACCTCAGGGTGCGCGGCGACCGCGGTGTTGGAGACCAGCGTCCAGGGCGTGGTCGTCCACACCAGGAGCGCGGCCTCGCCGGCCAGCGGGCCGGAGGTGAGCGGGAAGCGGACGAAGACCGACGGGTCGACGACCGTCTCGTAGCCCTGCGCCAGCTCGTGGTCCGACAGGCCCGTGCCGCAGCGGGGGCACCAGGGGGCTACGCGGTGGTCCTGGGCCAGCAGGCCCTTGTTGAAGATCTCCTTGAGCGACCACCAGACCGACTCGATGTACTCGGGGTCCATGGTGCGGTAGGGCTCGGTGAGGTCGGTCCAGTAGCCCATGCGGGTCGTGAGCTCTTCGAAGGCGTCCGTGTGCCGGGTCACCGACTCGCGGCACTTCGCGTTGAACTCGGCGATGCCGTACGCCTCGATGTCCTGCTTGCCGGAGAAGCCGAGCTCCTTCTCCACCGCGAGCTCCACCGGGAGGCCGTGGCAGTCCCAGCCGGCCTTGCGGGCCACGTGGTAGCCGCGCATGGTGCGGAAGCGGGGGAAGACGTCCTTGAAGACGCGGGCCTCGATGTGGTGGGCACCGGGCATGCCGTTGGCGGTGGGCGGGCCCTCGTAGAACACCCACTCGGGGCGGCCCTCGGACTGCTCCAGGCTCTTGGCGAAGATCTTCTGCTCACGCCAGAAGTCGAGCACGGCGTGCTCGAGGGCGGGCAGGTCGACCTGGGCGGGCACCTGGCGGTACGTCGGCGATGTCATCAGCGGGCTTCCTCCGGCGGACTTGCTGCCTTCCGTCCGGAGGGACGAGAGCTACGTCTGCCTGCGCCGCCTTCGGCGCGCTCCCGCGGTACCACCCTCCTTGGCCCTCCGGCGCGGGGTGTGCGTCGGTGGGCCCCCTCATTGGGGTCGCGATGCCGGTTCTACTGGCCGCCGCGCTCGGCGGCGGTTTTCTTCCGGCGGCTCCGGGGTGATCTTCACGTCGCGCTCGCCCCCGGGCTTCCACCGTCCCCGGGTCGCTCTGGGCTGCGTACGCCGCTACTCGTCCCCATCCACGCTTTTCGCTCCGCCCAGTGTACGGCGCCGCGCGGACAGCGGCCGACCGCTTTTTCGGGGCGGTCGGGGACAGAGGGCCGTAAGGGACGTCGCAATGGGTGGCGTATGGGTTTGATGACCTGAATGGAGTGGTATGGGTGTTCGGATCCTGGGACGTCCGGCTCGGCGGATTACCGGGCGGGGAGCTGGGCACAACGGATGCAGGTTCGCCGCGCGGCGTGCGCGAGGTGGGCGAATCGGGCGGTGTGCCCCGTTGCCGCGGGACTCAAGTCGATTTATCGTCCCAGCACGATTCGCGCACAAGATCACAATATGTGAAGGGGCCGCGGCCATGGTGGCGAAGAAGACCGCCGTACAGCAGCCGGCGTCCGGCAGGTCCGCGGAGGCCTCCGGCGGTGCGGCCAAGGACGTGGGCGGGAAGAAGACCACGCAGGGGGGCTCGGCGGGGCGGGCGGCGAAGGGGGCGGCCGGGAAGGCGACCGAGGGGACGAAAGCGGCTGTCAAGAAGACGAAGGCGGCTGTCAGGAAGGTGACGGCCAAGAGGGCCGTGGCCGAGGAAGCGCTGGCCAAGGCCGGGAAGGCTGTGACCAAGAAGGCGGCGACGGAGCCTCCGGCTGAGAAGGCGACGGTTGAGAGGGCCCCGGCGAAGAATGCGGCCGCCAAGGAGGCGGCGGCCAGGAAGACGGCGGCCAGGAAGACGGCGGCCAGGAAGACGGCAGCCGAGGTCGCGGCCGAGGAGGCCCCGGCGAAGCATGCGGCCGCCAAGGCGGCGGCCAGGAAGACGGCAGGCACGGCTGCGGTGGGGAGAGCCTCGGCCAAGGGGACGGCTGCCAAGAAGACGGTGGCTGAAACTGTCGCCAAGAAGACGGTGGCCAAGGAGACGGTGGCCAAGAAGACGGTGACCAAGGAAACGGCAGCCAAGGCCGCGGCCGGGAAGGCCCCGGCCAGGAAAGCGGCTGCCAAGGCCCCGGCCAAGAAGGCCCCGGCCAAGGAGGCGGCGGCCAAGGAGGCGGCGGCCAAGGAGGCGGCGGCCGACGAGGCGGTGGCGAAGAAGGCCGTGGCCAAGGAGGCGGCGGCGAAGAAGGCCGCTGTCAAGCGGGCGAAGGCCGCCAAGGCCGGCGCCGCGAAGAAGGCCGGCGTCGCCAAGAAAGGCGGCGCCGCGAAGAAGCGCGTCGAGGCCGAGGGCGTTCGCGCCGGAGGCGAGAGCACCACCACGAAGGGCGCTGTCGGGAAGGGCGCTGCCCGGACCGGCGCGGTCACACAGGACACGGCCGGGAGCAGCACGGCCAAGAAGGCGGGTGCGGCCGAGGCCGCGCAGCAGACGGGAGCGACGACCGTGGGTGCGAAGAAGACTCCTGGCACGGCGACGGCGGCCAAGACCGCTGTTCCGAAGGCACGGGCGGCAGCGGCGGAGCCCGGTGAGCTCGCGGTTCGCCCGGGCGAGGACCCCTGGACGGAGGCGGAGGTCGAGGAGGCGCGTGCCGAGCTGACGTCCGAGGAGATCCGGCTGCGTGAGGAGATCACGTCGTCGGAGCGGTCGCTCGTCGGTCTGATGCGGGACTCCGGGGACGGCGCGGGCGACGACCAGGCGGACACCGGCACCAAGAACATCACCCGCGAGCACGAGCTGGCGCTGGCCGCCAACGCGCGCGAGATGCTCGTCCAGACCGAGCGCGCCCTGGAACGCCTGCACGCGGGCACCTACGGCCTGTGCGAGAACTGCGGCAATCCCATCGGCAAGGCCCGCATGCAGGCCTTCCCGCGGGCGACCCTGTGCGTGGAGTGCAAGCAGAAGCAGGAGCGCCGGTACTGACCGGCGGCCGAATGCCTCCTGAGCACGTGGGACGCCCGGGGTGTGCCGTACCCTCGTCCTCAGTCAGGCACCTAGGTTGAGGGACTCACGTGGCAGAGGCGGAGCGCATCATCGGTACGCCGGACACACCGGACGCGACCGGCAACGGGCGGGAGCGCCCCGACGAGGCGGCGGCCGCCGGGGCGTCCGGCGCGGATGAGCCGGCGGCGGCCGGGCGGCCCCGGGGCAAGCGCCGGATCGCGGTCCTGTTCGCGGTCGCCACGTTCGCGTACGCCCTCGACCTGATCAGCAAGATGATCGTGGTGGCCAAGCTGGAGCACCACCCGCCCATCGAGATCATCGGGGACTGGCTGAAGTTCGAGGCGATCCGCAACGCGGGCGCGGCCTTCGGCTTCGGCGAGGCCTTCACGGTCATCTTCACCATGATCGCGACTGCGGTGATCGTGGTCATCGCCCGGCTCGCCCGCAAGCTCTACAGCCTGCCCTGGGCGATCGCGCTCGGGCTGCTGCTGGGCGGTGCGCTGGGCAACCTCACCGACCGGATCTTCCGGGCGCCGGGCGTCTTCGAGGGCGCGGTCGTGGACTTCATCGCGCCCAAGCACTTCGCCGTCTTCAACCTGGCCGACTCGGCGATCGTGTGCGGCGGCATCCTGATCGTGCTGCTGTCGTTCAAGGGGCTCGACCCCGACGGGACCGTCCACAAGGACTGAGCCCGCGAGGGGTTGTCCACAGGCGCGGTACGGGGCTGTCGGACCCGTCCGGCATACTCGACGGGTGAGCACGATTCCCGAGATCCGTACCCTGCCCGTGCCCGACGGCCTGGAGGGCGAGCGCGTCGACGCCGCCATCTCCCGCATGTTCGGCTTCTCCCGGACCAAGGCGGCCGAGCTCGCCGCCGCGGGGAAGGTCACGGTCGACGGATCGGTGGTCGGCAAGTCGGAGCGCGTGCACGGCGGCGCCTGGCTGGAGGTCGAGATGCCGCAGGCGCCCGCGCCGGTGCAGGTGGTGGCCGAACCGGTCGAGGGCATGGAGATCGTGCACGACGACGATGACGTGGTCGTGATCGTCAAGCCGGTGGGCGTGGCCGCGCACCCGTCGCCGGGCTGGACCGGCCCGACCGTCATCGGGGGCCTGGCCGCCGCCGGGTACCGCATCTCGACCTCCGGCGCCGCGGAGCGCCAGGGCATCGTGCACCGGCTCGACGTCGGCACGTCCGGTCTGATGGTGGTCGCCAAGTCGGAGTACGCGTACACGTCGCTGAAGCGCCAGTTCAAGGAGCGCACGGTCGACAAGCGGTACCACACGCTCGTCCAGGGCCACCCCGACCCGACCAGCGGCACCATCGACGCGCCCATCGGCCGCCACCCGCAGCACGACTACAAGTGGGCGGTCACCGCCGAGGGCAAGCCGTCCGTCACGCACTACGACCTGATCGAGGCCTTCCGCGCGGCGTCCCTGCTCGACGTGAAGCTGGAGACCGGCCGCACCCACCAGATCCGCGTCCACATGGCCGCCCACCGGCACCCCTGCGTCGGCGACCTGACGTACGGCGCCGACCCGACGCTCGCCAAGCGGCTCCATCTGACCCGTCAGTGGCTGCACGCGGTGCGGCTCGGCTTCGAGCACCCCGGGGACGGGCAGTGGGCGGAGTTCGCGTGCGACTACCCGGAGGACCTGCAGAAGGCCTTGGACCAGGTCCGGGAGGAGACCTACGCATGAGCGTCCCGTCGTACGTGGTGCGCGTCGCCGAGAACCCGGCCGACCGTGAGGCGTGCTTCGCGGTGCGCAAGGAGGTGTTCGTCGGCGAGCAGGGTGTGCCGGAGGACATCGAGTACGACGCGTACGACCCGGGGGCCGTCCATGTGCTGGCGGTCCGGGAGGACGGCGTTCCGCTCGGGACGGGGCGGCTGCTGCTCGGGGATGCGGCCGTGGCACAGACCGGAGCCGACGCGTCCGTGGGCTCCCTCGGCCGGCTCGCCGTGGCCGCCCACGCGCGCGGACTCGGCGTCGGCGTCGCCCTGGTGCGGGCCATCGAGGACGCGGCACGCGCGCGTGGTCTGGCGGCCGTGGACCTGCACGCCCAGACGCACGCACTGGGCTTCTACGAGCGGCTCGGCTACGAGCCGTACGGGCCGGAGTACTTGGAGGCGGGCATTCCGCACCAGGGGATGCGGCGTTCGCTTTAGCCCGTCATGAAAGGTGCCGAAACGGTTTGTCCCGGGAGTTGCGTGGCAGGCTTGAGATCAGTCGTGTGAACGTTTGACCTTCCGGAGCGCTGACCGTGGATCAGTTGGCCCTGCTGTTCGTGCTGCTGCTCGGGGCCGTGATCAGCGTCCCGGTCGGGGACCGGTTCAGCGTGCCCGCGCCGGTGCTGATGACGCTCCTGGGCATAGTCCTCGCGCTGCTCGACTTCGTACCGAACGTCGAGATCCCGCCGGACCTGATCCTGCCGCTGCTGTTGCCGCCGCTGCTGTACGCCGCGGTGCGGCGCACGTCCTGGCGGCAGTTCGCGGCGAACAAGAGGCCGATCTTCCTGCTGGCCGTGGCGCTGGTCTTCGTCACCATGGCCTGTGTGGCCGCCGCGGCCAACGCGATCGTGCCGGGACTGCCGCTGGCCGCCGCGTTCGCGCTCGGCGCGCTGGTCGCGCCGCCGGACCCGGTCGCGGCCACGGCAGTGGCCGGGCAACTGGGGCTGCCGCGCCGACTGGTGTCGATCCTGGAGGGCGAGGGGCTGTTCAACGACGTGACGGCCATCGTCCTTTACCACGTGGCGATCGCCGCCGCCGTCAGCGGGACGTTCTCGCCCTGGAAGGCCGGGCTCGACCTCGTGCTGTCGGCCGTGGTGGCGGTGGCCGTGGGCCTCGCGCTGGGCTGGGGCGCGAACAAGCTGATGGAACTGCTCGGGGACGCGACCCTCCAGATCGGGCTGACCCTGCTGGTGCCGTACGCCTCGTACGTCCTGGCCGAGGAGATGCACGGGTCCGGGGTGCTCGCCGTGCTCACCACCGCGCTGTTCCTCGCGGAGTACGGGTCCGACGCCGACGACGTCATGACGCGGCTGGCCGGGCACACGTTCTGGAACATCGTCGACACGCTCGTCACCGGCGTCGCGTTCGGGCTGGTCGGGCTGGAGCTGCACAACGCCATCCACACGGCGTCCGGCCGGTGGGGCGAGTTGCTCGGGTGGGCGGCGGTGGTCGTCTGCGTGGTCGTGTTCGTCCGGCTGTTGTGGCTGCTGCCGGCGACCTGGCTGACGAAACGGCTGCACGCGCGGCGGGACTACGACGAGGACATCCCGGTGAGCTGGCGCGAGACCGTGGTCATGTGGTGGTCGGGAATGCGCGGGGTGGCCTCGGTGGCGCTGGTGCTGGCCATTCCGCTGGAGACCGACGCGGGGGCGCCGTTCCCCAGCCGGGACGAGATCATCTTCATCGCGTTCGGGGTGATCGTGGTGACGCTGGTGGTGCAGGGGCTGACCTTGCCGTGGCTGGTGCGGCGGCTGGGGGTGCGGGCCGACACGGACGTCGAGAAGGAGTTCGCGAAGGCGCTGGCGATCCGAGCGTCCAAGGCGGCCAAGCGCAGGCTCCAGGAGATCGAGGAGGTCGAGGAGCTTCCGGAGGAGCTGTCCGAGCAGATGGTGCGGCGGGCGTTCGACATCGCCGTGCGGATCAGTCCCGCGGTGGCCGAGGACGAGCGGCGGGAGGCCTATCGGGAGCGGGCGCGGCGGCTGAAGCGGGTGCGGCGGATCCAGCAGGAGATGCTGAGCGCTGCGCGGCACGAGGTGCTGGCGGCGCGGAGTGAGCCGGGGGCGGACCCGGAGGTGGTGGACCGGGTGCTGCGGCATCTCGATGTGCGGTCCATGCGGTGAACTCGGGTCCCCGGGCCCGCCCCTGGCTGCCCGCCTCGCGTCAGCGCTCCGGCCTCGTAGAGCCGTGGTAGCGGCGCTGCTGGTGCGGGACGCCGTCCTGGGACGGGCGGTGGCCGTTGCGGGACGGGGGCTGGGCCGCGTCCGCCGTGTTGACCCGGGGCAGCGCGTAGGGGTGCTCTTCGGACAGCCAGCGGAGCATCTGCTCGCGGACCGACACCCGCACCGTCCAGATGTCGTCCGCGTCCTTGGCGGTCACCAGGGCCCGCACCTGCATGGTGTTCGGGGTGGTGTCCGTGACGGACAGGTCGTAGGCGCGGCCGTCCCAGGCCGGGCACTGGCGCAGGATGTCGCGGAGCTTCTCGCGCATCGCGTCCACGGGGGCCGTGTGGTCGACGTGCCAGAAGACGGTGCCGGTCATCTGCGGCGTGCCGCGCGACCAGTTCTCGAACGGCTTGGACGTGAAGTACGACACGGGCATGGTGATCCGCCGCTCGTCCCAGGTGCGCACGGTCAGGAACGTCAGCGTGATCTCCTCGACCGTGCCCCACTCGCCGTCCACGACGACGGTGTCTCCGATGCGGACCATGTCGCCGAAGGCGATCTGGAACCCCGCGAACATGTTGCTCAGCGTGGACTGCGCGGCGACACCGGCGACGATGCCGAGGATGCCGGCCGAGGCCAGCAGCGAGGCACCCGCCGCGCGGAACGCGGGGAACGTCAGCAGCATGCTCGCCGCGGCCACCACGCCGACGATCGCCGACACGACCCGCATGATCAGCGTCACCTGGGTGCGCACCCGGCGGACCCTGGCCGGGTCGCGATGGGCCCGGGCATTGGCGTAGCGGCTGTACGACGTCTCGACGATCGCCGCCGCGATACGGATCACCAGCCAGGCGGTCGACCCGATCAGCACCAGCGTCAGCGTCTGGCCGACGGCCTGGTCGCGGCTCTGCAGCAGTTCCGCCTCGTCGTACGACCCTCTCAGCAGGGCCGCGAGGAGCACGAGCTGGTAGGGGATGCGGCCGCGGCGGAGCAGCCCCCACAGCGGGGTCTCGTGGTGCCGTTCGTCGGCCTTGCGCAGCAGGAAGTCGGTGGCCCAGCCGATCACCAGCGTGAGCACGACCGAGCCACCGACCACGATCAGCGGTCGCAGCAGGTTTTCCATGCCCCCGAACCTAACCGGCTCGCGGGGTACATGAACATGTGACTTCGGCGGCGTCCTGGGTAGTGCCGTGATCCCGGGCTGTCACACCCGGCTGGCACCATGGGCTCATGAACATCATGCTCTTTCACTCGACCCATGGGCTGCGGCCCGCGGTGCTCCAGGCCGCCGACCGGCTGCGCGCGGCCGGACACGAGGTGTGGACGCCCGACCTCTTCGAGGGACGCACGTTCGACACGGTCGAGGAGGGCATGGAGCACAAGGAGAAGATCGGCAAGGAGGAGCTGCTGAAGCGGGCCGTGCTGGCCGCCGCGCCCTACTCGGAGCGCGGGCTGGTGTACGCCGGGTTCTCGCTCGGTGCCTCCATCGCCCAGACCCTCGCCCTCGGCGACGACAAGGCGCGCGGTCTGCTGCTCCTGCACGGCACGTCGGACATCGCGCCGGGCGTCACGGCGGACGAGCTGCCGGTCCAGCTGCACGTGGCGGAGCCCGACCCGTTCGAGACGGACGACTGGCTCAGCGCCTGGTACCTCCAGATGGGCCGCACCGGCGCCGACGTCGAGGTGTACCGGTACGCGGGCGCGGGCCACCTCTACACCGACCCCGACCTGCCGGACTACGACGAGGAGGCCGCCGAGGCCACCTGGCGGGTGGCGCTCGGCTTCCTCGACAGCCTGTAGCCGACGGTTGTCAGGGGCTCACACGGCGTCGTAGACGCGCTCGATCTTCTGCGTGCCGCTGCGCGTGCGGTACGAGCGGGACCACGTGGCGGTCGCGTCGCGCTCGGCGCGGTCCGAGATGACGTAGTAGTCCATCTGCGCGCGCGCGGCCGTGATGTCCAGGACGCCGAAGCCGTGGCGGTCGGTGTCGACCCAGTGGACGTGCCGGTTGGCGGCGCGGATCACGGGTGCGGCGACCGCGGAGACGGTGCCCTGAGGGACCTTGACCATGTCGTCGAGGTTGTCGGAGGTGACCGAGGTGACGACGAACTCCGTGGCCGCGGAGGGGGACAGCGGGTACGTACCGGCGTCCACCGGCACGTCGTTGGCCCACGCCATGTGGATGTCGCCGGTGAGGAAGACGGTGTTGCGGATGGCGTTGGACCGCAGGTGCGCCAGGAGCTCGCGGCGGTCGTCGGTGTAGCCGTCCCACTGGTCGGTGTTGAGGGCGAGGCCCTCCTGCGGCAGGCCCAGCAGCTTGGCCAGCGGCTTCAGCAGATCGGCGGAGAGCGAGCCGATGGCGAACGGCGAGACCATCACCGAGTTGCCGACCAGCCGCCAGGTGGTGTCGGACGCCTTCAGGCCCGCCTTGAGCCAGTCGAGCTGGGCGCGGCCGGTGAGGGTGCGGTCCGGGTCGTCGACCTCGCCGTTGCCGACCTTGACCTGCTGGGAGCGGAAGGAGCGCAGGTCCAGCAGCGAGAGGTCGGCCAGTTTGCCGAAGCGCAGCCGGCGATAGGTGGTGCCCGCGATCGCCGGGCGCACCGGCATCCACTCGAAGTAGGCCTGCTTGGCGGCGGCCTGGCGGGCGGACCAGGTGCCCTCGGCGCCCTCGGTGTGGTTCTCGGCGCCGCCCGACCAGGCGTCGTTGGCGAACTCGTGGTCGTCCCAGATCGCCACGACCGGGGCCGCCGCGTGCAGCGCCTGGAGGTCCGGGTCGGTCTTGTAGCGCGCGTGCCGGACGCGGTAGTCGGCGAGGGTGACGATCTCGTGGGCCGGGGCGTGCGGGCGGACGACCGTGCCGCGGGTGCCGTACTCGCCGGTGCCGTACTCGTAGATGTAGTCGCCGAGGTGCAGCCAGGCGTCCAGGTCGCCGCGGGTTGCGAGGTGGCGGTACGGGGAGAAGTAGCCGGCCTCCCAGTTGGCGCAGGAGACCACGCCGAAGCGGAGGCCCGTGACGGCCGCGTCGTGCGCGGGGGCGGTGCGGGTGCGGGCGGCGGGGGAGTCGGTGCCGCCGGCGGAGAAACGGAACCAGTAGTCCGTGCCCGGTTCCAGGCCGCGGATGTCGGCCTTCACGGTGTGGTCGGACGCGGCCGTCGCGGTGGTGGAGCCCTTGGCGACGACGGTGGTGAACGCCCGGTCCCTGGCGACGACCCAGCTCACCTCGGTGTCCGGGCCGAGTCCGGAGCCGGGTATGGCCTCCGGGACGGGGGTCACGCGGGTCCACAGCAGGACGCCGTCCGGCAGGGGGTCCCCGGAGGCGACGCCGTGCAGGAAGGCGGGAGCCTGGTCGACGGCGCGCGCGGGCAGGGTCGCTGCCAGCGGTCCGGCCAGGACAGCGGTCGCCGCCGCGGCCTTGACGACCGTACGGCGGCGCGGAGTCAGGGAGTTGAGGTCCTCTGACGGCTTCGATGATCTGTATCGACTGGTCACGGACGATCAGGTTACTGATCGGTACGCGCCAGAGCGGGCGAACTCCCGAAGTTCGCCCGCTCTTCACGTGGTGGCCGGTCCCGGACCCGCCGTCACTTCTTGAGGGCCTCGCCCACGACCCTGTTGAAGTCGGCCACCGTCATCAGCGGCGTGCCCTGGTTGTCGGCGGTGAGCTGCTTGCCGTCCATGACGAAGCCCGGGGTGCCCGTGACGCCGTCCTTGTTGTCGTCGAAGGTCTTCGACATGGCCATCGCCCAGGCGTCGTAGGTGCCCTTCTCGACCGCGTCCTGGAACTTCTTGTTGCCCTTCAGGTCCGGGACGGTGTTCGCGACCTTGATGAGGTAGCTGTCGTCCTTGAACTTGTCGGTCGTCTCCTCCGGGTGGTACTTCGCCGAGTACAGCGCGGCCTTGTAGTCGAGGAACGCCTCGGGGCTGACGTTCAGCGCGGCGCCCAGGGCGCTCAGCGCGTTCTTGGAGCCCTCGCCGTTGTCCTTGTTGTCGATGAAGGTGGCGCCGATGAACTGCATCTTGAACTTGCCGTCGTCGATGTCCTTCTTCACGGTCGGACCGACGGTCTGCTCGAACTGGGCGCACACGGGGCAGCGCGGGTCCTCGTAGACCTTCAGGGTCTTCTTGGCCGAGTCCTTGCCGATGACGACCGTGGTGCCCTTGGCGCCCGTGGTGTTGGCCGGGGCGACGACCTTGGCGTCCTTCTGGGCCTCCCAGTAGGTGGGCTTGTTGGCCTGGACGACCGCGTAGCCGATGCCGCCGGCTATCGCGAGGACGCCGACGATGGAGGCGGCGACGATGATCTGCCGCTTCGCCTTCGCCCGCTTGGCCTCGCGCTCGCGCTCGATGCGCAGCCGCTCACGGGCCGCCGTCTTCGCCGCCTGGGTGTTCCGCTTGCTCATGGTGATGTTCTCCGTCGGGGACGCGCACACGTCGTGTGCGGAATGGGTAAGGGGGACTGCCGGTGCTCGAAAGGTGCCTCACGCGAAGGCGGGCGAGCACGGCGGTCCACGCCGTCCCAGACAGTGGGCGAGGATCCGCTCGCGGGCGGTGGGCGTGCGGTCGGCGGCCCGCGACGGCAGCCGGCGCCCGGCCGGGGCCCGCGTCACCGTCACGGCGGAGACCGCCAGCAGCAGCGGCCGGAACGTGGTCGCCCCCCACGGCCCGCAGCAGCTGGGCCAGGGCCCGCTCACCCCGGCGCAGCCAGACGGCGGCGGTCAGTCCCACGCCGACGTGTGCGCACAGCAGCAGCCAGGCGGTGGCCGGGTCGGCGTGCGCGACCGCGGCCGCGAGCCGGTCGGTGCCGGTGGCCCCTGCCATCCGGGCCAGCGGTGTGCCGATCTCGCCGCCCCCGCACAGCACGTCCAGGCCGACCGACCGCAGCGGGCCGGCGACCGGGCCGCCCGAGCGGCCGTAACAGGCGTGCTGCCCCGTGGTGAACACCGTGTCGGCGGCCAGCTCCAGCGGGATCAGCAGGGCCGCGATCCGCCCGAAGGAGCGCTCGCGGCCCGCCAGGGCGTAAGCGATCACGAACACGGTGGCGGCGACCGCGGCCACCGTGCCCAGCGGGAGCGGGACCCGGGACAGCAGCACGTGCGACGCGGTGCTGAGCGTCACGACCACTGCCGTGAACAGCGCCGCGCGTACGGCTCTGAGCTGGATCCCGGATATGTCCATAGCGAAAGGAGACCTTACAGACCCGGGATCCGGCCGTTGCGGAACAGGTCCACGAAGGTCTGGTGGTCGGCACGCGCGCGTGCGCCGTAGCCGTGCGCGAAGTCGATCAGCAGCGGCGCGAAGCCCTCCTCGTCGGCCGCGATCGCCGCGTCGATCGCCCGCTCCGTGGAGAACGGCACCAGGGACTCACCGGACTGGTCGTCCGCCGCCGAGTGCATCGTGGCCGTGGCCCGGCCGAGGTCGGCCACCACCTGGGCGATCTCCTCCGCGTCGTCGATGTCGCCCCAGTCGAGATCCACCGCGTACGGCGAGACCTCGGCGACCAGCTGGCCCGCGCCGTCCAGCTCCGTCCAGCCCAGCCACGGGTCGGCGTGCGCCTGGAGGGCGCGCTGGGAGATGACCGTGCGGTGCCCCTCGTGCTGGAAGTAGTCGCGGATCGCCGGGTCCGTGATGTGCCGGGAGACGGCCGGGGTCTGGGCCTGCTTGATGTAGATCACCACATCGTTCTCCAGGGCGTCGCTGTGGCCCTCCAGCAGGATGTTGTACGACGGCAGCCCCGCCGAGCCGATGCCGATGCCGCGCCGGCCGACGACGTCCTTCACGCGGTAGGAGTCCGGGCGGGCCAGCGAGCTGTCCGGGAGCGTCTCCAGGTAGCCGTCGAAGGCGGCGAGGACCTTGTAACGCGTGGCCGCGTCCAGCTCGACGGAGCCGCCCCCGGACGCGAAACGGCGCTCGAAGTCGCGGATCTCCGTCATCGACTCCAGCAGCCCGAAGCGGGTCAGCGACCGGGCGTCGCGCAGCGCGTCCAGCAGCGGGCCCTGCGCCGTGTCCAGCGTGAACGGCGGCACCTCGTCGCTCTTGGCGCCGGTGGCCAGGGCGTGGATCCGCTCGCGGTACGCGACCGCGTAGATCGCCACCAGCTCGGAGATCTGCTCGTCGCTGAGCGCCTTCGCGTACCCGATGAGGGCGATGGAGGCGGCGAAGCGCTTCAGGTCCCAGGTGAACGGGCCGACGTAGGCCTCGTCGAAGTCGTTGACGTTGAAGATCAGGCGGCCGTTGGCGTCCATGTACGTGCCGAAGTTCTCCGCGTGCAGGTCGCCGTGGATCCACACGCGCGACGTGCGCTCGTCCAGGTACGGCCCGCTGAGTACTTTCCCGCCACCCCGCCCGGCGTTCTCCTGATCGAGATCGTGGTAGAAGAGGCACGCCGTGCCCCGGTAGAACGCGAAGGCCGAGGCCGCCATCTTCCGGAACTTCACGCGGAACGCGGCCGGGTCGGCGGCCAGGAGCTCGCCGAAGGCGGTGTCGAAGACGGCGAGGATCTCCTCACCGCGGTGCTCGTCGTCGAGCTGCGGGAACGACATCGCTGGGTGCCTCCTGGTGCATACGTCTCGGGGCGGCAGGTCCGCCCTCCGGCTAACGTGCGGCGGTCCGCGGGAGTGCCCGCGACCCCCGCACGAAGGTACGCGGGTCAGGCCTCCGAGTGTCAGTGTCGAGGCATAGACTTCGACGCTGTCCCCCAGACTGTCCGCAGCCTGTCGGGCCCCATTCCGCACATGTTTTCTCTGGAGGCCGCAGCCGTGTCAAAGCCGCCGTTCACGCACCTGCACGTCCACACCCAGTACTCGCTGCTGGACGGTGCCGCGCGGCTGAAGGACATGTTCAACGCGTGCAACGAGATGGGCATGACGCACATCGCCATGTCCGACCACGGCAACCTCCACGGGGCGTACGACTTCTTCCACTCCGCGCAGAAGGCCGGGGTCACCCCGATCATCGGCATCGAGGCGTATGTCGCGCCCGAGTCGCGCCGCAACAAGCGCAAGATCCAGTGGGGCCAGCCGCACCAGAAGCGGGACGACGTCTCCGGTTCCGGTGGTTACACCCACAAGACGATGTGGGCGGTGAACAAGACCGGCCTGCACAACCTCTTCCGGCTCTCCTCGGACGCCTACGCCGAGGGCTGGCTCCAGAAGTGGCCCCGGATGGACAAGGAGACCATCGCCCAGTGGTCCGAGGGGATCGTCGCCTCCACCGGCTGCCCCTCCGGCGAGGTCCAGACCCGGCTGCGCCTCGGCCACTTCGACGAGGCCCTCAAGGCCGCCGCCGACTACCAGGACATCTTCGGCAAGGACCGCTACTTCCTGGAGCTGATGGACCACGGCATCGAGATCGAGCACCGGGTCCGCGACGGCCTGCTGGAGATCGCCAAGAAGCTCGGCATCCCCCCGCTGGTCACCAACGACTCCCACTACACCTACTCGCACGAGGCGAGCGCCCACGACGCGCTGCTGTGCATCCAGACCGGCAAGAATCTCTCCGACCCCGACCGCTTCAGGTTCGACGGCACCGGCTACTACCTGAAGTCCACGGACGAGATGTACGCCATCGACTCCTCGGACGCCTGGCAGGAGGGCTGCGCCAACACCCGGCTGATCGCCGAGATGGTCGACACCACGGGCATGTTCGAGAAGCGCGACCTGATGCCCAAGTTCGACATCCCGGAGGGGTACACGGAGGTCAGCTGGTTCCGCGAGGAGACCCTGCGCGGCATGCACCGCCGCTTCCCGGACGGCATCCCGGACGACCGCATGAAGCAGGTCGAGTACGAGATGGACACCATCATCTCGATGGGCTTCCCGGGCTACTTCCTCGTGGTCGCCGACTTCATCATGTGGGCCAAGAAGCAGGGCATCGCGGTCGGCCCCGGCCGAGGCTCCGCGGCCGGCTCGATCGTCGCCTATGCCCTCGGCATCACCGACCTCGACCCCATCCCGCACGGCCTGATCTTCGAGCGGTTCCTCAACCCCGAGCGCATCTCCATGCCCGATGTCGACATCGACTTCGACGAGCGCCGGCGCGTCGAGGTGATCAGGTACGTGACGGAGAAGTACGGCGCCGACAAGGTCGCCATGATCGGCACGTACGGCACCATCAAGGCCAAGAACGCGATCAAGGACTCCGCGCGCGTGCTGGGCTACCCGTACGCGATGGGCGACCGCCTCACCAAGGCCATGCCCGCCGACGTCCTCGGCAAGGGCATCAACCTCGACGGCATCACCAACCCCGAGCACCCCCGCTACTCGGAGGCGGGCGAGATCCGGGCGATGTACGAGAACGAGCCGGACGTGAAGAAGGTCATCGACACCGCCAAGGGCGTCGAGGGCCTGGTCCGGCAGATGGGTGTGCACGCCGCCGGCGTGATCATGTCCAGCGAGACCATCACCGACCACGTCCCGGTCTGGGTCAGGCACACCGACGGCGTGACCATCACGCAGTGGGACTACCCGAGCTGTGAGTCGCTCGGCCTGCTGAAGATGGACTTCCTGGGCCTGCGCAACCTGACGATCATGGACGACGCCGTCAAGATGGTGAAGTCCAACAAGGGGATCGACATCGATCTCCTGAGCCTCCCGCTCGACGACCCCACGACCTTCGAACTGCTCCAGCGCGGCGACACCCTCGGCGTCTTCCAGTTCGACGGCGGACCCATGCGCTCCCTGCTCCGGCTGATGAAGCCGGACAACTTCGAAGACATCTCCGCCGTGTCGGCCCTGTACCGGCCGGGCCCGATGGGCATGAACTCCCACACGAACTACGCGCTGCGCAAGAACGGGCAGCAGGAGATCACGCCGATCCACCCCGAGCTGGAGGAGCCGCTCAAGGAGGTCCTGGACGTCACCTACGGCCTGATCGTCTACCAGGAGCAGGTGCAGAAGGCCGCCCAGATCATCGCCGGCTACTCGCTCGGCGAGGCCGACATCCTCCGCCGCGTGATGGGCAAGAAGAAGCCCGAGGAACTGGCGAAGAACTTCGTGCTGTTCAAGGAGGGCGCCCGCAAGAAGGGCTACAGCGACGAGGCCATCCAGGCGCTCTGGGACGTGCTGGTGCCCTTCGCCGGCTACGCGTTCAACAAGGCGCACTCCGCCGCGTACGGGCTGGTCTCGTACTGGACGGCGTACCTCAAGGCGAACCACCCCGCCGAGTACATGGCCGCGCTCCTCACGTCCGTGAAGGACGACAAGGACAAGTCGGCCGTCTACCTCAACGAGTGCCGCCGCATGGGCATCAAGGTGCTCCCGCCGGACGTCAACGAGTCGATGTCCAACTTCGCGGCCCAGGGCGACGACGTGATCCTCTTCGGCCTCTCCGCCGTCCGCAACGTCGGTACGAACGTCGTCGAGTCGATCATCAGGTGCCGCAAGGCCAAGGGGAAGTACGTCTCCTTCCCGGACTACCTCGACAAGGTGGAGGCGGTGGTCTGCAACAAGCGCACCACCGAGTCCCTGATCAAGGCCGGCGCCTTCGACGCCATGGGCCACACCCGCAAGGGCCTGACCGCGCAGTACGAGCCGATGATCGACAACGTGGTCGCGGTCAAGCGCAAGGAGGCCGAGGGGCAGTTCGACCTCTTCGGCGGCATGGGCGAGGCCGAGAGCAGCGAGCCGGGCTTCGGGCTCGACGTGGAGTTCACCACCGAGGAGTGGGACAAGACCTATCTGCTCGCCCAGGAGCGGGAGATGCTCGGTCTGTACGTCTCCGACCACCCGCTGTTCGGTCTGGAGCACATCCTGTCCGACAAGGCCGACGCGGGCATCTCCCAGCTGACCGGCGGTGAGCACTCCGACGGCGCGGTCGTCACCATCGGCGGCATCATCTCCGGCCTCCAGCGCAAGATGACCAAGCAGGGCAACGCCTGGGCCATCGCCACCGTCGAGGACCTCGCGGGCTCGATCGAGTGCATGTTCTTCCCGGCGACGTACCAGCTCGTCTCGACCCAACTCGTCGAGGACGCCGTGGTGTTCGTCAAGGGCCGCCTCGACAAGCGCGAGGACGTACCGCGGCTGGTCGCGATGGAGCTGCAGGTCCCCGACCTGTCGAACGCGGGCACCAACGCGCCCGTCGTGCTGACCATCCCGGCCACCCGGGTCACTCCGCCGCTGGTCAGCCGCCTCGGCGAGGTCCTCAGCCACCACAAGGGCGACAGCGAGGTCCGGATCAGGCTCCAGGGACCGACCAAGACGACCGTGCTGCGCCTGGACCGGCACCGGGTGAAGCCGGACCCGGCGCTCTTCGGTGACCTGAAGGTGCTGCTCGGTCCGTCCTGCCTGGCGGGATGACCCAGAGGGTGTCCGCCTAGCCCGCGGACGGCGCTTGAGGCGCGTGAGGGGCGTACCCGGTACCTGGTACGCCCCTTACGCATGTGCGTGGGTCTCAACAACCCGTTACACAGATGTCAGTTGTGGCCGAAGCTGCGCTTCCGCTTGCGGGACGCCACGTCACCGGGGGTCAGCTCGACCTCGGGCTGGGGCTCCGCCTCCGCCGCGGGGCTGCGGTCCGCGCGCTGCCCGCGCTCGGTCGGACGCTGCTGCTTACGGTCACGGTTCTTGTTCTTGGCCATGGTGATGCCTCCTGTGGGGGATCTAGGGGCCAGGGCCGGGACCAGATTCACACAGGCCGACAACGATCGCATGTCGGACAATTACCCTGCGTGACAGGGGTAGTCGGAGCAGGCCGGAGCGAAACGCCACGCCGAAGATCGAGTTCCGGCCGTTAACCTCCGCGCCGTCGGGCAGACTCGAAGCAAGCCCGAAGCAAACCTCCCGGGAAGAGGGTGAGTCGTGTGGACCGCTGCATCGTCCTGGTGGACGCGGGGTATCTGCTGGGGGCGGCGGCGAGTCTCCTCGCCGGGGAGCCCTCACGATCCCGGATCACCGTCGACCACACCGCCCTCATCCAGGGGCTGCGCGAACGCGCCGAGTCGGACACGCAGCAGCCGCTGCTGCGGATCTACTGGTTCGACGGCGCCCCCGACCGCGTCCCGCAGCCCGAGCACCGCAGGCTGCGCGTGATGCCCCGGGTCACCGTCCGGCTGGGCGCGCTGACCCGCAGCGACGGCCGCTGGGCGCAGAAGGGCGTGGACGCCGCGATGCACGCCGAGCTCACCGAGCTGGCCCGCAACCGCGCCTGCTCCGACGTCGTCCTCGTCACCGGCGACGGCGACCTGCTGCCCGGCATGATGGCCGCCAAGGAGCACGGCGTCGCCGTCCACCTGTGGGCCGTGCAGGCCGCCGACGGCGACTACAACCAGTCCGAGGACCTGGTCGCCGAGGCCGACGAGCGGCGCGTCCTGGACCGGACCTGGATCACCAAGGCCGTCCGCGCCAAGGAGCACACCGGCGTGTGCGCCCCGCCAGCCCGCGCCCCGGCCCGAGATCGCCGCGATCCTCTCCGCCCCGCTGCCCGAGTCCGCGCTCGCCGCCGCGACCGAGCGCCCCGCCCCGCAGCCGCAGCACCCCGCGGCCGGCGCCGGGCAGAACGGCGCGGAGGAACGGGCACCCGCCCCCAAAGGCGTCCCCACACCCAAAGACCTGGCCGCCCTGCGCGCCCCCGGCCCCCAGTCCGCCCAGCAGCCCGCCGCCACCCTCCGCTGGTCCTCCGACAAGGGCTGGGTCGACCGGCCCACGGCCGAGCCCCCCGAGGCCGCCTCGATGCCGACGCTCGCCCAGCTGACCACGGCCGAGCAGCGGTGGGCCGACCGCGAGGAGGACATCACCACCGTCGGCGGTGACCCCTACGAGGTGGGGCAGGTCTTCGCCCGGCGCTGGGTCGAGCGCCTCGGCGACCAGAGCCACCTGCAGAAACTGTCCGGGATGTACCCGCGCATCCCGCACCGCGTCGACGGGGAGCTGCTGCGCTACGCGGCCCGCTTCGGCCTGCTCGCCCACAAGGACGACCAGATCGACGAGCGGGACCGGTACGCCATCCGGGCCGGCTTCTGGAAGGAGATCGGCGTGCGCACGGGGGTGGAGCACGCGCCCGTCGGCGAATGAGAACTTTGCCGACGGATTTCCCGTTGTGGACCGACCCGAGAGCGGGCCGGGGCAGTCGACCCCGTAGTCTCGTTGCTTGTGAGTAAGCGCGCGGCACAGGCATTTCGGCACGATGGTGACGTCGTGTGCGCGGTGCGCGGGCTGACCAAGACCTATCCGGCAGTACGCGGCCGGCGCGGCGCGCCCGGAACGCCCGAGGTCCGCGCCACGGACGACGTGACCCTGGACATCCGGCGCGGCGAGATCTTCGGCCTGCTCGGGCCGAACGGCGCCGGCAAGTCCACCCTCGTACGGCAGCTCACCGGGCTGATGCGGCCCGACCGCGGCAGCGTGGAGATCCTCGGGCACGACATCGTGCGCCACCCGGAGCGGGCCGCGCGGATCCTCGCCTACCTCGGCCAGGAGTCCACCGCCCTCGACGAGCTGACCGTGTCGCTCGCCGCCGAGACCACCGGGCGGCTGCGCGGTCTGGCCGTACGGCGGGCGCGGGCCGAGCGGGACGACGTACTCGACGAGCTGGGGCTCGCGCCGCTCGCCGGGCGGCCGCTGAAGAAGCTCTCCGGGGGCCAGCGGCGCCTGGCGTGCTTCGCCGCGGCGCTGGTGGGGGAGCGGCCGCTGCTCGTGCTCGACGAGCCGACCACCGGCATGGACCCGGTGGCGCGGCGGGCCGTGTGGTCCGCCGTCGACCGGCGGCGGGCCGAGCGCGGGACGACCGTGCTGCTCGTCACCCACAACGTCATCGAGGCCGAGACCGTGCTGGACCGGGTGGCCGTCCTCGACCGGGGGCGGGTGATCGCCTGCGACACCCCGGCCGGGCTCAAGGAGCAGGTCGCCGGCGAGGTGCGGGTCGACCTGGTGTGGCGGGACGCGGCGCCACTGCACGTCCCCGAGGTGGCCGCGCTGCGGGACCGCGCCGTGGAGGCGGGGCGCCTGTGGACGCTCCGGCTCGGACCCGAGGAGGCCCGGGCGGTCGTCGCCACCGTCACCGGAGGGGCCGCCTTCGCCGCCCTGGACGACTTCACGCTGGCCACGCCGAGTCTGGAGGACGTGTACCTGGCCCTGGGCGGTGCCGTGCAGCAGGGGCTGGTGAAGGCGTGAGGAGTACGAAGGCCTTGAGTACGCGGGCCGCCGCATACGTACCGAACAGGGCGACTGCCGCACCGGACCCGACGAAGGGGAGCAGCGCGACGTGAGTGTCGTACCCGCCGATGTCCTGCCGGGCAGTGCCCTGGCCGTGGACGAGCCCGCCGCGTGCGCGGCCGAGCTCGGGCCCCGGGCGCGGCTGTGGCCGTCGCTGGCGGCCGTGTACCGGGCGCAGCTGTCCCGGGCGCGGGTCGCGCGGATCCCGCTGCTGTTCGTGGCGACGTTCCAGTCGGTCGGGATCATGATCCTGATGCGCGGGGTCGTGGACGACGGGTCCGAGGCGCAGGCCGTCGTCGCCGGGTCGTCCGTGCTGGTGGTGGCCTTCGTGGCGCTGAACCTGCTCGCGCAGTACTTCGGGCAGCTGCGGGCCAGCGGCGGGCTCGACCACTACGCGACGCTGCCGGTGCCGCCGGCGGCGGTGGTGCTGGGCGCGGCGGGCGCGTACGCGTCGTTCACCGTGCCGGGCACCCTCGTGACGGCGGTGTTCGGCTGTGTGCTGTTCGGGCTGCCGCTGGCCCATCTGTGGATCCTGGTGGCCGTGATCCCGCTGGCGGGCGCCGCGCTCGCCGGGCTGGGGGCGGCGCTCGGGCTGCTCGCGCCCCGGCCGGAGCTGGCCACGC
>KE354493.1 GCA_000415505.1 Streptomyces afghaniensis 772
GGTGGCTCGCGCCGCACGTGCCGCTGGTCGGTGACGTGGTCGAGGGCAAATGGATCGTCTTCCTCAAGGACACCGAGGGGGAGCAGGCCGTCGGGGTCGACGGCACGTTCGCGTTGCTCGGGCTGGCCTTCGGGGTCGTCAGCGCCCTGGTCGTGTTTCTGCTGCGGCGGCGTGGGGGCGTGCCGCTGGTGGTGGGGCTGGCCGTCGGAGGGCTGCTCGGGTCGTTGCTGGCCTGGCGGATCGGGGTCTGGCTCGGGCCTGCCGAGGATGTGGTCGCGCATGCGCGGGACGTGGGGCGGGGGGTGACGTTCTCCGCGCCGTTGAAGTTGGGCGCGAAGGGGGCGTTGCTGGCCTGGCCGCTTGCCGCGCTGGTGTTCCATCTCGGGTTGACGGCGTTGTTCGGGCCTCGGGATCCGGAACCGGAGTTTCCCGACGGGCCGTATCAGGCACCGCCGGTCGCGTAGTGCTCGGCGCTGGTGCTGCCGGCGGGTGGGTGCGCAGCTAAGCGGCTGAGCGGCTAAGGGCGTCCGATCGGGGCCAGCACCGCCTCCGTCAGCCTCGCCAAGTCCTCCGGGGACAGTTCCACCTCCAGGCCCCTCCTGCCCGCCGAGACGCAGATGGTCGGGTGCGCGGAGGCCGACGCGTCCAGCACCGTCGGGAGCTTCTTGCGCTGGCCCAGGGGTGAGATGCCGCCCCGGACGTAGCCCGTCGTGCGTTCCGCCAGGGTCGGGTCGGCCATGGTCGCGCGTTTGCCGCCGACCGCCGCTGCCAGGGCCTTCAGGTCGAGTTGGCCCGCCACCGGGACCACCGCGACCGTCAGCGCGCCGTCGATGTCCGCCACCAGGGTCTTGAAGACACGGTCCGGGGAGACGCCCATCGCCTCGGCCGCCTCCTCGCCGTAGGAGGGGTGGGCGGGGTCGTGGTCGTAGGAGTGGACCGTGAACTCCGCGCCCGCCGCCGTGAGGGCGACCGTCGCCGGGGTGCCGCCGGGCTGGTGCTGCTTCTTCGACTTCTTCGCCATGGGCGTCCGCTTCAGTTGAGACTCGTCGGGCCGCGCGTCAGGTCCGACGCCGGCAACGACGGCAGATTACGGATGATGGCCGTCTCGGAGCGAAGGAGTTTCAGCTCGTCCCGCAGGCGGGAGGCCGTGTCGGGGGCCTGGAGCAGGCGTTGCTTGGTGGGGGTGTCCAGCATCATCGCCGCGGCCACCAGATACGACACCACGCCGGGCTCGTCCGGCAGGTCGGAGCCGGTCGTCAGGGACCGTTCCCGCGCGCCCGCCAGCCGCTTCTGATACTGGCGGAAGGACCGCAGAACTCCTTCGGCCAACGGCGCCGCCTCGTCGCCGGGTTCCTCCGGCAGGGTCTCCAGCTCGGCCGTCAGGAAGGGACCCGACTCCTCGACCGAGAGCAGCCGCACCCGGGTCGTGCCGGTCGCCAGCACCTCGAAGGAGCCGTCGGTCCGCTCCCGGATCGTCGCGGCGTCCGCGATGCAGCCGACCTTGTGGAACGCCTTGGCCGGGTCCGTG
>KE354494.1:0-22419 GCA_000415505.1 Streptomyces afghaniensis 772
ACGCGCGGCAGGCCATCGCCGCCGTGCTGGCCTCCCTGGTCCGGCCGGGCGGCCGGGTCGGGGTGGAGCAGCTGACGTATCCGCTGGTCAAGGAGATCGCGGCGCGGCTGGGCATCACGCTGGTGCCGCTGGCCGGTGACGCGGCGGGGCTGCTCCCGGAGGCCGTCGCCGCCGCGCACCGTTCGGCGCCGCTGTCCGCCCTGTACGTGCAGCCCACGCTGCACAACCCGACGTCCCTGACGACGGGCCGCCCTCGCCTGCTGCAGCTCGCCCAGCTGGTCCACGACCTGAACCTGCCGGTGGTGGAGGACCGCATCTGGTCCTTCCTGCACGAGCCGGGTGATCCGTTCGCCGCTCACGCGCCCGCCCTCACCCACGTCGTCGACGGTCTCTCCAAGCGGGTCGCGCCGGGGCTCACCGCCGGTTTCCTCGTCGTGCCGCCGCACCGGGTCGGGGCCGTGGCCGGTGCCGTGCGGTCGGGCGGGTGGAGTGCGGGGCGGTTCGCGCTGGAGGCGGCCGTGCGGTGGGCCGGGGAGGGGGTCGTGGCGCGGCTGGTGGCGGCCAAGCGGGCGGACGCGGCGCGCAGGCAGCGGATCCTCGCCGACGAGCTCGCGGGCTTCGCCGTGCGGTCCGAGCCGGGCGCCTACTTCGCCTGGTGGGAGCTGCCCGCCCCGTGGCGCGCGGACACCTTCACGGCGGCCGCCGCCGCGCACGGCATCGCCGTCACGCCCGGTCCCGCCTTCGCCGTCGCCCCCGGCCACACGCCCGACGCCGTCAGGCTCGGGCTCGGGTCGGCTCCGGAGGCGGATCTGCGGCGGGCGCTTCGGACGCTCGCGCACGTCGCCGCGAGGCGAGCCGGGGACCGTACCGGCCCGTGAGCCACGAGCCGAGCGCCACGGTCAGGCCGAAGGCGAGCAGCAGCCAGGACACCGTCGACAGGGTGGCCGTCAGGGCGTCGTAGACCGCGCCGGCGGCCGCGCGGTGGAGCGTGTCGGGCAGGTCGGCGAGGGTGAGGCGGCGGCCGATCGCGACGGCCAGGACGAGCAGTCCGCCGCCCAGGGCGGTGCCGAGGCCGAGCGCGGTGACCGCGCGGCGTCGGCAGGCGGCGAGGGCGGTCCCGGTCACGGCGCACGCGGCGGCGGCGAGCGGCAGCCAGACGGCGGCGGTGTCCAGCACGTGGTATCCCCTGCGGAGTCGGTCCACGTCGTCGGCCGGGAGCACCGGGACCCGGGCGTGCGGGACCGGGATGCGGTGGGCGAACGGCACGTGGTCGGCGGTGAGCCGGTGTTTGACCCGGGCGACGACCGGCGCGAGGTCGACGGTGACCGCGTCGGCGTGCGGGCCGTCGTCGCGCAGGGCGCGCAGCACGGCGTCGTGGACGGCCCGGTTCGCCGCGTCCCACCCGGCGCGGAACGCCTCGGTCCGGGTGAACGAGCGCACCGCGTCGTGCACGAACGGCCCGACCGTGCCGCGCAGCGGACCGGTGTCGAGCTCGTGCCCGGCCTCCCGCATGATGCCGTCCCCGAGGGTGTCCGCGACCGCGTGCCGCACGTCCGGGTCGGCGGCGAGGGGCGCCATCGTACGGACGTAGCGGCCGGTGTCGGTCAGCCCGTGTGCCGCCCAGGAGGCGAGTGTCGCGAACGGCACGAGCAGGCACGCGAGGACCAGCAGAACGGCCGACAGGGCGTTCCGCGGTCGGAGGGGCGCCTGCTCGGGTACGGGCGCCCGGTCGTGCTCGGACACCCTTCCAGGCAAGGCGCCACGGGCCCGGTCCGCGACCGGTGTGACTGCATTCGGCCCCGCGTGCCGAGCCGAACGGGTCGTGCCGGTACCGAGTCAGTCGAGGCGCCGGCCGGCGGCGTCCTCGTGCGTGTAGTAGCGGTAGAACATCGTCACGAAGACGCCCGCCCCGACCACCACCCCCACTCCGGCGGACCGCAGCACGGACTCGCCGGTCTGGCTGTAGAGGAAGCCGATCGCGCAGCCGGTGAAGGCGAACCAGAGCAGTGCGTGCTGTTCGCGCCGCAGCCGCGGGGCGACCTCCCACACGGCGGCGAACAGCACGGCGAACACGAGCGCGGTGAGGAAGCCGAACAGCAGGTTCCAGCCCGTGATGGGCCCGGCGTCGCGCCGGTTGGCCGCGGCCCAGTAGCCGTAGACGAGCCCGAGGACGACGGGTACCGCGACCTTCGCCATGGCGTGGGTGCGCGGGCTGAAGACATCGGGGGTACGGCGTCGCGTGGTCACCTTGCGTGGGGTGGGTGCCGCATGAGCCATGAGAGCTCTCCTCTCTCCCTGCCCTGCCTACCAGGGCACACCGGCGGGAACCCGCTGGCAAGTCGGCGGACGGGGCGAATCCCTCGAAGGCGGACGTTTGCGGTCCTGAGGCCCTCCTTTGCAGCCGCAGCGGTTACGGTGCTGCGGTACGTGATCGACAGGGGGAGGGACGAGATGCCCGGAACCGTGCTGCTGCTGGCGGCCTCGCCGGTGGGCAAGGGGCGCCTGGTCGACGCCGCGTCCGTGCTCCCCGTCCTGGCCGCCGTCCCGCCCGGCGTGCTGGCCGGCACGGACACCGCGAACGTCGTCGAACTCGCCGACCCGCTGGAGCCGCAGGCCGTCCTCACCCGGCTGCGCGCCGCCGCGGCGGCCCCTGGCCCGCTCACCGTGTACGTCACCGGCCAGCTCCAGCTCGACCGCCGCCAGCGCCTGCCCCACCTGGCGCTGGCCCGCACCACCGCGTCCACCGCCCGCTACACGGCCTTCCCCTGGCACTGGTTCCGGGACGAACTGCGCCTCAGACCGGCCGGCGCGACGACCCTCCTGCTCGACCTGCACGCGGACGCCGAGACCTGGGAGCTGCTGCGCGGCACCCCGTTGGACTCGGGCCGCGGCAACGCCGTGTACGGCCGCATCGCGCCTTCGCCGTCCAGACGCACGGTCGCGGCGCCGGCGTACATGAAGGCCGTCGCGACGATCCTGCGCAGCGGGTTCCGGCCGCCGGTGGAGCAGTTGCACCAGCAGGCGCTGGCCCGGATCGCGCCGGAGAGCGCGGGCACGGACCTCGTGCTGAGCACGCCGGGCCCCTCGGCCGGTGACCCGCACGCCGCCATCACCGCCGCCGTGCAGTCCGGCCGCCACGTGGACGCCGACGCGCTCGCCGCCCGGCACGAGCAGGCGGCCGTCGCCGCGCACGGGCCCGCCTCCGAGGAGGCCCTGCACTGGGCCGAGGTCCGGGCCGACCTGGCGATGTTCGCCGGGGACGCGGGCCGCAGCTGCCATACCTGGCTCACCGTGGCCACCGTCCGCCTGAACGCCGGGCAGGCGCCGGACGCGCCCGCCGTCGAGGCCGCCGTGGACCGTGCCCACCACCAGTGGGGCCAGATCCACGACCCCGCCCGCGCCCGCGAACTGGGCGCGGCGCTCGCCGAGTTGCGCGGCCGGGTTCCCGGGCGCCGCGAGGGGGCGCTCGACCATGTGCAGCGGCAGTTGAGGCAGTTGCAGATCCAGGCCTGAACACGCATGCGCCGTGTGCGCCTGGCGTGAAGGGGGGCGTGCAATCGCTTGCGCAGGTCGCGTCACAGGTCTGCCGCCGAGGCCTGACCCGGTGTCATGATGTCGGGATGACAGAGGGGGACGAAGTGGCTGTCTTAGGCGTGCGCGTCCGGCTGGGCGCCGGCGGGACCGTGGACGATGTCAGAGCACTGAAGACGTGGCTGGAGCGGGAAGAGCCGCTCGCGGAACTGCTCTCCGAGAAGAAACTGACCATCGAGGCGCAGACCAGCACGGACGGGACCAGGGGGCGGCTGGGGCCCGACCTCGAACTCGTCCTCAGAGTGCTCGGTGACGTCGTCACGATCGCGGCACTGACCGAGTACACCGCACGCGCGGTGAAGACCTGGACGAACAACCGCCGCAGGCTCCAGGGCGGCGATCCCCAGCCACAGATCCGCCCGCTGGACACCGACGGGGAGTAGGCCGGTGACTCGCTTCGACCCGCGCGGCGAAGTGAACCGGGCGCTGCTGGTCGGTGTGTCCGAGTACGACCACACGGCACCGGATCCCCAGGGCGTCACCGGCCAGCTCCCCGCCGTGCGGCACAACCGGAGGACACTCGAGGACGCGCTGCACCGGGGCAACGTGTTCGGTGCGCACGAGGTGCGGGCCCTGGCCTCGCCGACGCCGGACGAGTTCACGGGGGCACTGCGCCGCGCCTGCCAGGACGCCAGGGGACTGCTGCTGCTCTACTTCGCCGGGCACGCCGTCACCTCCACCTCCGGCAACGAGCTGCACCTGCAGATGCGTACCGCCCGGGTGCTCACGGGCGACGGGCTGCCCGGCTCGGTGAGTTTCACCGAGGTGCTGGGCGAACTCGTCGAGAGCCGCGCCCGGCAGGTGGTGGTGATCCTCGACTGCTGCTACGCGGGCAACGCCGCGGGAATCTGGCACCGCTTCGACGATCCGAAGCGCAAGAAGCACAAGGTCCTGCTGCTGATGAGCGTGCAGCCCAACCGCTGCATCCTGGGCGGGGACGCCGACGCCCCGACGCCGTTCACCCGGGAACTCGTGCACGTCCTCGACGAGGGCGGGCCGGCCTGGCTCTCCAAGCTGTACGCCCGGGTGAAGCAGCGGATGGAGGAGGCGAAGTACAAGGCGGAGGACGACGACCCGCAGCGGCCGCAGGCGCTGGCTCCCCCCTGGGACCCGGACACGGACGTGCTGCTGGCGGCGGGTCCGGTGATCACGCGCAAGCCGGACCCCCCGGTCAACCCCTGGCTCCTGTGGCTCCGGCGCACGCTCGCCCGTGTCCGGAAGGCCCTCGAACGGCTCGGCCGTACCGGCCTGGCGATTGTGCTGGCGCTGCTCGCCACCGGCGCCGGCGGCTACGGCGTCCTGGTCCTGACCGGCGATTCCGGCCCGTGCGCCCCGGCACTGGAGCTGCGTCTGCTCGCCGACCCCGACCTGGAGCAGGCGATGAAGGCGGCCGCGGACGCCTACGTCGCCTCGGACGCCAACACCACGGACGACGGCTGCCGGCGCAGCGGCGTCACCGTCTACAGCGCCGGCGCCGCCGGTGTGGTGACCGCGCTGGGCAAGCGGACCGACGCCTGGCAGCAGCCGCGCGACGACGACAACCCGCAGCGGGACATCGGCCCGCAGCCGGACGTGTGGATCCCCGGCACCCGCGCGGACGTCCGCCGGGTCACCGCGGCCTACCAGGACCGCGTCTTCGCCCGGCTGGAGCCGGACACGCGGCCGTTCGTGTACTCGCCGGTCGTGCTGGCCGTCCCGGAGGGCCTGGACGACGCCGTCGAGCCCACCGGGCAGTCGCTGTCGCAGCTGGTCGCCGACCTCGAAAAGGCGCCCGGCGAAGCAGAAGTGCACCGCCCCGACCCCGAGTTCGCCGACGCGGCGCTGCTGGCGACGACGGGCCTGTACCGCGGCGGAGCCGAAGCGCGCAACGCGGAGCGGCGCCTCACCCAGTCCGGCCGGCCCGAGCCCTCCGCCGCCGGTCTGCTGTGCACACTGCCCGACGTCGACGCCGTGGACGACCGCAGCGCGGCCCTGGTACCGGAGTTCCTGCTGCGCAGCGGCGTCGGCTGCCACCCGGCCACGCGCGCTCCGCGCTCCGCCGCCTACCCCGACGACGTCCCCGGTCTGGAGCCGACGTTCGTGCGGGTGCGCTGGGAGGACGGCGAGCGGGACGCCGACGCGCGCGACGCCGAGGTGGCCCGCTTCCGCTCCTGGCTGACCGGCGACGAGGGCCTGCGGGTGCTCGGCGAGCAGGGCTTCAGGTCCCCGCACGGCGAGCGGCGCCTGCTCGAAGCGAAGTCGGCCCCCGAGGGGCTGATCGACGAGGTCCGGCCGGCGGACTCCGCCGACTCGTCGGAGCTGGACAAGGCGCTGGAGCGCTACGGCAACGCGCACGGCCCCGGCCGGGTCCTGTTCCTCCTCGACAGCTCCGGCTCGATGGCCGGCCTGTGGGACGGACCCAGCGGCGGCCCCGGCATCATCGAGCAGACCCTGACCGGGCTCGGCGGGGAGGACGAGTACGGGGTGTGGGCCGTGCACGGCCTCAAGGGAGGCCGTACGCACAGCGACGTCCTGGACTTCGGCACGCACGACCGCCGGGACGCCGAGCGGGCCCTGGACGCCGCCCGGGTGCGGAACGCGGAAGCCGATCCGTCCGCCGCCCTGCTGGACGCCCTGGCGTTCATGCGGGAGCGCGCCGCCGGCGACGAGCGGCCGCAGCTGATCGTGTACCTCACCGACGGCGAGGACGACAACCGTCTGACCGGCGACGGACTGGAGAAGGTGGTCGGCCGGGCCCGGACGGCCGGCGTGCCCGTGGCGATGGTGACCCTGAACAGCGGGGCCTGCGACCGGGACCGCCCCGGCACGCGGATCGCGGAGGCCGGCCGGGGCCGCTGCCTGGACGCCGGGGACGACCTCGTGCCCGCCCTGCGCGACGAGGTCGCCCGCACCGGAACAGGGGAGGAATGATGGCCCGACGCCTGAGAGCCGCCGCGCTGACCCTGCTGTCGCTGCTGACGCTCGCGGCCTGCACGAGCGGTGGCGTGCAGCAGCAGCCGGGCGCCGACACTCCCCCCGGATCGTGGTGGCCAGCGGCCAGGACGTCACCGGCAAGAACGGCATCCGCCAGCAGCTCATCGACGCCTGGAACGCCAAGGAGGGCGAAGGCGGCTACCGGGCCCGCCTGGTGGAGCTGCCCGGCTCGGCCGACCAGCAGCGCAGCCAGCTGCTGGGCGCCCTGCAGTCCGGCAGCGCCGAGTACGACGTGGTGAACCTGGACGTGACCTGGATCCCGGAGTTCGCCGACGCGGGCCTGATCCGCCCGTTGAGCGACACGGCCGTCAAGGACCCCGAGGACCTCATCCCGTCCGTGGACAGCACCTCGTACTGGGACGGCAAGCGGTACGCGGTCCCGTTCAACAGCGACGCCGGCCTGCTGTACTACCGCAAGGACCACCTGCTGAAGGCCGGTACCTCCCGCACCGACCTCGACGAAAACGTCACCTGGGACAAACTCCGGGAACTGCTCGTCCCCCTCGACAGAGCAGAGATCAAGGGCCACGAGGCGATCTGGACCACTCAGCTCGCCGCCTACGAGGGCCGTACGGTCAACGCGATCGAGGCCTTCGCCTCGGCCAGGGAGGACTTTCGGCTGACCGACGACGACGGCGACTACGTCGCGACCGAGGAGCAGTTGACGGCGGGGGTGACCGAACTGCGCAAGCGCACGGAGCCGCCGTACGTCCTTCAGGGGGCCGCCGAGTCCCGCGAGGCCGAATCGCTCAGCGCCTTCGCCGAGGGCCGCACCACGTTCCTGCGGCACTGGCCGTACGTCTACCCCACCCTGCACGAGACCTTCGGGGCCGACCTCGGGGTGGCCCGGCTGCCCGGCAAGTCCGTCCTCGGCGGCCAGAACCTCGCCGTCACCTCCGCCACGTCCGAGCAGCGCGCCGCGAAGGCCGCCGAACTGATCGCGTTCCTCACCGACCGTGACAGCGAACGCTGCCTGCTGCGCGCCGGGTTCGCCGCGACCCGCACCTCGGCCTACCAGGAGCCCGGCACCGCCCCGGAATGCGGGCACGCCCCCGCGTACGCCGAGGGCCCCTCGGCGTCGCCCGGCGGCGAGAACACCGCCCGCCTGGCCCCCGACCGGATGGCCGACGGCACCAGCTACTCCCGCGACATCCTGCTTCCGGCCCTGCGCGAGGCGGTGCACCGCCCCCGCACTCCGCTCTACGGAGCGGTGACCCACACCATCACCACCGAACTCGACGCCCTGTACGGCCCGCCGAAAGAGCCGGGCGGAAGCCGGCCGGGTGAAGCGGAGGTCGCGAAAAGCCTTGACGAGGCGTTGAGGAAGATTTTGCCCGGTTGAATCTCCTCCCGGTGATGTTCACATTTCCTCCATTGCTTACGTGTGTCCCCGTGGGTAGCGTCGTTTTCGCACTGACCATGCAATCCGGCCATGCAATCCGGTCGGGCAATTCAAAAAACGGGGATGGACTTCGTGACCATACGAAGCAAGGGAATTTCTGCCGTCATCACCTTCGCCATGACCGGCGCGCTGTGCGGCGCCGGGGCGCAGGCGGCACAGGCCGCTCCGGCACAGCCTGAACTGCGCGCCGGAGCGGACGAGATCTGCGCGGTCCTCGGGATCGGCAGCGGCGCGGCGGGCCTCACCAAGGCACTCGCCAAGGGAGCCTCCTGGGTGGGCATCGGCGCCAGCATCGGGTGCTACGCCTACACGAAGGCCAAGGAGGCCACGCCGGCGGAGAGGCGGGCCGCGATGATCGCGTCCTACAAGAAGTACCAGGCGATGAGCGACATCAAGAAGCTCGATGCGCTGGGCTACTACTGCCGCAAGAAGAGCGGCGGTGGTGGCGGCGGCACCGATGTCGCGCCCGCCAACCCGACCGTGAAGGTGGGGTACCGCGACATCAAGATGAAGGGCGTGACGTACAAGTGCACGGCGACCGGGGACTGACCGGCCGGCGCGGCCCGGGCTATGGAGAACGCCTGCTGTTCTCCATAGCGCTGGTCGTGGTGAGCCTGCTGTGGATTACGCGCGACATGGCGACGTGGGCGACGGCGACCTGTGCGGTCGGCGCCGCCGGTGGAGCGGTCGGGGTGTGTTATTTCGGCTGGCGTTATATGCGCTCCCGCGCGAATTCACGGTAACTGAATTCGGTGGGTGAATCGGCTCGCTGCATTGGCTCACCGAATTCACCCACCGAATTGCGTCAGCGCGTGAAGACGAAGTACTTCCACGCTCCGTACGTCGTCGTGTTGACGTTGTCGCCCGACTTCGTGTCGATGTAGGACGAGCGGATCCGGAAACGCGGGCCGACGGGCGGCGTGCCGTCGAGCGTCACCGCGTCCTTGCCGTAGCGGTCCAGGGCGAAGTAGTCCGTGGTCATGGTGCGCCACGCGCCGTCCGAGTACTGCTGGACCCGGAGCTGGTGCTTGCGGCCCGGGTACATCGACATCGTCGTGTTGTGGACCGGGTCCTTCGACTTCCGGAAGTAGAAGTACTTCTGCTTCCAGGCGGTCGCCGACTTGTAGTAGCCGCTCAGGGACGTCGAGATCTTGACCTTGGTGTAGACCGAGTTGGTGACGGTCTTCGGCGCGTACCGCGTGTCGCCCGTGAACTTCACGCTGACCTTCGTGTCACGGGTCAGGTCGACCGTCGCCGACAGGTCGCCGGCCGAGTCGACCTTGCCCTTCTTCACCAGTGTGCTCGGCTCGTCGGAGCCGTACGGGTCGGCCCAGATCTCGACCGTGCGGTTCTTGTACGTCGTGCCGAGGTGCGCCGTGAAGGTGACGTCCCGGCCGTAGCCGTACACCTTGCCGTCGTTGTCCAGCGTCAGCGTGGTCGCCGTCTTCGTCACGGTCGTCGACGCCGAGGCCGTGGCGCCCGCGCGGTTCGCGTCGCCCGCGTACGTGACCGTGTACGTCACCTTGCCACCGGCAGGCGGCTTGTCCGTGAAGGAGTACGAGCCGTCGGCGGCGACGGCCGCCGTGCCGAGCGGCTTGCCGGACGGGGACTCGTCGTCGGTGCGGGTGACGGAGACCTCCGTGCCCGCCGGGAACGCCGTCGACGAGGACAGCGTGCCGGTGAGCGTGAGGGGCCTGGCGCGGGTGGCCGTGGCGGGGGCGGTCGCCGTCAGGGTGGTGGAGGCCTTGGTGGGGGCGTCGAGGACCCGCAGCGAGTAGACGTTGTCGTCGTTCTGCGAGATCGCGAACAGCTTGCTCGCGTCGGGCGCCCAGGCCAGGCCCGCCGACGCCAGGGTGTCGGCGCCGCTGCTGTGGCCGGTGTTGGGGAAGTCGTACTGCTTCAGCGGTATCGAGGTGCCCGGCTTGAAGACATGGACGTCCGGGTCGTACCAGGAGGACGTGCCCGCCGCGACGTCGCCGTTCGGGGCGATGTCCACCGCGTTCGGGTACGTGTTGGTGACGTACTTGCCGTCCGCGGACAGGTCCGTGAGCTTGTAGACCGGCTGGTAGTACGGGGAGCCGCTGGCCGTGACGACGTCCTTGCCGTCCGGCGTGACCGCGAGGTCCTGGAGGTTGCCGCCGCCGGTGTCGCCCGGGT
Source organism: Streptomyces afghaniensis 772 (assembly GCA_000415505.1). GTDB lineage: Bacteria > Actinomycetota > Actinomycetes > Streptomycetales > Streptomycetaceae > Streptomyces > Streptomyces afghaniensis. The sequence goes on from KE354494.1 coordinate 10,124, forward strand.
CCCAGGCGTACGCGGTACGGCTCGCCTTCCCGGAGGAGACGTCGTACACGGCGAGCTCGACCGGGCTCTGGCCCGGTGAGCCCGCGACGAGCGTGCCCGGGGCGCCCGCGGAGGCGTCCAGGATCGGGGCCTCGTAGAAGGTGCGGCTGGTGTCCTGGCCCAGGGTGACGGCCGAGTCGGCGGCGTTCGGGTCGAGCGAGCCGATGTTGCCCTCGCCGCCGTCGCCGTAGCTGAACCACAGCCGGCCGCCCGCCAGGGCCACGTACGCCGGGCCGCCGCCCTGGCCCGTGGACCAGCGGCGGGTCTCGGTGGCCTTCGCCGTGTCGATCGCGACGACCGCGTCCCCGTCGTGCAGGGCCGCGTACAGCGTGCCCGAGTCGGGCGACAGCTCCATGCCCTGGACGCCGGGCAGCGAGCCGACGGTGGCGACGACCTTGCCCGCGTAGTCGGTGACGACGACCTGGCCGGCCGTCGGATCGCTGATGAAGACGCGCTGGTGGACCCCGTCGACGACGATGTCACCGGTCGACTTCACGGGCAGGAGCGCGCTGGAGTCGGCCGCCGCCGACCCGGCCCCTGCCGCGACGAGCGTGACCGAGCCGAAGAGGACCGCGAGCGCCGTCGCGGTCGAGAGAGTGCGTCTGTGCACGGTTTTTCGAACCCCCCGGAACGAAAGTGATCAGCAGGAAGAAGTGATCAGCCCGTGCAGGCTAGAACACCCCACTGACACACCGGAACCGGATATCAAGACGCTGGCTTGAAGGGGCAGTTGGGGCGTGACGGCACCGTCGCGTCAGCGGCTGTCCGCGACCGTCCGCGGGCCCTGCTGGGGCTCCTCGGCTCTCGCCGGACCCGCGTTCGCCGCCAGCAGTAGGGTCGCGACAGCGACGACGGCCGCGGCGAAACCTCTGGCGTACCGCTCGGCGGTGCGTGTGCGTTCGAGCACGGCGACCTCGCAACTGGGGCGGTGGCTACGACAGCAGCGTGTTAAGCACGTTTAACTCTCGGTTTAACCTAGGGGCTGTCCGAGCCGAACGGCAAGAGGGGCAGGGGGAGTCGGCGTGGGGGAGCGTGACGATCCGGGGACCATCGGGCGCCGGGTACAGCGATTGCGTGTCGAACAGGGGCTGACACAGCGGCAGTTGGCGGAGCCTGTGTACACGCCCGCCTACATCTCCACCCTGGAGTCGGGCCGGGTGCGGCCCTCCGACGACGCCCTGCGGCATCTCGCCGGACGGCTCGGCGTCGCCTTCGACGAACTCGCCACCGGCCGTTCGGCGCGGCTCGTGACCGAGCTGCGGCTGCGGCTGACCGAGGCCCAGCGCACCTTCGCCGTCGGCGAGGCCGAGGCGGCGGCGGAGCAGTACGCCGAGCTGCTCGTCGAGGCCGAGACACAGGGGTTGGCCGGGGAACAGGCCGCCGCGCTGCTCGGCCTCGGCGAGTGCGCCCTGGAGACGGGCGAGCTCGTGGCGGGGCGGCAGTACTTCGAGCGGGCCGAGGCCTGTCTCGCCGACGCGCCGCTGCCCGCCCGGGTCCCGGCGCTGCGCGGGCGGGCCGTCGCGCACTACCTCGCCGGTGAACTCCGGTACGCGGTCTACCTGCTGGAGACCACCCTCGACGAGCTGAATCGTGGCGGCCTGCACGATCCCGACGCCCTCCTGCTGCTGTACGCCAGCGCCATCGGGCCCTACATGGACATGGGCGCGCACGCCCGCGCCGCCCAGGCCGCCGAGTTCGCCCTGGCGCTCGCCCCGCAATCCGGCGACCCGGCCCTGGTCGCGCGCATGCACCGGTCGGTCGCCCGCACCCTGGTCGCCGAGGGCCGTCTCGCCGAGGCCGACGCCTCGCTGGCCAAGGCGGCCGAGCTGTACCGGGGCCTGCAGATCCGCACCGAACTCGCCAACTGCCACTGGATGCGCGGCTACGTCTACGCCCAGGACGGCCAACTGGAGCGCGCCGAGGAGGAGTTGCGGGAGGCACTCGGCATGCTGTCGGCCAAGCGCGCCGCCCTCTACAGCAGCCAGGTCGCCGTCGAGCTGGCCGACGTGCTGCACCGGCGCGGCAAGTCCGACGAGGCCGCGGCCCTGCTGCACGGCGTCCTCGACGACCTGTCCCCCGAGCGCGGCGCCGTCCACTCCGCCGCCGCGCACCGCCTCCTCGGCATCATCGCCGAGGACGCCCGCCGCACCGAGGACGCCGAGGAGCACTACGTCCGCGCCCTGAGCCTGCTGGAGCGGGCCGGCGCCGCGGGTGACCTGGCCGACCTGTGCCGGCTGCTGGGCGACCTGCTGCGCCGCACGGGCCGGGTGGAGGCGGCCCTGGACGCCTACCGGACGGGCCTCGGGCACCGTACGGCTCCCGGCACGACGACCCTCGGGCCCGCACCCGCACAGCCCCCGCTGTGAGGGAACAGGGGCTTCACGCGGTCGGGCGGGATAGCCTCCTTCCGGGGTGTGAACGACCGGGGCGGGGCGCGTGGAGAACCAACGGACAGCGGCAGTGGCCGACGGGCTGCGGACGGCCCTGCGCATCCTCGTGCACACCGTCCTCGGCGGCGCCGCGCTGATCACCGTCGTGACGGTGGTGTCGGTGCTCGGGCCGATGCTGGCGATCGATCTCTACACCCCGCCGGTCGCGGCCTGGTGGACCGTGTTCACCGCGATCACCGTCCAGGGGGTGCCCTTCCTGCTGCTGGGCACGGTCGTGTCGGCGGCGATCGGCGCGTTCGTGCCCCAGCGGGTGTTCCAGCGGCTGCTGCCCCGCCGTACGGCGCTCGCCGTGCCGGTCGCGGGCGCGGCCGGGGTCGTCCTGCCCGGCTGCGAGTGCGCGTCCGTGCCGGTGGCCGGCAGCCTGATGCGGCGGGGTGTCGCCCCGGCGGCCGCCCTCGCCTTCCTGCTGTCCGCGCCCGCGATCAACCCGGTCGTCCTGGTGGCGACCTCCATCGCCTTCCCGGGGCAGCCCGAGATGGTCCTCGGCCGGCTGGTCGCCTCGCTCGGCACGGCCGTGGTGATGGGCTGGCTGTGGGCGCGGTTCGGGCGGGAGGAGTGGCTGCGGCTGCCGAAACGGGACACCGGGCACGAGCAGGGCGGCGGGCCGCGTGCGTTCGTCTCCGGACTCCAGCACGACTTCCTGCACGCGGGCGGTTTCCTCGTGCTCGGCGCGGCGGCCGCGGCGACCTTCGACATCGTCGTGCCGAGCCCACTGCTGGAGGTGTTCACCGGGTCGGCCTGGCTGTCGGTGCTGCTGCTGGCCGTGCTGGCGGTCGTGCTGTGCGTGTGCAGTGAGGCCGACGCGTTCGTGGCGGCGTCGCTGAGCGGCTTCTCGCCGACCGCGCGCCTGGCGTTCATGGTGGTCGGGCCGATGGTCGACCTGAAGCTGATCGCGCTCCAGACGGGTACGTTCGGCAGGTCCTTCGCGGTGCGGTTCTCCTCCGCGACCTGGCTGGTGGCCGTCGCGAGCAGCGTCCTGGTGGGGTGGTGGCTGTTGTGAGGCGCTACGGACCGGCCGTACTGCTCGCCCTCGTCGGCGCGGCGATCCTGCGGGTGTCGCTCTTCAGCGACCTGTACCTGAGGTACGTGCAGCCCGGGTTGCGGCCGTATCTGGTGGTGTCGGGGGTGGTGCTCGTGCTGCTGGGGGTGGCGGTGGGGGTGCTGGTGCGGACGGCAGATGACGGGGAGGCGCAGGAGGACCTCGGGGCCCCCGCCGGGCACACCCACGGCCCCGCAGGCCCTCGCGTCGCCTGGTTCCTCACCCTCCCCGCCCTGGCCCTGCTGCTGTTCCCGCCGCCCGCCCTCGGCTCCTACAGCGCGGAGCGCGAGGCCGACCGGCGTGCGGCCCGGGGCGTCGGCACCTTCCCGGCGCTGCCGGCCGGGAACCCGCTCGACCTCACCCTCGGGGAGTTCGGCTCCCGGGCGGTCTACGACAGCGGCCGTTCCCTGACGGGACGCACGGTCCGGCTCACCGGTTTCGTCACCCGCGACGCCGACGGCACCTGGTACGTCACCCGCCTCCTCGTCTCCTGCTGCGCCGCCGACGCCGGCGCCGCCAAGGCCGAGGTGCGCGGCGTCGGCGCCCCGCCCGTCGACACCTGGATCACGGTCACCGGCACCTGGCACCCGGAGGGCGAGCCGGGCTCGGACGCCGCCTGGCCGCCGGTCCTCGACGCCACCTCCGTACGGCGGACACCGCAGCCGGACAACCCGTACGAGAAGCGCTGAGGGTCAGGCCGGGGCGGCGGCCCGGCGCGCGGGTTTCGCCCCACCCGCGACGGGTAGTCGGGCGACGATTCCGGGAGGGCTCGGAGCATGATCCGGGCGGGCGCCGGGCCCGGGTCCCGGGAGGCACCGGGCACGGCACCGGGTAAGCCGCCGAAAGCCGGCTGACCGGGCCGGTTGCCGTACGGCGGCCGGCCGCGCGGACGTCGGGCAGCGGGCCGTCCCGGGCGGGTGGTGTGCGCCGGCCCACCTCGCATCCGCGGCAGGGTGCCCGGAAGAGCGTCGATGGCGAAGGCCGGTGTTGAAGGAGGCGGTGGTCGTGCGGCCCAGGGACGATCCCCGAGATGCCCCCGGCGGCGATCCCGGTCCACGCCGCACCGGGGGCGGTGAGCTGGACCTGGACGGAATCCGGGCTGCCGATGTGATCGCCAGGGGCGTGCGCGGCGTCGAACCCGGAGACGTCCCGGGCCGGCTGTGCGAGGTGGCGGTCGAGCTGCTGCCGGTGATCGGCGCGAGTGTGTCGCTGCGCAGCGAGGGTATGCCCGTCCAGCTGAGCGCCAGCAGCGCCCACGCCGCGCACCTGGCGCAGCTCCAGGCGACGCTGGGCGACGGCCCCTGCCAGAGCGTGCTGGAGGAGGGGGCGCCCGTGCTGGCCTGCGATCTGACGACCGGCCGGGACGCGGGCCGCTGGCCGGTCTTCGCCCAGCAGGCGACGGAGGCCGGGGTTCGGGCGGTGTACGCGGTGCCGCTGGGCAGCGACGCGGTGTGCGTGGGCACCCTCGACCTGTACCGCGACAGCCCCGGCGGGCTCACCGACCGCCAGCTGCACGTGGCCCGGCTCGTGGCCGGCGTCATGACGGTGGCCCTGATGGCGCTGCCCCGCGAGACCGAGGCCGAACCGCGGGACGAGGAGCCCTGGCTGAGCGGGCTGGCCGCGGACCACGACAAGGTCTACCAGGCCGTCGGCATGATCATGGCGCAGCTCGGCGTCGGCGCCGACGACGCGCTCGCGCGGCTGCGGGCGGACGCCTTCGCGCGCGGCAGCACGGCCCTCGACGTGGCCCGCGACGTGATCGCCCACCGCAGGCGTTTCGACCAGTACTGAAACCCGGTACCGCGTATGGGGGCGGCCGGTCCTGAGACCCCGCAGGCACTCGTCAGATCTGTGCCCGCCCCCGCTTCGTGATCTCGGTCAGGCGCTGTGCCCCGAGTTCCGCGGTCTGCTGCGTGACCTCCTCGTGCACCTCGTCCAGGCCCGCGTGGGTGAGCGTGATCGCCTCTTCCCCGACCCGCACGGCCGCGAGGTCCATCGTGAGGTACGTCAGTTCCCCCTCCTCCGTCTCGCCGGCCAGGGTGACCCGCAGGGCCTGCCGGGCGTCCCCCACCGGCGGCAGCGGCATGTCGCTGACCTGGACGGCCTGGACGCCGCCGCGCGTGGTCGTCGCCGTGAACTCGCCGCACTTCCCGGGCAGCGACTTCAGCCAGGCCAGGGTGCGGTCGACGTCCGCCGGCGGATGGGCGGCGACCTGGTAGCGCAACTGGGCGTCGGTGTCGGCGGCATCGAACGCGGCCGTCGCCCGTGGGCCGGCCGGGACCCCGAAGAATTCCTCCGTGTAGAGGGCGTCGAGCAGCCGCTGGCAGTCACGGTCCTGCGTGGTGGCCTTGAGCAGCCCGTCCCGCCAGGTACTGGCCCCCCGCGTCGGCCCCCAGGGCTCCCCCAGATCGGCGCCGGTGATCAGCGACGCCTGGGCCTGGGCCTCGGTGAGACCGGCCCCGGAGCCCGCGGACCGCTCGCCGACGGGTGACGCGCCGGTGGCGCTCGGCGAGGCGGAGAACCACCGCGGCCGCGGCTCGTCCCGCACGGAACAGGCGGCCGTGGCCAGCAGGGCGGTCATGGACAGCGCGGAGGCGAGTAGGGCGCGGGCACCTGGGCCACGTCGGCCGGCCGGAGGATGGGGCATCGGTGGGCCTCCTGCGGGAGTTCATGGAGGTGTCTGCCGACGGGGCGGGCTCTCCAAGATCGGGTACGTGCTCTTACGGCACCACCGCGAGGGGCGGCACACCAGCGCGACGGGCTGTTCGGGTGAGGGAGGAGTACGCACGGCGGGCCTCCGTGAAAAAGCCGTGGTCCCGCGCGCCCCGCCCTTGTTACCGTCACGCCCATGAAGCGCGCCCAGCCGTTCCCGTCTCTCACGACGACGCCGGAGAATGTCCCGGCGCGCTGACAGCTGACGCAGATGTCTTCAAGCCCCGGGGCGAGTGCCCCGGGGCTTCGTCGCGTGGTGTGCTCGCCTCAAGACCCGAGGAGACCGCCATGCACGACCACCGACGGCTCGGCCGTGACCTGAACCTCTTCGACACCGACCCGCTGATGGGCGCGGGACTGCCGTACTGGCTGCCCGACGGCGCGATCGTGCGGCACACCCTGGAGGAGTACATCCGTCAGGCGGAACAGCGGGCCGGCTACCGGCACGTGTACTCGCCCGTCCTCGGCAAACGCGAGCTGTACGAGATCTCCGGGCACTGGGACCACTACAGCGAGGACATGTTCCCGCCGATGGACCTCGGCTCGGAACAGGTCCTGCTGCGCCCGAGCCTGTGCCCGCACCACGCCCTGATCTACCGCTCCCGCTCCCACAGTTACCGCGAACTACCCCTCCGTATGGCTGAGTTGGGCGGCATGTACCGCTCGGAGCTGTCCGGCGTCCTCGGCGGTCTGACCCGGGTGCGGGCCATCACCCTCAACGACGCGCACATCTTCTGCACCCTGGAGCAGGCCGTCGAGGAGGCGCGTGCCGCGCTGGAGCTGATCGGCCGTGCCTACGCGGACCTGGGCATCCGCGCGCACCGCCACCGTCTCTCCCTGCCCGGCGAGGGCGGCAAGTACGTGGCGGACCCGGACCTGTGGCGGCGGGCCACCGCCCTGCTGCGCGAGGTCCTGGACGGCTCGGGCATCCCCTACGAGGCCGCCGAGGGCGAGGCGGCCTTCTACGGCCCGAAGATCGACGTGCAGATCGCCGACCCGGCCGGGCGGGAGGCCACCCTCTCCACCGTCCAGATCGACTTCCACCAGCCCGAACGCTTCGACCTGCACTACATCGGCGCCGACGGGGCGAAGCACCGCCCGGTCATCGTGCACCGCAGCATCATCGGCAGCGTGGAGCGTGCGGTCGCCCACCTCGTCGAGGCCCACGGCGGGGCCTTCCCGCCCTGGTTGGCCCCGGTGCAGCTGGTGGTTCTCCCGGTGGGGGACGAACAGGCGGGCCACGCCCACGAGCTCGTGGGGCGTGCCCGTGCACTCGGCCTGCGCGCCGAGGTGTCCGGCCCCGGCCAGGGCACCCTCGCCGCCCGCATCCGCGCTGCTCGACTGGTCCCGTACCAGGCGGTGACCGGCGGTCGGGAGGCCGAAGCGGACCAGGTGGCACCGCGCCTGCGGGACGGGCGACGGCTGGGGGCCCTGCCCGCCGCGGAGTTCCTGCGGGAGGTCGCGGACCGGGTGGCGGCTCGCGGCACCGAGCTGTGGGAGGCGGCGTAGGAGCGGTTCGCGGCCCCCGTCCGTCCGGGCGGGGGCCCGTCCCGTTGGGGGGTGCCGCAGGCCGTAGGGTCGCTCGTGCGGAGCCCGGTTCGAAGCCCGGTTCGAAAGCCCAGTGCGGGAACAGTGGAAGGAGCCACCGTGACGGACGGTCAGCGTATTCCGGTGATCATCGACTGCGACACCGGCGTCGACGACGCCCTCGCCCTGCTGTTCGCCGTACGGCATCCGGCGCTCGACGTGCGGGCGATCACCTGCGTGGCCGGGAACACGGACGTGGACGGCGTGGTCCGCAACACCCTGACCGTGCTGGAGGTGGCCGGTGCCGGTGACATTCCCGTCGCCCGGGGCGCCGAGCGTCCGCTGATCGAACCCGTGCGGACGGCTCGGCATGTGCACGGGCAGGACGGGATGGGTGACCTGGGGCTGCCCGCGCCGACCCGGGTGCCGGTGGACGTGGACGCGGTGACGCTGCTGCGGCGCGAGATCCTCGCCTCGCCGAGGCCGGTCACGCTGATCCCCATGGCGCCCCTGACGAACATCGCGCTGCTGCTGCGGACACACCCCGAGGTGACCCGCAACATCGAGCGGATCGTGTTCATGGGCGGCGCGGTGGCGACCGGGAACGCCACGCCGGTCGCTGAGTTCAACGTGTGGCACGACCCGGAGGCGGCGGCGGTGCTGCTCACGGCGGGGGTGCCGATCACGATGTACGGGCTGGACGTGTTCAAGCAGGTCCTGGTGCCCGCGGCCGATGTCCAGCGGCTGCGCGCGGGCACGGACCCCAGCCTCCGCCTGGCCGGCGAACTCCTCGCCCACCGCGACCCGGCCACCTCGGGAGACCCCACGCCGACGGGCGGTCTCGGCGACGCGGGCGCGGTGTGCGCGGTGGTCGATCCGGGCGGCCTGACCACCGAGCGGCTGCCGGTCGAGGTCGCCCTGGCCCCCGGGCCCGGCCGCGGCCAGACGATCGTCGACCGCCGCCCGCTCCCCGGCGAGTCCGAGATCCACGAGGGAACCCGCGCCCAGCCCCTGGTGGACGTGGCGCTGGGCGTCGACGTGCAGCGGTACGTGAAGCTGTGGCTGACGGCGGTGGAAGGGGCCTAGCACCGGTACGGCGAAAGGGCCCGGGACTGTCGGAGTCCCGGGCCCGTCAAGGTGTCAGGAACGCGTCGCGCGCTTCCTGCGGGTCATGACCACCATGGCCGCGCCGCCCGCGAGGAGCACTCCCGCGCCGATGGCGATCGGGCCCGTGCTGCTGTTGGCGCCGGTTTCCGCGAGGTCGCCGCCGCCGCCGTTCGGCTTGGGGGCCGGGGGCGTCGTCGACTCGGAGGCGGACGGGGTGGGGGTGTCCGTGTCCGTGGCCGGGGGCGACGAGGGCTCGGACGGCTCGGACGGCTCCGACGGCGCCGGGGGCGTCGTCTCCTCGGCCGGCTCCGAGGGGCTCGCGGGCGGGGTGGACGGGGGCTGCGACTCAGCCGGCGGAGGCGTGAGCTCGCACTCCTTCGTGCCGCCGTTCCAGGCCGCGATCAGCTTGTCCTTGATGACCGGGCGGTCGGGACCCTTGGGCAGCTCGCCGTGCTCGAAGCCGTCCTTCGCGTCGAGCTCGCCGTCGAACTTCGTCGCGCCCCGGTAGAGGTCGATCTGCCCGAAGCAGTCCTTGTCGGGGATGGCGATGTCGAGCGAGTCGGTGGCGCCCGGCTTGACCGTCACCGTGTCGAAGTCGACGAACACCTGCTCGCCGGAGGTCGCGAAGGTCGCGCCGTGCGCGAGGTAGGAGGCCAGGGAGGCCGTGCACGTCGTCGCGTCGCCGGCCGTGCGGACCTTGATGTGGACCTTGCCGTCCTCGGTCGGCTTCAGGTTCTGGTCGTCGACCTTCACCGAGTCGAAGAAGTTCACGCCGTCGAGCGAGAACTGGCAGCGGTCGGTCCCGGTCTCCGTGCCCGCGCCGGTCCCGGGCTTGTAGGTGCCGCCGGACGACCAGCCGTCGCCGCCGGGCGTACCGGTGGCGAACGCGGTGGTGGCGGAGGCGGCGCAGAGGGCCAGGGCCGCGGCGCCCGTCCCCAGGAGGCGGCGCGCGGTGACACGTCTCGCTATGGACATGGGTATCCCGTTTCTTGGCTGTGCAGGAACCCGGGTGACGGCATGCGGGCAGCGCGCGGCGCACGGCTGCCGGGGCCGCACCGGGGGTGAGTGGTCGAAGAAACACTGGGCTCATTGGTCACATGCGCCTCAGTGCGCCCCCATCGTGGCCGGGCCGCAGCAGGCTGTCAACCTGCGGGTATGTAAAGGAAGTTACTCGACCATCACACTTCCATCACAGCAGGAATGGATCACTCCGATCAACGCGATGGTTCCTTTTTCCGGCATTCTGGACAGATTTAATGCTGTTGCCCGTATGCCCTGCAGAGGAGACCGCGTGACCGATCGCTCCACCCTCGACCTGTCGTCCCGGGATCCCGACTGGTGGCGCCAGGCCGTCGTCTACCAGGTCTATCCCCGCAGCTTCGCCGACGCCGACGGCGACGGCCTCGGCGACCTGCGCGGCATCACCCGCCGCCTCGGTCACCTCGCCGCCCTGGGCGTGGACGCCCTGTGGCTGAGCCCGTTCTACCCGTCCGAGCTGGCCGACGGCGGCTACGACGTCGCCGACCCCAGGGACGTCGACCCGCGCCTGGGCACCCTCGACGACTTCGACGCCCTGGTCGCCGAGGCCCACCGGCTCGGTCTGAAGGTCATCGTCGACATCGTGCCCAACCACTCCTCGCACCAGCACGTCTGGTTCCAGGAGGCCCTGCGCTGCGGGCCCGGCTCGGCGGCGCGCGACCGGTACGTCTTCCGCGACGGCCGCGGCGAGCACGGCGAACTCCCGCCCACCGACTGGCAGTCCGTCTTCGGCGGCAGCGCCTGGAAACGGGTGCCCGACGGCCAGTGGTACCTGCACCTGTTCGCCCCCGAGCAGCCCGACCTCAACTGGGAGAACCAGGAGGTCCGCGCCGACTACCGCACCACCCTGCGCTTCTGGTCCGACCGCGGGGTCGACGGCTTCCGGGTCGACGTCGCCCACGCCCTCGTCAAGGACCTGAGCGAACCCCTGCGCGACCTCGGCGCGCCCGAGCTGAGCCGCGAGGAGGCCCTCACCGGCATGCCGCCGGGCACGCACCCCTTCTACGACCGCGACGACGTGCACGAGATCTACCGCGACTGGCGCAAGATCCTGGACGCCTACCGCCCGCCCCGCATGGCCATCGCCGAGGCGTGGGTGCCGGGCGCCCGGCGCGCGCTGTACGCCCGCCCGGACGAACTCGGACAGGCCTTCAACTTCGAGTACCTGGAGGCCGGCTGGGACGCGGACGAGCTGCGCCACGTCATCACCGACTCGCTCGCCACCGCCCGGGCGGCCGGCGCCTCGGCCACCTGGGTGCTGTCCAACCACGACGTCGTCCGCCACGCCTCCCGCCTGATGCTCCCGCCCGGCACCGACGAGAACGCCTGGCTGCTCTCCGGCGGTCACGCCCCGGCCGTCGACGAGGCGGCCGGGCTGCGCCGGGCCCGGGCCGCCACCCTGCTGATGCTGGCGCTGCCCGGCTCCGCGTACGTCTACCAGGGCGAGGAACTCGGCCTGCCCGAGGTCGCCGACCTGCCCACCGAGGTGCTCCAGGACCCGATCTGGGAGCAGACGGGCCACGTCCGCAAGGGCCGCGACGGCTGCCGGGTGCCCCTGCCCTGGACGACGACCGGACCGTCGTACGGCTTCGGGCCGGGCGGCGCCTGGCTGCCGCAGCCGCCCGGCTTCGCCGCCTACGCCGTCGAGGCGCAGGACGGCGTCGAGGGCTCGACCCTGGAGCTGTACCGCACGGCCCTCAGGCTGCGCCGCAAGCTGCTCGACGGCGAGGAGCTGACCTGGGCGGAGGACACCCCGGACGGTGTCATCCTGTTCGACCGCTGCGAGGGCTGGCGGTGCGTGACGAACCTGTCCGGCACGGCGGTCCCGCTGCCGGCCGGCGAGGTGCTGCTGAGCAGCTCCCCACTGGAGGACGGCCGGCTCGGGCCGGACACGACGGTGTGGCTCGGGCGTTAGCCCCGGCCCCGGTGGGCGTCCGGGAGGGCGTCCACCACCCGCACGGCCCAGCAGTACGTGCCATCTGCGGGAACGCCCCGCGAGAATCGCTGGCGGAGTGCCGTCGACGTCCGCACAGGGAGCCCCGCCCGCCATGAAGAGGTCCAGGAAGACAGCAGCCGTGGCGGGGGCCGTGGTCGCCGGCGTACTCGCGTTCCCCGGCCCGCCGGCGGCGGCCCGGGACGGTGAGCCGTGGGGTGCCGCGACCATCGCACCCGGCCGGGAGGGCATCCTCCGGATCACCGGCCCCGCGGGGGCGGCGCCGGGCGCCACGCTGACGCTGACGGCACCCCGGGGCACCCGTGTGACGGCCACGCCGCTCGCCGCGCCCGGCTACCTCGGTCGGGTCGCCGCCGACGGCCGCAGCGGCACGTACACGGTCACCGGCGACGCGGCCGGCCGGTCGTGGCGGGACCGTCCGCTCCCCTTG
>KE354494.1:22440-25126 GCA_000415505.1 Streptomyces afghaniensis 772
CCGTGCCCGGGCACGCGGCTGCGCGGCTGCGTCCTGCGGATCACCGACGCGGACGGCGTGCGGCGGGCGGCCGGCCGGTGTGCCGTGACCGTGGGCCTGCCGGGCCGACGCTGACCCGCCCGCTCTCCGGCGTGCCGCTGGACGTCCGGCCCCGGATCGCCGGTACGGCACACCCGGGAGCCCGGGTCACCGTCCGCGACAAGGACGACCGCGAGGCCTGCGCGACCACCGCCGCCCCCGACGGCACCTGGGCCTGCACCCCGGGCACGGCGCTCCGGGCGGGCGTCAACCGGCTCCAGGCGGTCGCCACGCTGAACGGGGTGAGCGCCATGAGCGAGCAGATCGACATCTCGGTGGCGGACGACGGCTCCGGTCAGTAGCGCACGGCCCGGGCCACCTCGGCCCGGACCTCGCCGGACAGATCGTGGGTGCTGCGGGCGGTGGCCGTGGCGGAGTCGCCCGCCTGCACGTGTTCCACCGTGACGATGACCGTGTCGGTCAGCCGGCCCCCGGCGTCGGTGAAGTCGACCTGGACGGCGAAGGACCGTTCCGAGTCGTCGGTGTTGGTGACGGTGACCTCGGCCCGGGCCCGGCCGTCGGCGCCGACGGTGGGCGAGCCGGCCTTCACGTCGCCCTTGGCGTCGATGCCGCCCCGGATGTCGTCGAGGCGGCGTCCGGCCTCCGCCGTGGCCGACTCCAGCGCCTCGGAGGCTTGTGAGGCGAACGACCCGACCGCCGACTCCGCCTCGCGGGCGGCGTCCCCCGGGCTGTCGCCGTTGCAGCCGGTGAGCACGGCGGCCAGGGCGAGCGGCAGCGCCGCCCCGCCCGTCGCCCAGCGTCCGCGTCTCATGGCCTCACGTGTGGCCGAGGCCGCCGCCGCCGAAGGAGCCGCTGGACCCGGGCAGCCAGCGGCGGGGTTTCTGGTCCTTGCCCGTCCTGGTGCTCGAGTGATGCAGCTCATGGGGCAGGAGCCGCTCGCCGTCGCGCGTCACGACCGGCATCTCGTCGGGCTCCCGCATCTCCCGCATCTCATGGACCGGCCCGCCGTCCGGAAGGTGCGGCTGCTCCTCGGGGCTGGGGTGGTGCGTGTCCTTGTCCATGACGCGCATCCCGACCAGCACCGCCCAGATCAGCGCCAGGGCGATGATCGCCCCGCCGACGAAGGCGATGGTCACGGCGACCGCGTGATCTGACGACGCCGCCAGCACTTCATACGTTGCCGTAGTCATGCTCCGATTATCGCCGACGTAATGCGATAAAGCGCCCGCAATGTCCGACCCTCGGCATCCACGCCTGAGCGTCCGCCCCGGGCGTGCGGGCAACCTCTGCGGGGTCTGCGACGACCTGACGGTGATACCCCGTCCCCCACACGAGGGAGATCACCATGCGCAGACACCTCGCACGGCTGCTCACCGTGCTCGCCGTCCTGGCGGCGGCGTTCGCCACCCCCGGCATGGCGAGCGGCAAGGCGCAGGCCGCCGACGAGTGGAACCCGCCCGCGAACCTCGTCCAGCCGCTGAACGAGGTGTGGAACCACGTCGAGTCGACCTACGGCAACCTGTACGGCTTCCGCAACTACGGCTGGGACCAGGTCTTGGCCAACCGCGGCAGCGTCAACTACTGCGTCCGCTGGGAATCCGACGCCCCCGTCAGCGCCGCCCTGCGCGACCGGATCCACGCCGCGCTGAAGAAGCAGTTCGGCAAGTGGATGACGGCCATGACCGAGAACGGCAAGGGGCACAACGCCTGGCCGTACACCACCGTCCCCGTCAACATCGTCGGCTGGGCAGTGAAGAACCGCTCCACCCTCCAGTGGACCGACAACTCCGTCGACATCTACACCGGCATCCTCGACAGCGGCGGCGCCCCGCAGTGCGCCCCGGACTGCGGCCGCTTCTTCCACCAGGACGGCAACTACTCGAAGTGCCCGGGCGGTGCCGCCCGCCACTACGACCAGTCGCTGTGGCTGACCAAGGGCTTCGGCGGCGGCGCGGGCGGTGACTGGGGCCAGCGCATGGGCCAGGAATACTTCACCGGCGCCCTGAACCAGGAGAACATCCACATCTACCTGCACGAGGTCGGCCACACCTTCGGCCTCGACGACTTCTACGACTGGTCGCCGACCGGCCAGTGCTGCTTCCTGATGAAGGCGGGCAGCGCCACGCAGATCACCGAGTTCGACAAGTGGATGCTGCGTGACTTCTGGCGCCACATGAAGAGCCGCTACGGCCTCTGAACGGCAGCGGGCGGGTGCGGGCGGACCCGGCTCCCGTGCCGCTCTCCGGCGTACGGTGGAAGAACCGGGGGTATTCCGCAACCGGTGACCGGCGGTCTCCCGGCCATGCCCCCCGTTCGCAGCAGGAGTCCCGATGACGTCCGCCTCCTCGCCCTCTCCGCCCTTCCCGGCCCCCTCCGAGGTCCGGCTGAGGCTCGCGGTCCAGCCCCGCCTCGGCCGCACGGCCCGCCGTATCGACGGGGCGTGGTGGCCCCGGTCGTACGACCTGGCCGCGGAGCTGCCCGGGCTGCTGGCCGTGCTGCCGGGCGCCTGGGGCCGGGTCAGCAGCGTCCTGGTCCACGGGGACACCTGGCGGCCCTGTCCGGAGCGGCTGGACGTCGCCGGCCGGGAGGTCCACGGTGGGCCGCGAGGGACGTCGCCGGCCACGGCCGGACACGGTCTGCCTGCTCA
>KE354495.1 GCA_000415505.1 Streptomyces afghaniensis 772
CTTCGGCCGCCGAACCCCGCCTGCCCGGCGACCTGGTCGTGCGCACCACCCCGGACCTGGCCCTCCGCCACGGCATGCAGGTGCCGCTCCTCGTCGACCTCGCCCACCTCTTCGTCTTCGACCAGCACGGCGACCGCATCTGTCCGCACCCCGAGCGCCTGCCCGATCTGGGGGAGTGAGGAGCCGCACACTCGGGCCGGGCCCCGGCCGTGCTGTGATGACCCGGCATCCGGTGCCCGGCACCCCGTGACGTCTGGCGTCGGAAAACTATCGCCGCTAGTTTATGTGTCGGACGACGACGCCCCGCCCCGGAGGAAGCGCGATGAAGGCATACGACGGCATGTACCTCGGGGGTGCCTGGCGCCCCGCCGCCGGCCAGGACGTGATCGAGGTCGTGAACCCGGCCGACGGGCAGGTCATCGGCACGGTCCCGGCCGGCACCGCCGAGGACGTCGACGCCGCCGTACGGGCCGCCCGCGCCGCCCTCCCGGACTGGGCCGCGACCCCGCCCGCCGAGCGCGCGGCGCGCCTGGCCGCCCTCCGGGACGTGCTCGTGGCCCGCACGGAGGAGATCGCCGAGACCGTCACCGCGGAACTCGGCTCGCCCCTGAAGTTCTCCCAGGCCGTCCACGCGGCCGTACCGATCGCGGTCGCGGGCTCCTACGCCGAGCTGGCGGCCACGTACGCCTTCGAGGAGAAGACCGGCAACTCCGTCGTGCACCACGAGCCGGTCGGTGTCGTGGCCGCGATCACGCCCTGGAACTACCCGCTGCACCAGATCGTCGCCAAGGTCGCCCCGGCCCTCGCGGCCGGCTGCACGATCGTCGTGAAGCCCGCCGAGGACACCCCGCTGGTCGCCCGCCTGTTCGCGGACGCCGTGCACGAGGCCGGTATCCCGGCGGGCGTCTTCAACCTGGTCACCGGCCTCGGCCCGGTCGCAGGGCAGGCCCTCGCCGAGCACCCGGGCGTCGACCTCGTCTCCTTCACCGGCTCCACCGCCGTCGGCCGCGGGATCGCCGCGATCGCCGCCGGGCAGGTCAAGAAGGTCGCCCTCGAACTCGGCGGCAAGTCCGCCAACGTCATCCTCCCGACCGCCGACCTGGCCAAGGCGGTCAACGTCGGCGTCGCCAACGTCATGTCCAACTCCGGGCAGACGTGCAGCGCCTGGACCCGCATGCTGGTCCACCGCGACCAGTACGACGAGGCGGTGGACCTCGCCGCGACGGCCGCCGCCAAGTACGGCGAGCGCATCGGCCCGGTCGTCAACGCCAAGCAGCAGGCACGGGTGCGCGGCTACATCGAGAAGGGCGTCGCCGAGGGCGCCCGCCTGGTCGCCGGCGGCCCGGAGGCCCCGCGCGAGACGGGCTACTTCGTCAGCCCGACCGTCTTCGCCGACGTCACCCCGGACATGACCATCGCGCAGGAGGAGATCTTCGGTCCGGTCCTGTCGATCCTCCGCTACGAGGACGAGGAGGACGCCCTGCGCATCGCCAACGGCACGGTCTACGGCCTGGCCGGCGCCGTCTGGGCCGGGGACGAGGCCGAGGCGGTGGCCTTCGCGCGCCGGATGGAGACCGGCCAGGTCGACATCAACGGCGGCCGCTTCAACCCCCTCGCCCCCTTCGGCGGCTACAAGCAGTCGGGTGTCGGCCGCGAGCTCGGCGTGCACGGCCTGGCCGAGTACCTCCAGACCAAGTCCCTCCAGTTCTAGTCAGGGGAGTCCCTTCCGCCATGGCTGTCCGCGCCGCCGTCCTGCCCGCCGTAGGTTCCCCGCTGGAGATCACCGGCATCGACCTGCCCGACCCCGGCCCCGGCCAGGTCCGCGTCCGGCTCGCCGCGGCCGGGGTCTGCCACTCCGACCTGTCCCTGTCCAACGGCACCATGCGCGTCCCGGTCCCGGCCGTCCTCGGCCACGAGGGCGCCGGCACCGTCGTCGCCGTCGGCGAGGGCGTCACCCACGTCGCGCCCGGCGACGGGGTCGTCCTCAACTGGGCCCCGTCCTGCGGCTCCTGCCACGCCTGCTCGCTCGGCGAGGTCTGGCTGTGCGCCAACGCCCTCAACGGCGCCGCCGACGTCTACGCCCGCACCGCCGAGGGCACCGACCTCCACCCCGGCCTGAACGTCGCCGCGTTCGCCGAGGAGACGGTGGTGTCCGCGGGCTGCGTCCTGCCCGTCCCGGACGGCGTCCCGCTCACCGACGCGGCCCTCCTCGGCTGCGCCGTCCTCACCGGGTACGGCGCCGTCCACCACTCGGCCCGGGTGCGTCCCGGCGAGACGGTCGCGGTGTTCGGCGTCGGGGGAGTGGGCCTCGCCGCCCTCCAGGCCGCCAGGATCGCGGGCGCCTCGAAGATCGTCGCGGTGGACGTGTCCGCCGGGAAGGAGGAGCTGGCCCGGGCGGCCGGCGCCACCGACTACGTCCTCGCCTCCGAGAACACCGCCCGCGAGATCCGCGCCCTCACCGGCAGACAGGGCGTCGACGTCGCCGTCGAGTGCGCAGGCCGCGCGGTCTCCATCCGCACGGCCTGGGACTCCACCCGCCGCGGCGGCCGCACCACGGTCGTCGGCATCGGCGGCAAGGACCAGCAGGTCACCTTCAACGCCCTGGAGATCTTCCACTGGGGCCGCACCCTGACCGGCTGCGTCTACGGCAACTCCGACCCCGCGCAGGACCTCCCGGTCCTCGCCGAACACGTCCGGGCGGGCCGTCTGGACCTGACCGCCCTGGTGACCGAACGCATCTCCCTGGACGGCATCCCGGCGGCCTTCGAGAACATGCTGGCGGGCAAGGGCGGCCGGGCACTGGTCGTCTTCTAGCCCGTTTCCTCCCGCGCCCCGGCCTCCGTGCGAGGCCGGGGCCTCAGGCATGCCCGCCCGCACACTGAGTGCCACGTACAGGCAAAAGTCCTGGTGCGCGACCCGTTGACGTCCATACCGTCCGGTCAGTACGTTCCCCGGACCATCGATCCACCCCCCGTTCCGTCCCCGCACCCACCGGAGCGTGCACCGCATGGACACGGCCCCTTCCGCTCAGCCGCCAACCGCCACCGCGCCTGCCGCGGGCAACCGCCGCCGCGTGGCCACCGCCGCGGCCCTCGCCTCGGCGGTCGAGTGGTACGACTACTTCGTCTTCGGCATCGCCGCCGCCCTCGTCCTCGGCGACCTCTACTTCCCCGCCGGCAGCCCCAGCGCCGGCGTGCTGGCCTCTTTCGCCACGTTCGCCGTCGGCTTCCTCGCCCGCCCCCTCGGCGGCATCGTCGCCGGCCACCTCGGCGACAAGCGCGGCCGCAAGCCGATGCTGGTCCTCGCGCTCACGCTGATGGGCGTGGCCACCACGGGCATCGGCCTGCTGCCGACGTACGAGACGATCGGCGTCGCCGCCCCGATCCTGCTCGTCCTGCTCCGCGTCGCGCAGGGCGTCGCCGTCGGCGCCCAGTGGGGCGGCGCGATGCTCCTGGCCACCGAGTACGCCCCGGAGGGCAAGCGCGGCGTCTACGGCAGTGTCGTCCAGCTCGGCGTCCCCATCGGCGTGGTGACCGCCAACACGGTCTTCCTGGCCGCCGGCGCGCTCACCACCGACTCGGCGTTCGCGGCCTGGGGCTGGCGCGTGCCGTTCCTGGTCGGCCTGCTGGTCCTCGCCCTCGCCTGGTACATCCACACCCGCGTCGAGGAGACCCCGGCGTTCCGGGAGGCCGAACGCGCCCTCGCGGAGCAGGAGAAGACCGAGCAGAGCTCACCGCTGCGCACGATCCTGCGCGGCCACCTCGGCACGGTCCTCCTGGCCGGCGGCTCCTTCGCCGTGAACACCGCGACCTTCTACATCCTCATCACCGGTGTCCTCGACTACACGACCCGCGAGCTGGACATGAAGAAGGGCCCGGTGCTCACGGTCTCGCTCTGCGTCAGCCTCACCCAGCTCGTGCTGATCCCGGCCGCCGCCGCGCTCTCCGACCGCATCGGCCGCATCCGGATCTACGCTTTCGGGGCGGCCGGCATCGCGCTGTGGGCCGTGCCGCTCTTCCTGCTGATCGACACAGGCTCGCTGCTGTGGCTCGCGGTCGGGACGTTCGTCGCCAGCTGCTTCCTGAGCATCATGTACGGCCCCCAGGCCGCCCTCTTCGCCGAGCTGTTCACACCCGAGATGCGCTACACCGGCGCCTCCCTCGGCTACCAGATCGCGGCCGTCGCGGGCGGCGGCCTCGCCCCCTTCGTCATGGTGCTGCTGCTGGAGGCGACGGGCACCTCGATGGCGGTGTCGGGCTACATCATCGCGCTCTCGGTGATCGCGCTGGTGTCGATCAAGGTCCTCGCGGACCGGGCGCGTCCGGCGGAACCGGAAGCCGCGCCCGAGGCCAGGGCGGAAGCCGAGTCAGCGGGCTGAGCCCCCAGTGCGCTCGGGCCGGGGCTCCGGAGCCGCTCCCGGACCCCCGGCCCGAGCCGCCGCCCGCGACCGCGACACCGCGACACCCGCCAGGCACAGCACACCGCCGACCAGGGTGAGCAGCCCCGGCACCTCGCCGAGGAACAGCCAGGACATCAGGACGACCAGCGCGGGCGCCGCGTACGTCGTCGCGCCCATCCGGCTCGCGGTCGTCCGGGACAGGGCGTACGCCCACGTCGTGAAGGCCAGGGCGGTCGGGAAGATGCCCAGGTACACCATGTTGAGCGTCGCGGAGGCCGGCGCCTCGGCGGCCTCCTGGACGAGCTGCCCGGCGAACGGCAGGCAGACCACCGCGCCGACCAGGCAGCCGAACGTCGTCACCTGCAACGGACTGGCCGTGCCCAGAGCGGGCTTCTGCGCGACGACACCGGCGGCGTAGGTGACCGCCGCGAGCAGGCACAGCACCACTCCGAGCACGGAGGAACCGCCCCCGCCGGACATCGAAAGACCCACGGTCACCGCACCGGCGAACGACACCGCCATCCCCGCCAGCAGCCGCGGCGGCATCGGATCACCGAGCAACCGGGCACCCAGCAGCGCGATGAGGATCGGCCCGGTGTTCACGATCAGGGCGGCCGTACCCGCGTCGACCAGCTGCTCGCCCCAGTTGAGGGCGACCATGTACACGCCGAACCACAACAGACCCGATATGGCGATCCCCCGCCAGGCCGAGCGCGGCGGCCACCCCTCCCGCCGCAGCAGGCAGATCACCCCCAGCGTCAGCGCTCCGGCCAGCAGCCGCCCGAGCGCCAGCGCGCCCGGCGAGTACGCGTCCCCCGCGCTGCGGATCGAGACGAAGGCGGACGCCCACAGCACGACGGTCACCGCGGCCGCACCGGCGGCCAGCAGTTCGGCCCGGCGGGCGGGGCGGGGTGGGGTGTGGTTCATCATGATCCCGAGGCTAGGAGGGAAGGGGGAACGGACGCTCGCGAATTTCGGACGGGGCCTTCGCGGCCGGTCAGGCGGCGTGCCGGGGCTTGTCCGACGAGGCTTCGGGGTCAGTGCAGCGCCCTGGCCTCCACGCCCAGCAGATCGAACAGTGCCCGTTCACCGGCCGCCGTCACCTTCACGGCCCGCTCGGAGCCGATACGGACGCACCACCCCGCGTCCAGGGCGTGCCGGCACAGCGCCGCGCCCGCGACGCCCGCGAGATGAGGCCGGCGTTCGGTCCAGTCGAGACAGGCACGGGCCAGGGGACGCCGACCACGCCGATCGAGGCCGATGCCTGCCGACTCGAACCACGCCAGCCCGGCTTCGGTGAGCGCGAACCCCGTCTCCTGCTGCAGCAGACCGCGCGCCGTCAGGGCGTCCGTGACCGCGATGCCGAGCCGCCCGGCGAGATGGTCGTAGCAGGTGCGGCCCCGGGCCATCGCCGAACCGGCGCTCGACTGCCGCAGGTTCCGCGGCCGTACGGCCGTACCCGGCGCGACCTGCGCCGCCAGGTCCTCCACCAGCTGCGCGACCCGCGCGTCGGCCAGCCGGACGTACCGGTGCCTGCCCTGGCGCTCCTCGGCGAGCAGCCCGCCCGCGACGAGCCTGCCGAGGTGCTCGCTCAGCGTCGACGCGGCGACACCCGCGTGCCGCGCCAGTTCGCTCGCGGTCCAGGCCCGGCCGTCGAGCAGCGCCAGCAGGCACGCGGCCCGGGTCTCGTCCGCGAACAGCGCGGCGAGCCGGGCCAGGGCCGTGGCCTGCGGGTCCCTCGTCGTCATGCCCCCCAGCATGGAACACCGACCCTTCGGCCGCCGCCGAAGTGTCCCGTCGCGATGGTGCTACGCGGTCCGCCGCACCTGCTCGTACTGCCGTGCCAGCCCGTCCAGCAGGGCCGTCAGCCCGGTCTCGAAGGCCCGCTCGTCGATCTTCTCCTGCTGCTCGGCGAGGAGATGGGCCTGCTGGAGATGGGGGTAGTCGGCGGGGTCGTAGGCGCTCGCGTCGTTCACGAAGCCCCCGGCGAAGGAGCCGAGCGCGGAACCCATCACGAAGTACCGCATCAGCGCGCCGATGGACGTGGCCTGGGCCGGCGGCCAGCCCGCCTCGACCATCGCGCCGTAGACGGCGTCCGCGAGGCGCAGCCCCGCCGGGCGGCGGCCGGGGCCGCGGGCCAGCACCGGGACGATGTTCGGGTGGTCGCGCAGCGCGGTCCGGTAGGAGACGGCCCAGTCGTGCAGCGCGGTCCGCCAGTCGCGGCCGTCCTGGAACATCGTCAGGTCCACCTGGCCGCTCACCGAGTCGGCGACCGCCTCCAGGATCTCGTCCTTGGTGCGGAAGTGGTTGTAGAGCGAGGGCCCGCTGACCCCGAGTTCGGCGGCGAGCCGGCGGGTGGAGACGGCCGCGAGGCCCTCCGCGTCCACGAGCGCGCGGGCCGTCTCGACGATCCGGTCGGTGCTGAGCAGGGGCTTGCGCGGTCGGGCCATGGCGCACATAGTAGGGCTGCCGATAGAAACTAGCAGTGCTAATTTAAATGTACGGCTTTCAAGTGGAGTGGCTTGTGGTGAACCTGGAGCTCAGCGAGGAGCAGACCGCCGTACGGCAGCTCGCCCGGGACTTCGTCGAGCGCGAGATCGCCCCGAACGCCGTCGCCTGGGACCGCGCCGAGGAAGTCGACCGCGCGATCGTCAAGAAGCTCGGCGAGGTCGGCTTCCTGGGTCTGACGATCGACGAGGAGTACGGCGGCTCGGGCGGTGACCACCTGGCGTACTGCCTGGTCACGGAGGAACTCGGCCGGGGCGACTCGTCCGTGCGCGGGATCGTCTCCGTCTCGCTGGGGCTCGTCGCGAAGACCGTCGCCGCCTGGGGGAGCGAGGAGCAGAAGCGGCGGTGGCTGCCGGGGCTCACGTCCGGCGAGGCGGTCGGCTGCTTCGGCCTGACCGAGCCGGGCACCGGCTCGGACGCGGGCAACCTCGCGACGCGGGCGGTGCGCGACGGCGACGACTACGTCATCAACGGCACCAAGATGTTCATCACCAACGGCACCTGGGCCGACGTCGTCCTGCTCTTCGCCCGCTCCACGGACGCCCCCGGCCACAAGGGCGTGTCCGCCTTCCTGGTCCCCACGGACACGCCCGGCCTGACGCGCCGCACGATCCACGGGAAGCTGGGGCTGCGCGGCCAGGCCACGGCCGAACTCGTACTGGAGGACGTGCGTGTGCCCGCCTCGGCGCTGCTGGGGGAGGAGGGCAAGGGCTTCTCGGTCGCCATGTCCGCCCTCGCCAAGGGCCGGATGTCGGTCGCCGCGGGCTGTGTCGGCATAGCCCAGGCCGCTCTGGACGCGGCCGTGCGGTACGCGGGCGAGCGCGAGCAGTTCGGGAAGACCATCGCCCGTCACCAGCTGGTCCAGGAACTGATCAGCGACATCGCCGTGGACGTCGACGCCGCCCGGCTGCTGACCTGGCGGGTCGCCGACCTGATCGACCGCGGCCGGCCGTTCGCCGTCGAGTCGTCCAAGGCCAAGCTGTTCGCCTCGGAGGCGGCCGTCCGCGCCGCGAACAACGCCCTCCAGGTCTTCGGCGGCTACGGCTACATCGACGAGTACCCCGCGGGCAAGCTGCTGCGGGACGCCCGCGTGATGACCCTCTACGAGGGCACGAGCCAGATCCAGAAGCTGGTCATCGGGCGTGCGCTCACGGGCGTTTCGGCGTTCTGAGTACGCCCTGAGTACTTCAGCCGATGTGGCGCGGGCCACGTCCGCCGGAAGCTTGCCCCATGAGTGACACACCGGGCAGCAAGCAGAACACGGCCGCCTTCTACGGCCAGGCCGTCGCTTCCTTCGCCGTCGCCATGGCGGCCACCGCGATCGGCATCTACCAACTGAGCGCCGACGCCTGGGTGCGGGGCTTTCTCGCCATCGCCGTTCTGTACCTGGTCACCTCCTCCTTCACCCTGGCCAAGGTGATCCGGGACCGGCAGGAGGGGGCGGCGCCCTCGTACACCCCCTTCGAGAAGCACTGAGCTGCCGCACTAAGCGCTCGCTCACCTTCGGCGGTATGGTGTTGTCCCTGTCGGTGGAGAGGGGCGAGTGATGAGTACGGCGGAGGATACGGCCGGTGGCGAGGCGCAGGCGTGGGGCGAGGTCACGCCCGACGCGGCGCGACGGCTGCTGATCGCCGCGGTGGAGGCCTTCGCCGAGCGCGGGTACCACGCCACGACGACCCGTGACATCGCGGGTCGCGCCGGAATGAGCCCGGCCGCGCTCTACATCCACTACAAGACCAAGGAAGAGCTGCTGCACCGCATCAGCCGGATCGGGCACGAGAAGGCCCTGGAGATCCTGCGGACGGCGGCCCGGCAGGAGGGCACCGCCCGCGAGCGCCTGGCCGGCGCGGTCAGCTCCTTCGTCCGCTGGCACGCCGGCGGACGCACCACCGCCCGGGTCGTCCAGTACGAGCTGGACTCGCTCGGTCCGGACGCCCGTGAGGAGATCCTCGCGCTGCGGCGGCAGTGCGACGCCGAGGTGCGGGCGATCATCGAGGACGGCGTGGCGGCCGGTGAGTTCGACGTGCTCGACGTGAAGGGCACGACCCTGGCCGTGCTCTCGCTCTGCATCGACGTGGCGCGTTGGTTCAACGTCGACGGGCCGTGGACGCCGGACGAGGTCGGCGCGCTGTACGCCGACCTCGTGCTGCGGATGGTGGGGGACGGCGGAGCGGCGGCCCGCCGGTAGCCCGCCGGGGTCAGAGGTAGTAGCGGGCGATCGACTCGGCGACACAGACGGGCTTGTCGCCGCCCTCGCGTTCCACGGTGAAGGCGACGGTCACCTGGGCGCCGCCGGGCACGTCGTCGACGGCGCTGATGGTCGCGGTGGCGCGCAGCCGGGAGCCGACGGGGACGGGGGAGGGGAAACGGACCTTGTTCGTCCCGTAGTTGACGCCCATCTTCACGCCCTCGACGGAGATCAGCTGCGGTCCGAAGAGGGGGAGCATCGACAGCGTGAGATAGCCGTGGGCGACGGTGGTGCCGAAGGGCCCCGCTGCGGCCTTCTCCGGGTCGACGTGGATCCACTGGTGGTCGCCGGTGGCCTCCGCGAAGAGGTCGATCCGCTTCTGGTCGATGTCGAGCCAGTCGGTGTACCCCAGTTGCTCGCCCACCGCCGACTTCAGGTCGTCGACGGATGTGAAGATCCTCGGCTGTGCCATGTCCCGGCCTCTCGCGTCAGGAAGTCTGCGTGCGCTTGAATCTCTAAGCGACTGCTTAGCATGGTCGGCTGCGGGGGCCGTGTCAACGGACTCGGTGGGGTCGATCGGTAGGGTTCGAAGGGTGCCCCAGATTTCAGAGAAGATCCACGAGCTCACGGTCGGCCAGCTGGCGGCGCGCAGCGGGGCCGCCGTTTCCGCCCTGCACTTCTACGAGTCGAAGGGCCTGATCAGCAGTCGCCGGACCGCCGGCAATCAGCGCCGCTACTCGCGTGACACGCTGCGCAGGGTCGCCTTCATCCGGGCCGCGCAACGGGTCGGCATCCCGCTGGCGACGATCCGCGAGGCGCTGGCGGAGCTTCCCGAGGAGCGGACGCCGACCCGGGAGGACTGGGCGCATCTGTCGGAGGCCTGGCGCTCGGAACTGGACGAGCGCATCAAGCAGCTGAACCGCCTCCGCGACCACCTCACCGACTGCATCGGCTGCGGCTGCCTCTCCCTCGACACGTGCGTCCTCTCCAACCCCGGCGACGTCTTCGGCGAGCGCCGGGCGGGGTCGCGCCTGATGGTGGACAAGGGGCGCGGGTAGCGCCTGACGCCGGGGGTGTCCGTCCTCGGAACGGCGCGATGGGGTCGGATACCGACTGACTGTCCGTTGACGCGCCAACCGCTGCGGGCGGACACCCCCCGACACGTCCCCTTCCGTGCGTACGCGGGTGCGGGGCGCGTCGTGCTCCCGCTTCGCGGCGGGGGCTGGCACTCGGCGCTGGGCTGCGGGTGCGTCGTGGCCCAGGTGCCGCAGGCCGGCCGCTACGTGTGCGGGCGCGCGGCGACCTGCTCAGCAGCCGTAGCCCCCGCGCTGCGGACCACCCGTCCTGCTTGGCTGCGGGCCCCGCCGGTCCCGCATAGCTGCGGGCAGGCGTGCCGCTGGGGCGGCACGGGTGGGCGCAGCGGTACCCCGTTCCGCCGGGCTGCGGACCCACCCGGCCTCAGCAACGACGCTGCGCACCCTGCCGACCCGCCTCGTACTCCACCAACCCCGCCGTAACCAGCTCCGCATTGGACCCGGCCGGCCTCCCGTCCGGCAGGACCAGCACATCCTCCACCCCGACCCGCGTGGCCAACCCCAGCTCGCCCGCAAGCCGCAGCACCGGCCACGCACCCCCGTCCTCCCCGTGCAGCAGGACGGGACGCCCGTGCGCGGCCCCAAGCTCGGACAACAACCCCCGCGCAGAAGCCACCGCACTCGAAGGGCCGGTATCCGTCACCTCGGCCAACACCCGCAGCACCCTCGGCCCCAGCGGCGAGGCAGCGAACCGCTCCGCGCCGTCCGTCCCGGACCAGATGCCGGCCTCCACGCCCACCCCGAGATCCAGGAGCAGGCCGGCAACCTCCTCCGCACCGGGCTCATGCCAGTTGACCGAGGCGTGGTCGGGCAGGTCGGTCCAGCTCCGTATCCGCTCCAGCCGGGCGGCAGGGTCCGGCTCGGCCCATGCCCCCGTGGTCACACCCACCGGCACCCGCACGCGCGAGCGAATCGCCGAGAGCGTCTCCGCAAGCACCCTGGGCGACAACGTGTCCCGCCCGCACGGCGTCTTGGGATGGACATGGATGTCCGTGGCCCCGGCCGCGACGGCGTCCGCGGCGGAGTCGGCCATGGACTCGGGCGTCAGCGGCACCGCCGTACCGTCGGCGGCGGTCCGCGGACCGTTCAGACACACCTGCACCATGTCGACGATGGTGTCAGCCCTCACTGACAGTGGGGGTGCGGCATCCCCGGCGCACCCCCGCCGCACCCGCACTCGTCAAGCCGACACCAACAGCCTCGCCCGCCTGGCGTCCGCCAGGGACTCGGGCGTGAGCACCGGACGCGGTACGAGAATTCCGCAGTCCGTGCAGACCGGACCCGCCGAAGGCTCGTGGTCCAGGTCGTACTTCCAGGCGAGTTGTTCCCCGCCGCACACCGGGCACGTCGAGCCCGGCTCGCGCTCCAGCGCGGCGATCAGCCGGCGCAGCACCTCGGCCAGCGGTTCACGGGGATGGACCGCCGGATCGTCGCACCACGCCACGCCGAAACCGCCCCAGGTCAGCCGGTGCCAGTCGTCCACACTGCCCGGCCGGCGCAGTCCGTCGTGCTTCTCCTTCTTGCGGCGCTCGGCGAACTCGACCTCGTAGGCCAGCCAGACCGCCCGCGCCTCCTCCAGTTCGTCCAGTGCGGCCACGAGCCGCACCGGATCGGGGGACCGGTCCTCGGGACCGAACCCGGCCCGGGAGCAAAGATGGTCCCAGGTCGCCCTGTGCCCGTAAGGGGCGAACCTCTCAAGGCACTTGCGCAGCGAATAGCGCCGCAGTGCCAGATCGCACCGCGGATCGCGGACCTGTCTCGCCAG
>KE354496.1 GCA_000415505.1 Streptomyces afghaniensis 772
CAGTCCGAGGCCGTCGTCGGCATCACCCCCAAGGACGGCGCCAAGTCCGTCGACACCAGCGGGGCGCTGAAGGTGACCGCCGCCAAGGGCAAGCTGACCGAGGTCGTGGTCAAGGACGCCAAGGGCAAGAAGGTCGACGGCGAGATATCCGGCGACGGCGCCGGCTGGACGCCGTCCACCCACCTGGCCGCCGCCACCAAGTACACACGGTCCACGCGGTCGC